>JAIEPT010000114.1 GCA_019748295.1 Gemmataceae bacterium | reverse complement strand
GAAACCGCCGGATACGATGAGTACGTCCGGTGGTGTGGGAGGACGGGGGAAGTACTTCCCCCTCCTACCCGATTCCTGGCAAGTTGCCGGACGACTATCGGGCCAGGTAGCTGCGGTGCAGCACGGCGTTGTCGCCCTGGACGTCGCAGGTGTCGAAGATCACGACGCCGTTCGATTCTTGGCGAAGATTCAGCGTGCCGTCGCGGCGGCTGCGTTGCACGTTGTTGTTCCCTTCGACGGCGGCGAGGAACTGGCGGACGGCTTCCTCGTTCGGCGCCTCGACTCGCTGGCCGGGCCGCTTCTCCACCAGGGCGGCAATGGCGTTGGCGCGGAGCAGCTTGGCGTACATCTCGCGAAACATCGCGTTGGAGCCGTAGGTCTCGGCCCGCAGCACTTTGCCGTTCACCGTGAAGACGGCTCCGATCACGTCGTTCTCTACTGGCAGAACCGCAAGGTTTTTGACGCTTTCGTCGATGCTCTCGCGAAGGCGCGGATGCTCGAGGGTGAGTTGAAGGCTCGTCTGCGAGATCGGCGCTTGCACCGAGTTGCCGACGACTCGAGCGAGATCGGTCTGCAGGTCGCGAACGCTGTTCCACACCATTTGCTGCGAGCGTTGCCGGCGAGCAGCGAGGTGGAGCGCGTTGGTCGGCAGTTGTTCGGTCGAAGTCTGGAACGAGGCGCTGATCTCGTCGCCGCGCGGGCCGGATCGGCCTTGTTCGACGCAGAAGGCCGGCAGCGAGACGCGACGAGCCGCGACCGGGATCAGCATGTCGTAGGGGAGCGTGCGGTCTTGCGTGCCCCCCTTGATGATGTCCCCACCCTGAACGAATAGCGGCACATCGGCGTAGTTGTCGATCGTGAGGTCTTGGTGCACCGTGGCGAGGCCGTTGGCCAGGGCGACTTCGAGCGGCATCACCTTGCGGTTGGGCGTCGTCTCCCTGCCGCGGATGAAGAAGACGCTCAGGTTCTGATGCGTCACCGGCGGCGTGAGGACGAGGTCCTTGGCGGGAGCCGCGACTTCACGAATCTTGCCGGCTTCCTCGGGTTGGATCGGCTCCTCGGCCGCATCGAAGGCGGGATCCGCGAAGTTGACGTCGAAACGCACATCGTTGCGTGCGATCGCAAAGTCCTGGCGATGAGCATGGGGGCGATGCGACGAGATGAACCAGAGGCCGACGCCGACCTGCAGCGCGACGGCGAAGAAGCATCCAACGATCAGCAGGGCCCAATTACGCGGCTTCATGACCCTCTCCCTGGCAAGAAGTGTGATGCGATCACGTCCCCAGGACGCTCGCCATGCCTTCCAGCGTACCATCGCTAACCGAAAAGCGATAGCGAATATAACCCACTTCCTTTTTTTCCGGGGCGTGGTTAGTAACAGCGACTGCCCGCCGGGCCATCGTGTCTTACAATGCGTTCCGAGGAGGAATGCATGTTCGTCGATCTTTGGGGCTGGTTCCACGCGTACCACCACGCCGCGCTGAAGCAGGGCGATGCGGAGCGTTCCCGGTTCGTGCCGATGTTTCACGAGTTCTGGACGCATGTGGAGAAAGATCCTCCCCAGGCGTTGGCCTCCGTGAACGCTTGCATGCAGCATGCCCGCGCCTTGGGCGAGCCTTGTTGGTGGCTCTTTTTCGCGTATTGGCGGATCGAAGTCTACCTCTTCTACCTCAAGACGCTGCAAGGCGGGTTGGATGCCGCCGTCGAGATGATGACGGAAGCCCGCAAGCCGGAATACCGCCACTGCCCCGCCCAGGGCCGGGCGCATCGCGTGTTCATCGATGCGTACTACCTTATCGATCCGACCGGATACGAAGACCGCATTCGCGAGACGATCGACTACGTCGAACGGGAAGTGGCTGTCGACGACGACAGTTGGTTCATCCTGCTCGAACGAAGGGCCGGGCTCGTTTATCCCTATGATCGCTGGGACGAATACGAACGGCTCATGTGGCAATATTTGGCCGCCAGCGAACGAAGCACCTTTCGGCAAATCCATGGCACTTCCACGCTGGGCTTCCTTCGTTACCGAGAAGGGAAGTTCGATGAGGCCCTGCAGCTTTTCGCGGCCAGTGAGGAGCATGCGCGGGCGAACGATCGCAAGAGCGGCATCGCCAATGCCCTCATGTGGCAATCGCTCGTTTCGCTGCGCATAGGCGACACCCCTGCCGCGACTCGACAGCATCGCATGGCTCAGGCGCAGCATGGCAAGATCGGCATGACGGCGAGCGACTTCTTCGTCCACGCCGATGCCGAGTATCGCGAGATGACGGGGAAGGCGGACGAGGCGCTGGAACTGTTCGACGGGCAGATCGCCACGAAGGAAACCAGTGGAGCAATCCATGACGAATGCTTCCTGCATCTGATGCGTCTACGGCTCGCGGGACGCATGAGCCTGCCGATGCCGGAACGCATCGCCGAGACGCGCAACGCGGGACGGAAGCTGCTCAAGCCGGACTGGTTCCTAGCTAAGCTCGCTCGCATCGAATCGGGGGATTACTCCGAATATCCCTGGACGAAATAGCAAACACACCCTCGCCTTGCCTGGATTGCCGCACAATCCGAACAAGGACGGGGTTTCCATGCTCGCAAGCAGCCGCGTGCATCCTCGGCGAAGCCATCGACTACGCGGCAAGGGCAAGTGGAATTGCGGAAGGAATAAGTGGACCACCCAAGCCCAGGGGCGAGCGCAGCGAACTCCTGGGATCGGAGCGCCGGAAGTGGGATAAGGTTTACGGTCTGGATCCCAGGAGCTCGCTGCGCTCGCCCCTGGGCTTGGATTGAGATCAACTCAAGATCCCATTTCGCATTGCACAGATAGTGAGAGTTAAGAGGTCCGACGGCGTTTTTCGGGCGGGTTCACGCCCGTGAGCGATTCCACATCGATCAAATCCTTGAGACGAGCGCTGGCGGTTTTGTTGGCGAGCAAATCCTCAAGCGAAATGACCGGCACTTTCACTCGTTCCCAGCGGCTTTCGATGCGTCGCCCGTAGCATGCGTCGAAGGCGACGCCGGAGATGTCGTTGAGGATTTCGATGCGGACCGGGCTTACTCCGATGCGGAGCATCTTTTCAGGTTCGAGGAACAGAACCGCATTCAAGCCCGGCTGATCAAAACCGAATGCCTGCAGCACCTTCACCATTCGCTGAGCATTTGCGTCGGATCGGCGAATCCAAATGTCGATGTCCGCAGTGGGCCGACAATACCCATAATGTGCCACGGCGAAGCCGCCGATCACCATGTACTCAAGCTTTTTCGCGTTGCACAACTTCAAAAACTCTTTGAAGTCGTCCGGTAGCCGCATCTCCATAGTTGATCCACCGGAGGAGTGCCAGTTCGCGCAAACGCTCGGCCACCGTCATCTTTCGGCAACGCTCGAAATCGGCTGCTTCCGCCTCCCGGAAACTCGAAAAAACTTCGATCACCGGTTTGAGCAGCCGTTTCTTGGATTTCGCCATCGCTCGCGATCCTACGCCAGGTTCAGCGTGTTGAGGAAGTCGAGGTTGCTCTTGCTCTTGCTCATGCGGCTTGTGAGCAATTCCATCGCCTCGATGGCGTTCATGTCCGCGAGCACCTTGCGGAGAATGTAGGTGCGGCGAAGCTCATCGGGGGACTGCAGGAGGTCTTCCTTGCGAGTGCCGGACGCATTGACGTCCACCGCGGGCCAGACTCGCTTGTCGACGAGCCGACGATCGAGGTGCACTTCCATGTTGCCGGTGCCTTTGAACTCCTCGAAGATCACTTCGTCCATTCGGCTGCCGGTATCGACCAGAGCCGTGGCGAGGATCGTCAGGCTTCCGCCTTCCTCGATGTTGCGGGCGGCGCCGAAGAAACGCTTCGGCTTGTACAGGGCGTTGGCGTCCACGCCGCCGGACAGGATTTTTCCCGAGGGGGGAAGCTCATTGTTGTAGGCGCGAGCCAGGCGCGTGATCGAATCGAGCAGGATCACGACGTCTTCGCCGTATTCGACCATCCGCTTCGCTTTTTCGATGACGATCTCGCTGACCTGGATATGCCGGGCCGCGGGTTCGTCGAACGTCGAGCTGACGACTTCGGAACGCACGCTTTTGACGCTCCGCTCCATCTCGGTCACTTCTTCGGGCCGTTCGTCGATGAGCAGCACGATGACGTAGCACTCGGGATGATTCTGGAGAATGCTCTTCGCCATCTTTTGCAAGAGTACGGTCTTGCCGGTGCGCGGCGGCGCGACGATGAGGCCGCGCTGGCCTTTGCCGATGGGCGAGACGAGATCGAGCACCCGCATGTTGATTTCTTGCGGATCGATTTCGAGCTTGAGGCGGACATTTGGGTGAAGCGGCGTCAAATCCTCGAAAACCGCCTTCTGGGCGAGCATGTCGGGATCCTGGAAGTTGATCGCTTCCACCCGCAACAACGCGAAGTAGCGTTCGTTTTCCTTGGGTGGACGAATTTGGCCGGAAACGACGGCGCCGTTGCGAAGGCCGAAGCGGCGGATTTGGCTCGGCGAGATGTAAATGTCGTCCGGGCAGGGGACGTAGTTGTAGTCCGGGCTGCGAAGGAAGCCGAAGCCGTCGGGAAGGATTTCGAGCGTTCCTTCGCCGTACATCAGGCCGTTTTGCTTGACCCTTTCTTTCAGGATCTTGAAGATCAAGTCCTGCTTCTTGAGGCCGGTATATTCGGTGATGCTTTCGTCGCGCGCCACCTGAATGAGCTGCACCATCGTCATGGCTTGCAGCTGGGAGATATAGGTGGTGCCGCGTTTGATTTCTTCGTAACGGTTGTTGGTTTCGGAATCGAACCCGGTCGAGGTATCGACAGGGGCGAGGTTGGCGACTTCTTGAGGAGGCGATTCTTGCCGGGGCGGCTCACGCCGATCTTCCTCGAAGTCGTCGCCTTCTTGGCGAGAGCGAGGGCGAGCAACGGCGACCGAAGATCCGTCTCGACGGGCTTTCGTCTCGGACATGGGAATGAAACCTCCTCCGTGTGCCGGCTCAGGAAGGTTGAACCGAACGGAACCCCGGGCGGGATTACGAAACCGTTTCGATTCGTTTCGCCCTTGATGCGACATGGCGGGGGCATCAAGGCGAACAGCCAGCGGCAGGCTTTGGCGGGAACCTCGGCTATTGTAGCAGGCCCACGCAGATGCCCCCATGGTTTCCCGGATTTTCATCCATTCCTCGCTTGGATCGACGAGAAAAGACCACGGTGCATTTCCTCGACGGTAAACGCCCTCAAGGCAGATAGCCGCTCTTACCGATTCACGCGGGTTCGCATGATACAAGCCTATGACCTGCAATGTCTTGAGGAAATCTTCCTCAATTTGCGTCATGTTTGTCTGGCTCGAGCGTTTCTTCAAATAGATCTAGTTCAAGAGATTGTCTCCCGATTGCATGGGGACAAGCTCTTGAATCGCCTCGACCAAGTCGATGCACCTGCTCATTATTTGGTGACAACGATCCGAAGGATGTTGCTTGATCAGGACCGAAAGGAAAAGCGATCCGACCGTGCCCAAGAACTCTACTTGGAAAGAAAGCCGGAGTCAGAAGATTTGCGAGATCCGAGCAATCGTGCAGCGGATCGAGAAATGCAAAAGCATATTCGTTTTGCAGTGAACCATCTGGTTGATGCAAAAGATAGAGCCATTCTCGGCCGTTTTTATTTTGAGAGCGCATCACTTGCAGGCATCGCGATTGAACTTGAGATTTCCGAAGGCGCTGCAGCGCAGCGGCTTTCCAGGGCTCGTCTCAGTTTGAAACGTCGTCTGCTGGACTACCTCGATCAACCCGAATAATCGTTCGGGCATGGGTCGAGCCAACATGAAGGAGAAGATCCATGTCCGCAATCGAACTTGCAAGCTGGCATGAAGCTATTCGGCAAATTCCAGCCGAGTGGATAGCAGAGTTCGTGCGTCTTGTCGAGGAAGGCCAAGCGAGTCAGGCATTTTTGGAGTTTTTCGAGAAAAGCCCGGAATGCAAGCACGCATTCGAAACCGTCATGCGTTCGGACGAAGAAATCGCGGAACTAGTTCGGGCGAGTTGCAGGAATGCTGTGGTGTCCTAATCCATTTTGGCCCCGGCTTTGTCTTCGCTGCGCTCCGAGGAAGTGAGCAATGTGATGTTTTGCTTCGCTTCCTCGGGGGCCGCTTCCCGCTTTCGAATGGTGCGACATGTCGGCGTTTGCGAATCGGCTGATCGGGGAAACCAGCCCCTATCTGAAGCAGCACGCCCACAATCCCGTCGATTGGTTCCCATGGAACCCCGAAGCTCTCGCCAAAGCGAAGGATCTCGATCGGCCCATCTTTCTCAGCATCGGCTACTCCGCGTGCCACTGGTGCCACGTCATGGAGCGCGAGAGCTTTGAGGATCCCGCAATCGGCGCGTTTCTCAACGAGCACTTTGTTTCCATCAAGGTCGATCGCGAAGAACGCCCCGACCTTGACCAAATCTACATGGCCTCGGTGCAATTGCTGACCAAGCAGGGCGGATGGCCGATGTCCGTCTTCCTCACCCCCGACCTCAAACCCTTTTACGGCGGCACCTACTTTCCGCCCCGCGACCTGTACGGCCGACCCTCGTTTCGCCGGGTGCTCGAAACCCTCGCTGCGGCGTGGGTCAACCAACGCGACGATTTGCTGAAGTCGGCCGACGAGCTTTCCGCACATGTCCAGGATTTTCTCGGCCTCGATTCGACGCCCGGCGATCTGACTCCGGAATTGTTGAACAATGCACACCGGCAACTGGGTCGTCGCTTCGATGCGAAGTATGGCGGTTTTGGCGGGGCCCCGAAGTTTCTGCATCCCATGGATCTCCGGTTGCTGCTCCGCCTGCATCAACGTTTCGCGGCCGACGACGCCCTCGCCATGGTTCGCAAAACGCTCGACGGCATGGCAGGCGGCGGAGTCTACGATCAGATTGGCGGAGGCTTCCATCGCTACTCGACCGATGCCCGCTGGCTTGTGCCCCACTTCGAGAAAATGCTCTACGACAACGCGCAGCTCGCTGTCGTCTACACGGAAGCCTGGCAAGTGACTGGCGACCCGTTCTATCGCCAGATCGCCGAGGAAACGCTCGATTACGTCCGCCGCGAGATGACTCGCGACGATGGCCCCTTCTTCTCGACTCAAGATGCGGACAGCGAAGGGGTGGAAGGGAAGTTCTTCGTCTGGACGCCAACCGAGGTGCAAGCGATCCTCGGCAAAGAAGACGCTCAGATTGCCTCGTCCGTTTGGGGCATTAGCGCCGATGGGAACTGGGAGGGAGTTTCCGTGCTGCATCGCGCTCGCGGCGACGAGCAGGATGCGGCACTATTGAAGTTGCCGCTCGATGCGTTCCAAACGCGCCTTCGGGATGCCAAGGCGAAGCTTTACTCGGCCCGCACGCAACGCATCCCTCCCGCCCGTGACGAGAAGATCCTGACGGCGTGGAACGGCCTGATGATTTCCGCGTTCGCCCATGCCGGCCTCGCCTTCGATCGACAGGATTACGTCGAGGTCGCATGCAAGGCAGCCGACTTCATCCTCGCCCACATGCGGACGCCGGAGGGCCGTCTTTTGCGGACCAGCTTCCAAGGTTCGCAAGCCAAGCTGAACGGCTACCTTGAGGATTACGCCTATCTGCTCGACAGCTTGATCAGCGTCTACGAAGCGACGTTCGACCCTCGGTGGATCGAGTCCGCGCTCGAAATCGCGAGCGTGATGATCGACGAGTTTTGGGACGTTCAAGCCGGCGGATTCTTCTACACGGGAAACACGCACGAGACGCTGATCGCCCGTGCCAAGGATCCGCACGACAACGCCACGCCCTCCGGCAACTCGGTCGCCACGACGGCACTGCTGCGTTTGGCGACGCTCACGGAACGAGCGGACCTGCGCGAGAAGGCGGAACAGACGTTGATCCTTTTCCGCGGCCTGCTTGAATCGTCTCCCGCCGCGGCCGCGCAGATGTGCATCGCCCTCGATTATTACCTGGGCCCCGTCGAAGAGTTCGTCCTCGTCGGCGATCCAAGCAACAGCGAAACGCGGAAAACCCGCGAGCTGCTCGCCAAGACCTTTCGCCCGCGCCGCGTCCTGGCCGGCAAAAGCGATCGCCCCACCCGCAACGGCATCGACACCCTGCTGCCGCTCCTTGCGAATCGCAGTGCACAAGGAGTGGCGACGGTGTACTGGTGCGAACAAGGCGTTTGCAAGGCGCCGATCATCGGCTCACGGGCGTTGGAACAGGTTCTGGCGAAAACGCAGACAGGCCTGTAACTTCGCAAACGCCATTCCGCTGCAGCACGAGAATTACTCCTCCCACTTCGTGTGAAACGAGCCCTTCTCATCCACGCGTTCGTAGGTGTGGGCGCCGAAGAAGTCGCGTTGGGCCTGAACAAGGTTCGTCGGCAGTTGGCCGGAGCGGTACGCATCGAAGAGCTGCAAGCACGCCGACAACGCTGCCGCGGGAATGCCGGCTCCCAGCGCGGCTCGCAACACCTCGCGAAGATCGCCCTGCGTTGTCTTCAGGCTCTCGGCGATCTTCGCATCCAGCATCAAGTGCGGCAGATCGGCCCGCGTCTTGTACGCTTGCCGAATCGTTTCCAAAAACGCCGCCCGGATGATGCAGCCGCCGCGCCAAATGCGGGCGATCGTTTCCAACTCAAGTTGATAGCCGTAGGCAGCGGAGGCTTTCCGCAGAAGGCCGAAGCCCTGAGCGTAGGTCATCGTAAATGCGGCAAGGCAGGCGTTCTCAAGATGGTTCTTAATCCGAGTTGCATCGGCAATCGTGCTAGGTCCGCCGTAGATGCGGTTGGCCTCCGCACGTTCCGCCTCCTGTCCCGAAAGATCTCGCATGGCGACGGCGGCTTCCACCGCGAGGAAAGGAGATTGCAGCTCGGCCGCCTCCTGCGTCGTCCATTTGCCGGTGCCTTTGCCGCGAGCCACGTCGAGAATCACCTCGACGAGATGCTTGCCCGTCTTGGGGTCCGTCTTCGTCAGAATCTTTGCCGTGATCTCGACAAGGAACGAGGCGAGCGGGCCCTGGTTCCATTCCGCGAACGTCTTTTGAATCTGCGGAATGCTCATGCCGAGCCCGCGACGCATGATGTCGTAGCACTCGCCCAGGATCTGCATAAGGCCGTATTCGATGCCGTTATGCACCATCTTGACGTAGTTGCCCGCCGAGCCGGGGCCGCACCATGCGACGCACGGCTCGCCGTTGACCTTGGCGGCAATCGCATCGAACATGGGCCGAACGCGTTCATAAGCGTCCTTCGGCCCGCCCGGCATCATGGCGGGTCCGCGGCGAGCACCCGCTTCGCCCCCCGAGACGCCCATGCCGAAGAAGTGGAGGCCTTTGGCTGCCATCTCCTTGGCCCGGCGATCGGTGTCCTTGAAATGCGAGTTGCCCGCATCGATGACGAGATCGCCAGGCGAGAGGAGCGGCGACAACTCCGTGAGCACCGAATCGACCGCTTTCCCCGCGGGAACCAGCAGCATGACCACGCGCGGCAGCGTGAGCATCGCCACAAACGCCTTTGCATCGGTGGTTGCATCCACTTTTTTGGCTGCGCCCTCATTCTTGAGAGCTTGCACTTTTTCCTGGTTAGTATCGAGGCCGGCGACGCCGAAGTTGTGGTCGGCAAGGTTGAGCAGAAGGTTTCGCCCCATGACGCCGAGGCCAACCATCCCGAAATCGAACGATGCGCTCATGGCGAATGCTCCTCCCAAGGGTGAATGCGCTCTGCCTCATTGTAAGAACCCGCCCTCTCGCGATGGACCCGAAGCGCACGATGCGATACGTTACCGCGATCCAGAGTGGTCCTCACGCTCCGCGTGAGGTCAGCGGCGATGTGAAGTCAAACCGCATTTGCCATTCGTGGCGACAAGTTTATCTAACTTGTCGGTTTGGTTGTGCGCCAGGCATGTTGCGTCTCAGGAGGTGCAAATCCTCTGCGGGCGGTGATGGCCCG
>JAIEPT010000273.1 GCA_019748295.1 Gemmataceae bacterium | reverse complement strand
ACCGGATTTTGAGTCCGGCGCGTCTGCCATTCCGCCACTTCGGCCACCGTCCTTCCAGTGTACGGCGTCGTGCCAAGGCGTCAATTCCGGGCGGGACGGTGCAGGAAAAAGTCGGTCACGGCGTCCTCCCCTTATCCGACTTCCCGTCCACGCGTTTCGGCTCGTCCTTTTTCGCGTCCTCCGGGTTGCCGCGGCTACGCGCTTTTGAGCATTCTGACACGACTGGCGACCGCCGTCAAAGGCAGCGGCTCCGAGCCGTACGAGGATAAGTGGTGCGGAAACCGGCGACGCGTCCCATGAAAAGAGGACATTTCTTGCAGCCGAACGGCCCCTCCAACAGGTACTTAGGCTTTAGGGCTGGGCGAGGCCGTGGTAGTTCAGCGTGAACTGCCGTTGCCTGCCAGAGCCGCCTCCGGACGCTCGACGGCAAGCAGGAAGGCGTTTCCGAATACGCCCGGAACCGACATGACCGTCACAAGCCCATCGCCTGGACAGGGGAGGAACTTGGTGTCGAACTGGTTTCCAACGCTTTTGGAGACATACGCTCCCGTGCCCGCTGGAAGCACAGGTACGGAGTATGTGAAGATCGGCGCATGCTCCGACATGGACGCCGTCGGAGGCTCTTGCGGACCGCGAGAAAACGTTCGCATTCGGAGCAGGCATTTTCCTCTTTTTTTCGCAAGACAAGTCCCCCGCGAGCGAACATAATGACGACGCACTTCCTCTCCGCACACTTCCCGAGGAGACCTCCATGTCGAAGATGATCGTTGCCCTTCTGATGGCCCCGTTATTCGCATTCCTGGCAGCCGCGGCTCCGGAACAGCCGGATCCGAAAAAAGCCGAGGGGGAGAAGGGGACGCTCAAAGTCCCCGCATCCTTCGAAGGAAAACTCGATGCGAACGATCCCGTCGATGCCGTCCACAACCAGCCGGCGAAGACGCACAAGCTGCGGCTCGCGGCGGGGAAGTCCTATGTGATCGATCTCATCAGCAGCGACTTCGACACGTACATGCGTTTGGAGGATGGCGCCGGGAAGCAACTGGCGGAGGACGACGACGGCGGACAGGACACGCACTCGCAGATCGTGTTTTCGCCTGAAAAAACCGGCGACTTCAAGGTCATTGCGACTCGCTTCGAGGAGGGAACAGGCGCCTACGCGCTGAAGATCGAAGAACTGAAATACAAGCTCGCCAAAGCCCAGGAAATTCCGAAGGGCGGGCTTTCCATCGACACCAAGCTCGACAACACCGACCCCTTCGATCAGCTCGGCGGCAAGCAACGGTTCAAACTCTACAGCCTGAAGCTCGAAGCCGGCAAGGCGTACACGCTCGACATGACGAGCAACCACTTCGATTCCTTCCTTCGGCTCATGGACAGCCGATTCAAGGTCCTGGAATCGGACGACGACGGCGGCGGCAATCTCGACGCCCGCATCACGTTTCGCCCCCGCGAAAACGGCGTCTTCCACATCATCGCCACCACGCTCGACGGCGAGTTGGGCGATTTCAACTTGCGGGTGAAGGAGGACAACTGATTCACGGTGCGCGATTCGGCTTGGACCGGTCCCTGGCCGGGCTCCTCAATGCTATGCCCGGAAGGCCGTTGCGGTCTCCGGTTCGGGCATCGTTGCGGGGCGGGCGGCGGGCGGTTGCGGTGGGTTGGCGGGGAGGTTGGATGCGTTGGATGCGGGCTTGATTCGGCCCAGGAGAAATTCGACCTCCTCCTTCTTGAGAAACGCCATGTTCATCACGAGCATCATCAGGGCGAAGGTCTTCAGGCCCATGCAAAGGCCGATGAGCCCATGCAACATCATGGCGGCGACCAGGAGCACCCAGCGCGTCGACGGACGCCAGATGAGGAAGGCGTAGGAGATTTCGAAGGCGAGCGTGAACAGGCCGCTCAGGAAGAGGAACGTGTCGCCGACGAGTTGATGGCGGTGAATGCCGCGCAGGATCGCCATGTACCAGTCCAGATGCATGGGGGCGAACTCGAAGTTGGCGATCGTGCCCCAGACGGCGGTGCCGTTCCACCATGCGGCTCCCTGCAGCTTCGTGATGCCGGCGATGAAGTAGATGATGCAGACGTGGATCTGCAGCATCCGCAAGGCGACGTTGGCGGAGACGCTCGGCTCGGGGGGCGGCGGTTCGGCTCCGAAGGCGGCGCGGTAGCGCTTGCGGAACAGCCAACGATCGACCGAAAGGGCGGACCCCGAAGGAGCGAGAACGAGGTACAGCAGCAGGATGCCCATCATCGTGTCCACGCCGAACAGGATGATGGGATTGCGGTGAATGTAGTTCATCGCCGCGAACCAGGCGAGGAATGACGTATAGCGCGTGCAGAAGCCGATCATGAAGAGGAAGGTCGCGAACACGAATCCCGTGTGGATCAGCGCCATCTTCGTCGGATCGACGACGTGGAACCAAATCGACCAGGCCGGGACGCCGTGGGCGTACTTCATGTGCGGGTCGAAACCTTGTTCCTCGAAGTAGCGTTCGATCTCGACGGCCTCTTCGCCGAAGGCGAAGGGGTAGCCGAGGTCGCGATCGAAAACGGCGGGAAACTTCGGATACTTCGCCGGCGGCGCGTTGTGAATCTTGGCGTACAGCTCGAGATACGCCTGCTCGATGAAGCTCTCGGGCGGGCGCAGTCCGTTGTTGCGGAGGTCGAAGCTCATGCCGGCGCGGAAGTTGTCGGTGTAGTCGGCCGATTCCTTGTCCTTGGGGTACGGCGCCGGCGGATCCTCGCCCCAGCGGGCGCGAAAGTCGTGCAGGTATTTTTCCTGCCAGCCGTTTTCGGGGGGAGGACAGGGAGGAGCCAGGGTCCAGTTGAGAGGCCCCACGACCATGCCGCGATTGCGGACGATGTCCAGGCGGAGAGCGCGGTCGTACCAGCCGTGCTCGCCCATGAAATCCTGGAGCGAGAACGAATAGACCGCGATCGTGTAGAGCGAGATCATCCCGCAGCAAATGCGGATCAGGCCGAGCAACGTCGGATCGGCGGGCGTGAACCAAAAGCGGTTCCACGCGGCGGCCCGGCCGACTGCAGGTTCGCGAGCGTCCGACATGTTGCGGTTCCTGATAGACCTTCGGGCGAATTTCACCTAGCGAGCCGGTTGTGGCTCCGTCGTCCACTGTTTGTTCTCGGCGTCCCAAATCCAGTTCGGATCCCCCGCATGCTTGAGGGCCCAGTTCCGGATCGTGGAGTTCTGCCGGCTGCGGTCGTCCCGAAGGATCGGCAGCACCCAGTAGAGGAATGGTTCATTCGGATCCAGGAGGTTGCCTTCCGCATCGTACTGTCCGCCGTACGCAGGACGAAACCAGAGCGGATCCTGCGGGTCGCGGCCATCGACGATCGCCTTGACCGTCGGCAGCACATGAAGCACGCGATAGATCTTCACGCTATGAAACTTCCAGCCCGGATCCGGCGGCGGGAGGAGGGCGACATGCCGGGCGTACGACTGCATGAGCCGATGGCTGGCGATCGTGGGCCGGGTGTACTGCTGAGCCTCGGGAACGTCGGGATGCAGGGGCGCCGCAAGCTGCGGGCGGACCTGTCCGAGCAAACCGAGAGCGGAAGGCGTGTTGTTGAGGCGTTGCTGGAAAAACGGCGCGGCGACGGGGCCTTGCGGACCATTGACGTAGAGGGCCGGGGTGGTTTCGTTGCTGGAGGCGTTCTCGGTCACGGCCAGGATGCGTTGGTATACGAGCGACACGGGGTAGTTGTGGTTGCCCGGATAATCCATGTCGGGCAGCTTAAGCCACGTCGCCTGCTGCACCGGTTGGCGTTTGCCGTCTTCGTCCAGTTCCGTCTTGCCCGTGTCGTAAATGAGCCGCATCCACAGGTGGGTCGGCGGACCAGGTTCAGGCGAGTAGAAGTGGTAGGCGTTGTTCAGATACATGAACTCGAGGTAAGGGCGGAAGACGCGGACCCAGAGATGGTTGATGGTGTTCGGCGAGGGGGCCACGGCCATCGTCGCGGTGCCGATGGCGGTGAAATGCAGGACGATCAAGGCGCCGATGAGCCAGCGGCGCGGTCGTTCGCTCAAGATGGCGATGCTCGCCGCCATGAGGCAGACGAGGCCCGCGTTGCGGAAGAGGAGCCGAAAGGTGTCCCAGGAAAGCGGGTTCTCGGGATCGCTGGCGGAATAGCTCGCGGTGGCGAAGGCGAAGCCTAGCAGTGCGAACAACGCCCCAAGCTGCATGCGGTAGCTTGTCTCCGGGGATTCCGAAGTGCGGGAAAGGGATGGCAATCGCATGACAAGGGTGACGGCCGCTCCGAAGGCGGCGGGGGCTATGGACAGCCAAGCGAGCGTGGCGCCGGCTGGGCCGGGGTAATCCTCATACGTGGTGAAGAAGCTGCCGATCCAGAGGACCGTGGCCGCGATTCCCAACGCTGCCAACAATCCGGCCGTCAGAGCGTAGGCTCCAAGATCGAGGGGCGAACCTGAGGTCGACGCATCCGCCCTGCCCCCCTGGCCGAACAGCGATAGGCCCAGCCCCGCCGTCATCAAACCGATCCAAACCAGCAGCGGAACGAACCAAGTCTCGAACGTGAGTCCGGCCGCGCGGCCCAGAGATCCGGCGATGCAAAGGCCGACACCTGCCAGCATCATGGTGCGGGCGGTGCGCGGAGAGAAAAGGGAGAGCGTCACCGTAGGGGCCATGGTTTCCTCTCGACGTTTGGCCACTGCACGACGGGTCAGGTTTAGGGCGCTTCGGCGGCGGAGCAACTGCACCTTCATCGCAAATCGAATGGCGTTTATCCGAAAGGATGGAACCACGGTTCCCCGCAGAGTGCAACCCTTCTTCTCAGCATATTCCGCGCGTCGATTTGCAGCTGACTGATCGAACGTTGGGCTGTGCACTTCAGCGGAATGGAAACGCGCGAATCGACGATGCTTGCGTCGAAAAAAACGGCATTGTCGCAATAGATAGTATTGCCTGCATCCCGCAGGTGAAACACGTTTCGATTCCAGGCGAAGAAACAACCGGGATTCGCGGAAAAAACGCCAAATTCGTGCGTGCACGTCAAAAACCTCTCAAAGTCCCCAATTTGCTGTTGACTCCTTTTTCCTCCATCTTTACTATCTGCCCAAGAGCCTTTCCTTTTACTCAGAACGGCGTATTCGCCTCACGCCGAAAGGCGATTTGACGCAAATTGGGCGAACTGGATGGTTTGCCGAGTTTGAAGGGGAAAGGCCTGGCGTTTGCTTCAGGTGCCTTGGGTTGCCGATAAGTTTCGCTTTGGGTTGGACACCAATTTCTTTGCTGGAGGTTTCTTCGATGTACAGCGTTGTGATGATGGTCGCCATGACAAGTGGCGGCGAATCGGTCGATTGTCTGTTCCGCCGCAACCGTTGCCACGGCTGCTCCACGACCTGCTCCGTCAGCGTCGCGCCAGTCTACAGCCATGCCCCGGTTTGCAGCGGCACGGTTGTTCACTCGGCCCCGATGGATGATTGCTGCAGCAGCAGCCATGGCTGCAGCGGCCGCCCCGGCCTGCTCAGCCGTCTGTTCCACCACAAGAACGATTGCTGCAGCGCCCCGGCAGACAACTGCCATGGCGCCCATGATTGCTGCAGCGGAAGCCGAGGCGGCCTCTTCAGTCGTTTCCACCGCAGGAACAACGATTGCTGCTCGGTTCCGGTCTACGCGCATCCCGTCCACGCGCATCCTTGCAGCGGCTCGGTCTATGTCCCCGCCGGCTGCACCGCCCACTAATCGTCAAACTCGGCCTGGGCCTCCTGGCTACGGCGGGATGCCTCTCCACGGTCGAGGCCTAGACTCCACGCGGCTTGCGTGGCGAACCGAAAACACGGAGGTTTGTCCAGCGGAAATGTGCCTGAAGACGCTCGGATAAACATCGGTGAACGGATCGAAGCGGAAGAAGGGGAGGACGGAAACGTCCTCCCCTTGTTCCGTTGACGGCCATCCTTCGCGTTCAACCTGCATCTCTGTTACGTCCGCCGCGTCGATTTCCGTGCAAATCACTCTGTTATCCAGCCGATTGCTGGTCGCGCGTTTACCCTTGTTCCGCAGGACGCGCTGTTTCTCCCATGGATGGTCCCCCACTCTTGCAGGGATGCCTCCATGCGTACCCTTTGCGCGCCTTTCGCCCTCGCGGCACTTTTTGCCGCTTCTCCCTCCGCCTTCGCTCAACCCGCGTTGACGGAAGCCGACCTCTATCGCGGCATCATTCAAGGCCCCACCGCCACCCTTTATGAGGGCATGCCCTACACCCAACGCTACGCGCTGGGGATGGAGGCGCCTCAGATGTTCTTCGCAGGCGCCGGCTCGCGTCGCCTGATCGAACTCGACTATGCCGACCGCTTCGACCGGGCCGTCAAGTTCGGCTATCCGCTGCCGGACGAACCCGTCTACCCGGCGCCCCGTCCGCGGCATCCTGGGGGTTTCGGTTTGGGCATCTTCCGAAGATAATTTTGCCGATCCAAGCCCCAGGGTAAGCGCAGCGCACCCTGGGGATCGTTGCATCCGCGGTCTGAATCCCCAGGGTGCGCTGCGCTTACCTTGGGGCTTGCGTTGGTTGAACCTGCCTTGTCCTTGCGTGCCCAAAAATGGGATAACGCGGACATGGTCGAACGACGGTTGCTCCTGGTCGGCATTTGCATCGCCCTCGCGGCGATGACGCTGTTGCCCTTGCGCTATCAGCGATATCAGATCGCCACGGGAAGCATGGCACCGACGCTCCTCGGCGAACACCGTCGCTGCGCTTGCTCGCGTTGCGGGTCTCCCGTCGTCGTCGGGTCCGCCGCTCCGGATTGTTTCAAAGCGCACTGCCCGAACTGCGGACATAGCGATCTGCCTCTCGCACAGGCTCCGGATCAGCCTGGCGACGTCGTCAGCGTCGATCGTTGGGCTTACTCGTTGGCTTCCCCCAAGCGATGGGACGTGGTCCTGTTTCAGCGCGGGGAAGAATCTTGGGTCAAGCGCATTGCCGGGTTGCCGGGCGAAACGGTTGAGATTCGCGATGGCGATGTTTGGATCGACGGCGTCCGCTCGCGGAAGAGCTTTGGTGAACTCCCGTCGATGCAGCAAGAGCTTTTCGACGACGCCTACTCTCCACACGGCATCGATGCCTCGCGGCGATGGGAACGCGATCCCCGAGGCGAACTCGTCGGCGGGCGCCCGATGCTCGATGGGCGAGACGGCTCGCAAACGTGGATCTATGCCCGCTTTCTTTTCGATGAACGTCAATACCGCCCGTTCGTGGACGAATACGCCTACGAGGGGAGTTCGCGCGCCGATGCGGAACCGGTGCATGACTTCATCGCCGACCTCGACCTGACGGTGCTTCACGCCGACGGCAACCTTCGGGTCGCGCTCACCGACGGTTCCGATGTCATCGAAGCGAGCATCTCGCTCACGAATGCGGGATCGTTGAAAGTGCGGACTCGACCGGACTCGTTCGAGGGGAAGGAAGCTCCCGCCCTCAAACTTTCAACCGTTCGCATGACGCCATGGCGGGGCGGCGAAACACGCCGCGTTACCGTTGCCTTCGTCGATCGGCGATTCCACATCGCATGCGACGGCCAACCGATCGGCGACGCGATCGACCTGCCGGACGCTGCTTCGCGTGAGCCGGTGGTTCGGCCGCTTCGGTTGACCATTGAACGCGGTTGCGTGCGGGTCGATCGATTTCGCCTCTCGCGCGACGTGCACTATCGGCCGCAAGGCATGGCGGGGCAGGCTGTGCGATTGGGAAGCGGCGAATACTTTGTTCTGGGCGACCACAGCCCGGTGGCGGAAGACAGCCGCACCTGGCTCGACCCCGCGATTCGCCGCCGCGACCTCCTCGGCCGTGTTCTCGATCTGAAGCGACCCCGATCGTTCGGCGCACCCAACTGATCTGCAAGCCAGGACCCCTCCGATGGCCGATCCCCAGATTCCGCCGCAACCTCCCGGGCCGCCGCCTGACGCCTTTCAGCCGCGTCCGCGTCCTGTCGTCGAGACGGCGATCAAATCCGAAATCGTGCCGCTGCAACGCGGGGCCGCTCCGCCTTCCAAGACGAAGCCGCCTGAGAAGAAAACGGAAGGCGACTTCCGCGACTCCGTCCGCGAAATCCTCGAGACGGTCGTCTTCGTCGTCGTCCTTGTGCTGCTTTTGAAGACATTTCTTGCCGAGGCGTTCGTCATCCCAACGGGTTCGATGGCGGTCACGCTGCTGGGATACCATAAGGAAGTTCCCTGCGATCAATGCAGCCGGCCGTGCCTGGTCAACTTCAGTCAGGAAATCGATCCGCAAACGCCGGGAGAGCCTGAGTTCGTCTTCGGCTTCATCTGCGAGAATTGCTATCACCCCAACTTCTTCCAGAGGTTTCGATGAAGAAGACCCCCCTCTGGATCTTCGCTTGCCTGATGTCCGCGGGGCTGATCGGCTGCGGCAACGAATCGTGGAGCAGCGGCGATCGCGTGCTCGTGGCCAAGTGTCTCTACGACTCGAAAATCGCCTCGCCGAATCGGTTCGACGTTGTCGTCTTCAAGTATCCGAAAGAGCCGACCAAGAAGCTCGTCCCTTACAACTACATCAAACGGCTCCTTGGATTGCCCGGCGAGTTCTTCGCGATTTTCCTGGGCCGCATCTACGTGTGGACGCCCCAGGGGAACGAAGAGAACCCCGCCCCCGATTACGATCCGAAGGCCGATGATGCGTGGGAACGGGATCTTCGCGATTTTCCTGAGTCGCACGCCAAGGCGATGGATCGCTTCCGCGGCGGCAGCTTCCAGATCGTCCGCAAGACGCCTGAAGTGTTGCTCGCGATGCGCCGCATCGTCTACGACAACGACTTCCCGGCCCGAGATCTCGAAGGCGTGATCCCGCCGCGCTGGAATCCCAAGGCGAAAAGCGGCTGGAAGGCGGACAGCCGACGCGGCTTCACGTTCGTCGGCGAAGCCAAGGAAACGGATTGGCTCCGCTACCAGCATTACGTTCGCCGTCCGCTGCTCAACCCGATCGGCGCCAACGTGAAGCCGGAGTTGATCGCGGACATCCTCAGCTACAACACCGTTCCCCGTTCGTGGAACTTTCATGACTTCGAGGGGAAGGCTCCGCGCAGCCCCGCAGATATCCCGTGGAAGAAGTCGCTCGATTCGCAATTCTGGGTCGGCGACCTCATGATCGAAGCCGACGTCAACGTCGAAGCCGCCCAGGGCGAATTCCGCATGGAACTGAGCCGCGGGCCATTCCGTTATCAGGCCCGCTTCGATCTCGCCTCGGGCGAGTGCGCCCTGGTGAAGATCGATCCGGCGGGCAAGGAAACGGAACTCGAACGCAAGCAGACGAAGCTTCGCGGCACGGGCGAGCACCTCGTCCGCTTCGCGAACGTCGATGCCCGGCTCATCGTGTGGGTCGACAAATCGCTCCCGTTCAACGACGGCGTCACGTTCAACTCGCCCGACATTCGCGCTCCGGGCGAGAAGATCGAAGAAAAGGATTTGGAAGCCCGTCGCGGCCCGCATGCGAACGACTTGGAACCAGCCAGCATCGGATCTGTGAGTGCGAAAGTGCAAGTTCACAAGCTGCGCATCTGGCGGGACAGCTATTACACGCCGAACGACCGGGGCATGGATTTCGACAACCCGGCTTGGCAGGATCCGACGAATCCGACCTGGACCGATCGGCGCGGCGCCCCGCCGCGGATCATGTACATCTTCCCGGGTCATTACCTATGCCTGGGGGACAACAGCCAGGCGAGCAGCGACAGCCGAACCTGGGGCCTCGTTCCCGAGCGATTGCTGTTGGGCCGGGCGCTGATGGTTTACTATCCGCTTCATCGGGCCGGCATCATTCGCTAAGAGCCTATCCGAATAACCGTCTTGAGCGTATAATATCCGTGCAGCTGCACTTCGGCACGGCTGCATGGA
>JAIEPT010000272.1 GCA_019748295.1 Gemmataceae bacterium | reverse complement strand
AGCGTTCGCGGTCCACTCCGTACGCCCGAGGTATTTGCGGCGCCCGCAAAGCATGGTCAGGCATGTCTTGATTGCCGCGTCCTTCAACGACTGGTACAGTAGAGTTCCGCTTTCTCCCGGTGCGTGGAAACCCCGCCATGATGCGCCCCCTTGTCGGCCTCTTCCTCCTTTGGCTCATCCCATTTGTCGCACATGCTCAAGAGCCCTTCGTCTTGAAAGACGGCGATCGCGTCGTTTTTTTGGGGAACGGCGTCATCGAGCAGGAGCATGCGTTCGGCCATCTCGAAACCCGACTCACACGGCGTTGGCCTCAAGCGAACGTGACCTTCCGGAATATGGGCTGGGGCGGCGATACCGTCCAAGGCCTCGCCCGCACCGGCGGCTTTCGACAACCCGACGGCATGGACCGATTGCTCAACGAAATCAAGCAGGCGAAACCGACCGTCATCTTCGTGGGTTACGGGCTGAATGAGTCGTTCGCCGGCGAAAAGGGGCTGGCCAGTTTCATCCGCGACTACCGCAAGCTGCTCGAACAGATCGACCCGGTGAAGGCTAGGCTCATCCTGCTCTCGCCGACATGGCACGAAGACCTTGGACGACCACTGCCGGACCCCTCGCAACATAACAAGGATTTGGAGAAATACGCAGAAGCGATTTACCAGATCGCGAGCGAACGCAAGGCGCCCTACGTCGACTTGCTCCAGCCGTTGCGAGAAGCGAAGGGACGCACCAAGGCCGTGCTCACGACCAACGGCATTCAATTGAACGACCGGGGATACGCGGCGATGGCTTCCGCCATCGAGCACGGCCTGGGCGTCGATCCCACACCCTGGGAACTCGAATTCGGACCACAGGGCGCATCCCCGACGGGGTTTGCCATCAAGCAAACAATGCCGATCGACGGCGGCTGGAAAATCACATTCGAGGACGAAATAGTCCGCGCGCCCGGCGAAGTGCTGCGAATGAAATGGAACAACGCAAAGGACGGAGCGTACTACATCGAGTTCGATGGCAAAACGGCGATCACCGTCCCCGCATCGAAATTGGCAAACGGAATGCCCCTGGAAGGTCCCATCGCGTTGGCCGAGGGGGAGAAGCTACGCCAAGCCATCGTGAAGAAGGGCGAACTCTTCTATCGCCGATGGCGGCCGTTCAACGACCACTCCCGGCATTGGAGTTTCATCGGCGGCGACTTCAAGCTGTACGACGACGAGATCGCCGCGCTGGAAAAAACGATCGCCGAGCTGCGCGTGCCCCGCGAGCGGACCATTGAAATCAAGCCGGCGAAGGGAGGCGAGCGATGAACCTCGCGTGTTTGCAAGGTCTGATGTCCGCGCTCCGCTTCGCGTCGCGGCTAACCGCGGTCATTGCAATACTTGCCGTCGCGACACGCGCCGAAGCGCAACAGGAGATGAGCGACGATCCCGCGGCGCTGCTGAAGCTGACGCAGTTGCCCGAAAACTTCGAGATGCAACTCGTCGCCATTGAGCCGGACGTCGTCAATCCGATCCAAATCAACTTCGACCCGCAAGGCCGGCTCTGGGTGCTTTGTGCTCCGGGTTACCCGCAGATTTTGCCGGGCCAGGCGCCGCGCGATTACGTCGTCGTCCTCGAAGATTTCGGCCCGGATGGCCGTGCGAAGAAGGTCCGCAAGTTCGTCGAAGGGCTCATGGTTCCAACGGGCATGATGCCGGGCGATGGCGGCGTTTATGTCGGCCAGGGCGAGAATTTGGTGCACTACCGGGAGCGGGACGGCAAAATCGAGAAACGCGTCGTCCTCACAGGCTTCGGCACCAACGACACGCATCATACGCTCAATACGTTTCGCTGGGGCCCCCAGGGGGACTTGTACTTCAATCAGGGCGTCTACATCCGCAGCACCGTCGAAACGCCCTACGGCCCACGCAAGCTGTTCGGCGGAGCGATTTGGCAACTGCGAACCGATCGCCTCAAGCTCGAAGTCTTCGATCGCTCCATCGCGCCGAACAACACCTGGGGCCACGATTTCGATGCCTGGGGCCGCTCCTTCATTGCAAGCGCTTGGCCTGGCGCCCTCAACCAAGTGCTTCCCGATTCGCCCCTGCAACAGACGAGCGACCCCAATGCCGTCCCGCCCCTGAAAATCACCCAGATCGGAGCCGAACGCCATTGCGGGCTCGAGATCGTCGGCGGTCGGCATTTGCCGGACGACATGCGGGGCAATTTTCTGACGGGCGATTTCCTCTCGCACCGCATCTACCGTTATCAGGTGCAGGATCTGGAAAACCGGTTCGTCGCCAAGCAACTGCCGCCCCTGGTGCAGTCGAAGCATCGCAAATTCCGCCCAATCGACATCCGCATGGGGCCAGACGGAGCGATCTATGTCGGCGATCTTTACCAGCAAATCATCCAGCACAACCAGGTCGATTTCCGCGATCCGCGCCGGGATCATAGCCGTGGCCGGGTATGGCGCATCGTCCGCAAAGATCGACCGCTGGTTGAGATTCCCAAACTCGTCGGCGTGCCGCTCAAGGAGACGGTCGCGAGGCTGAAGGACCCCGAATCCTGGACGCGTCTGCATGCACGCCGTGTGCTGATGGAAGGCGATGCGAAGATAGCGATCGAAGCCCTCGATGCGTTCGTCGCGAAACTCGACGAGAAAGATGCCGACGCGCCGCGGCACTTGGTCGAAGCGTTGTGGACGTATCAATCTCTCGACAAAGTCGAACCCGCGTTGCTTAGCCGCCTTCTGCGTTCGCCCGATCCCCGCGTCCGCGGTGCGGCGACCAAAGCGATCAGCGCATGGCATGATCGGTTGCCCGCAGCCACCCGCCTCCTCGCCGCACAAGCCGCGGATCCGCATCCGCGCGTGCGTCTCGAAGCCGTGCTTGCTGCCACGCACATCCCATCGGCGGAAGCTCTGCAGTCAGCTCTGGTCGCCCTCGACCATCCCACCGACCCGCTGCTCGATTTCGCGCTTCGCAAAGCGGCCATCGTGCTCGAGCCGTACTGGCGTCCGCAATTCCAGGCGGGCAAGCTGACCTTCGGCGGCAAGGTGAAGCATCTCACCTTCGCACTGCAAGCAGTGAAGGCGCCGGATGCATTGCCGGTCCTCGCCAAGCTCATTCGGAACAAATCGGTCGCCAACGAAAACGTGGCCGACATTCTTGTGCTGCTGGCCGGCAGCAAGGATTATCGCGACATGGTGCTGGAACAAGTCGCTTCCGCTCCGACTTCCTTGACGCCAGCCGACCGTGTCCGCGTTGTGGAATCCCTCGAACAATCGACGCCTGCGAAATCTCGGGCATCTTGGAAAGACTTGGCCGAACTGAGCAAGCTCATCGGCGACGAGTCCTCGGCGGTTGCGAGCGCGGGACTACGACTCGCAGGGGCGATGCACGCCGGGGGCATGGGGAACATCGAGCAGATCGCCGTCCATCCCAAGACCGATCCCATGCGCCGTCGCGCAGCGATTTGCGCGTTGGTTCGCATGCACGGGACAAACGCCGTCAAGCAGCTGAGAGAACTCGCCGGCCCCGATCGCCCCGCGGAAGTGCGCCTCGCCGCGATTGTGGGACTCGCGGAAGTCGATGAGAAAACTGCGGCCGACCAAGCGGCACTTTTGCTGAAGCAGCCCACCCCTAGCGGCGTCGATCTCGAACCGCTGTTCACGGCGTTCGTCCAAAAGAAGAACGGCGCCGACGCCCTGGCCACCGCATTGCAAAATACGAAACCGACCGACGACGCCGCCCGCGTCGGCATGCGGACGCTGGTCGCTCTTGGCGTCTCCCCCCCTGCTCTGGTCGCCGTCCTTCAAGGCGCCTCCGGCGACGGCAGCCGCCAACGCAAGCTTGATGTCGGCGAAACCAAACGATTCCTCGCGCTCGTTCCCAAGGAAGGCGACCCGGTTCGCGGCGAAGCAGTCTTCCGCCGCCCTGCCCTCGGCTGCCTGAGTTGTCACGCCATCGGCGGCGCGGGCGGGATCGTCGGCCCGGATCTCTCCGGAATCGGCACCAGTGCCCAGCCGGACTATTTGCTGGAATCGATCATCCTGCCGAGCAAGATCGTGCGCGAAGGTTACAACACCGCTCATGTGGTTACATCCGCGGGCAAAGTGATTCGCGGCATCGTCCAGCGTGAGACGCCGAAGGAACTGGTGCTCCGCGATCCGCGAGGCGAAGAACTTGTCATCAAGGCGGACGACATCGAAGAGAAAAAGATCGGCGGCTCGCTCATGCCTGACGGCATCGACCGCACGCTAACTGATGCGGAATTGGTCGATCTGGTCCGCTTCCTCTCGGAGATCGGCAAACCCGGGCCGTTTGGCGTCTCGCACCTATCGGTCGCCCGGCGATGGCAGATCCTCGCCAATCCGCCGGCATTGTTTGCAACGCTCGACGCGAAGGCTCTCGGTTCCGCCCTGCGGCAAGACGCGAGCCTGAACTGGAACACCGCTTACA
Organism: Gemmataceae bacterium; assembly: GCA_019748295.1. GTDB lineage: Bacteria > Planctomycetota > Planctomycetia > Gemmatales > Gemmataceae > JAIEPT01. The sequence goes on along the minus strand of JAIEPT010000272.1, from coordinate 5,402 downwards.
GCCGCATCTCGGGCGACTTGCCTCTCGCGGAAATCGCGAAAGCGCCCGGCGTGGTCTTCCTGCGGACTCAGATCGAGGTCGTTTCGCCTGGCAAAATCGGCATCCGCATCGGCTTGGCCGAAGGCGTGCAGATGTGGTCGGACGATACATCCGTCGCTGCCAGCGAACGCGTCACGATCGACTTGCCGCGCGGCATGCACACATTGACCTTCCGCATCGACACCGGCCGAAGGACGAGCGATGTCGTCCGAGCCGAGTTGCTCGAACTGCCCAGCGGCGGCCAGGCCCGATTCGTGTCGCAGGTGAAGTAACGGAAAAATGTTGGTGGAGGCAGCGAAGCTTCCCCTCTCCCCCGCAGGGATCAAATAGGCCCGTGCCGAACAATCACCGCGGGGGAGAGGGCGCCCAAAGGGCGGGTGAGGGGCGCTTCCGAAGACTCGTCCTTATTGACATGATCTTTGCGGCAAGGCGCGCCCAGCTCAGGCGCCTGTCCTCGGAAGCACCCCTCTCCCGGACTTCGGCCACCCTCTCCCCCGCGACGACTTCATTGCACGGGCCAAGTGGATCCCTTCGGGGGAGAGGGGAAGCCTCGCTGCCTCCGCCTTGCGACCTGCAAATCGCCCTTCGGGGGTTTGTTCGCATTGTCGGCCGCCGTTTTCTCCCCTATGATTGAGGGATAGATACGAATCCCGCAGTACCGTTTGAGCTACGAATGACGTTTCAAGAACTTGGTTTGCCCGGTCCTCTCCTTCGCAATCTCCAAAATCTCGGTTACGAAGTCCCGACTCCGATTCAGGCACAGGCAATCCCTGTCGTCCGAGCGGGCAAGGACCTGACCGGCACCGCGCAGACTGGGACCGGCAAGACTGCGGCGTTTGTGCTGCCCCTCCTCGAACAATTGCTGGCCAAGCCAGGCCGCGGCACCCGCGCGCTCATCCTGACCCCCACCCGCGAACTCGCCACCCAGATTCACGGCGTGATCCGTGGGCTCGCAGCCGGCACGAACCTGAAAACGGAAGTCGTCATCGGCGGCGCCCCAATGTTCCCCCAGGTGCGTGCCCTCCGCCAGGGCGTGGACATCGTGGTCGCCACGCCGGGCCGACTTATGGCCCACCTCCGCGATAACGGCATCGATTTCCCCGGCGTCCGAACTCTGGTGCTCGACGAAGCGGACCAGATGTTCGACATGGGGTTTTTCCCTGAAGTGAAGCGGATCCTCAGCTTCCTTCCGAAACAACGGCAAACGCTGCTCTTTTCCGCCACCATGCCGCCCGAAGTGGCGAAACTGAGCCAATCGATCCTGAAGTCGCCCGAACGCATCTCCGTCGGCGAAACAGGCAAAGCCGCCGCCACCGTTTCGTTCACCGCCTACCCGGTCCCTGGTCCTCGCAAGACGGCCCTCTTCAAGCATCTCTTCGAGAGCTTCGTCGATCCGTCGGTGATCGTCTTCACTCGTACTCGACGCGGCGCCAAGAAGCTGACGAAGTGGCTCAAGGACGTCGGCATCCATGCGGGCGAATTGCACGCGGATTGCAGCCCCAGCCAGCGCGAACGAGTCATGCACGGCTTCCGGCTTCAAAAGTTTCCCGTCCTGGTCGCCACCAACATCGCGGCCCGCGGGCTCGACGTTCGTCACATCACCCATGTGATCAACTACGATGTGCCGATGGCGCCGGAGGAATACGTCCACCGCATCGGCCGAACCGGTCGCGCGGGGGACGAAGGTGCGGCCCTCACGCTGGTGACGCCGGAAGAGCGCGGCCAATTCGAGCGGATCGAACGCCAACTGGGCAAGAAGATCCCGCGCGTGAAGATCGAAGATTTCGACTATGGCGCTCCGGCGGAGCTTGCCGAACGTCGCCCCAGCGCGACGGCGACGCTGGCGCCGAAACCCAAGAAACGCTACCGCGGCCAGGGCCGGCGCTAATCCCGTTTCGCAGGCGCGCCATGCTGTTTCTCGCCATCGAAACCTCGTGCGACGAAACGTCGGTCGCGATCTTCGACGACCAGTTCCGCATCCACGCCAACGTCGTGGCTTCCCAAACCGAACTGCATTCGCAGTTTCGCGGCGTCGTGCCCGAAGTCGCGGCTCGCGCTCATTTGCAACGGCTTCTGCCGACGATCGACGAAGCCCTGCAACGCGCCAACGTCAGGCTCAACGACCTCGGCGCGATCGCGGTTCTCAACACGCCCGGCCTTGTCGGCGCGCTCCTGGTTGGGGTCAGTGCCGCGAAGATGCTGGCGTTTGCACTCGACGTTCCGCTGATCGCCGCCAACCATGTCGAAGCGCACATCTACGCTTGCCGCCTCGCCGCCGAGCGCGACATCTTCCCCTGCATCGGCCTGGTCGTCAGTGGCGGGCATTCGCATCTCTTCGAGTGCGTCACAGCCCTGCAATTCCGCCTCCTCGGCGGCACGATCGATGATGCGGCCGGCGAAGCGTTCGACAAAGTCGCTGCTATCCTGGGCCTCGGTTTCCCCGGCGGCCCCGCGGTCGAGCGCGAAGCGATGGGCGGCGATCCCAAAGCGTACGACTTCCCTCGCTCTTTCCTCCACTCGGATCGCTTCGAGTTCAGCTTCAGCGGACTAAAAACCGCGGTCCTCTATGCGGTTCATGGCGCCGGCGTCTCCAGAGGGCCGTTGCCGGAGCCGGGGCCCAAACGACAGAACTTGGCGGCGAGTTTCCAAGAAGCGGTAGTTGATGCCTTGGCAGCCAAATGCCGACTGGCGATCCGACGCAGCGGCATCATGCGGCTCGCCGTCGGAGGAGGCGTTTCCGCCAATCAGCGATTGCGGGACGTCTTGGCCGAGATGTGTGCCCGCGAAGGCGCCGAGTTGATCGTGCCCCCCTTGCGGCTCTGCACCGACAACGCAGCGATGGCCGCCATCGCCGTCGAGAAATGGAAGCTAGGCGACTTCTCCACGCTCGACCTCGATGCCTCTCCTACGTATCAAGGGATCAACAAAAAAGGCGCGAAGCGCAGGTAGCCCTCTCGCTCCGCGAGAGGTAAGCGGATGGATCCTTCACCGCGGCATGGCATTCATCCGCTTACCTCTCGCGGAGCGAGAGGGCTACATAGAAAACTGGAGGACGACCATGCCCCTTCTCGGCGCCCACATGTCGATAGCCGGCGGTTGCCATAAAGCGGTCGAAGCCGCCGTGGCCGAAGGCATGGAGACGGTCCAGCTTTTCACCAAGAACAACAACCGCTGGGTCGGCAAACATCTCTGTGACGAAAGCGTGGACCAATTCTGCACGGCGATCGCTGCATCATCGCTGAAGTTTCCGATGGCGCACGATTGCTACCTCATCAACCTCGCTTCGCCGGACCCTCTTCTGTATCGGAAGTCGATCGACGCCTTCGTGGATGAAGTGCAGCGGGCGGAAAAGCTCGGGCTGGCGTATCTCGTTACCCATCCCGGGGCGCCGACCGATGGCGATGCCGAGGCGGGTTTACGTCGTGTGAGTACCGCACTCGATGACGTGCATCGTCAATGCCCTGGATTCCGCGTCATGGTCCTCCTGGAAACCACCGCCGGCCAGGGGAAGGCTCTCGGCTGGCGCTTCGAGGAACTCGCGGCGATTCTCGATCAAGTCGCCGATCCGGATCGTCTGGGCGTCTGCCTCGACACCTGCCATGTCTTCGCCGCAGGCTACGACATCCGGACCGAGGAGACGTATCAGCAGACGATGGGGGATTTCGACCGTCTCATCGGCTTCGACAAGCTTCGCGCCTTTCACGTCAACGACAGCAAAAAGCCGCTCGGCAGCCGCGTCGATCGCCATGATCATCTGGGCAAAGGCATGATCGGGCTCGAAGCCTTTCGCCTGCTCGTCAATGACCCTCGATTTGCCGACCGTCCCATGGTGATGGAGACGCCGAAGGAAGATGAGGAAGGCGAATCGACCATGGACAAGATCAACCTTGCGACGCTGCGAAGCTTGATCGGCGAGAATCGAACGGCGAGAATGGCGGCAAAGCCCACGAAAAAGAAATCACGCACGAATCCGTAGAAGGAAGGGACGATGGAGTTTTTCCACGAAGGCTCGCCCACAACGGCCATTTCCGAGCAACGAGCCGGAGAATTGCTGGACGGAATGCTGGCGCAACTTCGCAAGAAAGGCGACCTGAAGCGAGTCCTGCTGATCCCGCCCGATATCACGCGCATGCATGCGTGGGCCGGCTTCCTGACCTGCGCTCTTTACGAACGGCTGAAAGACCACACCGAGATCGTGATCCTTCCCGCTCTCGGCACGCACGCCGCGATGACGCGCGCGGAAATGGATCGCATGTTTCCGGGCGTGCCCCACTCGCTGTTCCGCGTCCATGATTGGCGCAACGGCGTGGTCCCGCTCGGCGAAGTCCCCGCCCCCTTCGTGCGTGCGATTTCGGGCGGCAAGCTCAATTTCCCGATGAACGTCGAGATCGATCGCATCGTCGTCGAAGAGGACTGGGACGCGATTTTTTCGATAGGCCAACTGGTCCCGCATGAAGTCATCGGCATCGCCAATCACAGCAAGAACATCTTCGTCGGTGTGGGCGGCAGCGACCTCATCAACCGCACGCATTGGCTTGGCGCGGTCCACGGCATCGAGCGCATCATGGGCCGAGCCCAGACGCCGGTGCGGGCGGTCTTCGATTATGCGTCGCAGCATTTCACCAAGCATTTGCCGATCGTCTACCTGCTGACGGTTCGAGCACGCGACGAGGCGGGCCATCTCGTCACGCGCGGGCTTTATGCCGGCGACGACGATGCCTGCTTTAAGCGTGGGGCCCAAGTCTGCCGAGCGGCGAATCTCGATCGGCTGGATCGGGCGCCCAAGAAAGTCGTCGTTTACCTCGATCCGTTCGAGTTCAAATCGACTTGGCTGGGCAACAAGGCGGTCTATCGCACCCGCATGGCCATCGCCGACGGCGGCGAGTTGATCGTCCTGGCGCCCGGAGTCAAAGAGTTCGGCGAGGATCCGACGATCGACAAGCTGATTCGCCGTTACGGCTACCGCGGCACGCCGACGACGCTGCAGCGCGTCGAAAGCGAACCGGAACTCGCGGCGAATCTCTCGGCGGCCGCTCACCTCATTCACGGCTCCAGCGAAGGCCGCTTCAAGATCACCTATTGTCCAGGCCACCTCACGCGCGAAGAAATCGAAGGCGCCGGTTTCGGCTACGGCGATCTCGCCGCGATGTCGCAGCGCTACGACATCCGCACACTACGCGATGGTTGGAACACCATGCCGGACGGCGAAGAAGTTTTTTACGTCTCCAACCCCGCCCTCGGTCTCTGGGGGACGGCGGATCGCTTCGACAAACAGGCGTAAGCCAGATGAACGGCGTGGCAGCACCCTAGCGCGGGTTCCAGTTCAATGTGGCGCATACATGAACAAAGCTTGCGGCGACGTT
>JAIEPT010000203.1 GCA_019748295.1 Gemmataceae bacterium | reverse complement strand
AGCCCAGGGGCGACCGTAGGGAGCTCCTGGGTTCCAGACCGAAACTTGTCGCTCTTCCGACACTCGGATCCCAGGAGTTCGCTGCGCTCGCCCCTGGGCTTGGATGGTGATTCGAAGCTGCTTTGCTCCAACATTTCCTTAGCAGTTAACAAAGCCCAGGGGCGACCGTAGGGAGCTCCTGGGTTCCAGACCGAAACTTGTCGCTCTTCCGACACTCGGATCCCAGGAGCTTGCTGCGCTCGCCCCTGGGCTTGGATGGTGATTCGAAGCTGCTTTGCTCCAACATTTCCTTGCGTTCGGCTCTCATCGCTTCATAATGACAGCACCTGTCTTGCGGTAGTGCTGGGACGCACATGTCGAAGCCTTGTCTGCTTGTGGTCGATGACGAACCGGACCTCGTACAGAGCGTCAAGGATTTGTTGCGCTTCGATTATCGCGTGCTCGGCGCCACCCGGGCGAGCGAAGGGTTGAAAATCGTCGCGAATGAGCCGGTGCAGGTCGTGATGAGCGACCAGCGCATGCCGGAGATGACCGGGGTCGAGTTCTTACGCTGCCTCCGAAACCGCCATCCTGAAGTCATTCGCTTGTTGTTCACCGCGTATTCCGATTGGAACGCGGTGATCGATGCGATCAATGAAGGGCACGTTTACCGATACATTGCCAAGCCATGGCAGCCTGACGAACTCAAGGCCGTCATGCGTCAGGCGTGCGACTACTACGACCTCCACGCGGATCGCCGTCGGCTGCTGATGGAAGTGCAGCAGTCGAATCGCCAACTCGAAGCGGCCAATGCGGAACTTCGCCAAGCGAATGAGTTGAAACGCGTCTTCATTCGCGTGGCGAGCCATGAATTGCGCACGCCTCTCACCATCATCTCGGGCCTGTCGGAGTTGGCCGCGAACGCTCCGGCCGATGCGCCGCCGGAATGGATGGGGCAGATCCATGCTGCCAGCCAGCGGCTGAATCGCCAGATCGACAGCATGGCGACGCTGCTGCATGCCGAGCGATTCGACCGCACGCCGAGCCCGAAGGATACGGCCGTCGCCGAACTGCTGCGCGTCTCGGCCCACGAGGTACGAAGCTTCGTGGAACAGCGAGGTCAGCATCTCTGGTGCGACGGCGAAGCGGAAGCGGGGTGGGTCCGCGTCGAACCGGACAAGATTCGCGATGCGATCGTGCAGCTTCTGATGAACGCGATCAAGTTCACGCCCGACGGCGGCACGATTCGCTTGCAAGCACGGCGCGACGAGTGGGGCGGAACGGAAATCGAAATCAGCGACAACGGCATCGGCATCGACTCGGTCAGCCAGACTCATCTTTTCGAACCTTTCTTCACCCGGATGGACGCCTCGCGGCATCGCTCGGGAACCTTCGAATTCAACCGCCGCGGCATGGGCCTCGGGCTCGCGACGGCGAAGGCGTTCGTCGAAATGCACGGCGGCACGATCAAGATGCGCAGCGCGCCGGGCGAAGGTTCGACGTTCACGATCGTGCTGCCCGCTTCGCTGTCCGCGACACCGCCGCCGCAGGGCGAGTTCGCGATATGATGAACGGCTCGCGAGGAATAGCCATGTCGGATTTCAAGCCCTCCGCGTCTCCCGATTTTTCCTTCGTGTTGGCGCTTAGTCCAGCCGAGCAATTGGAACTTGCTGAAGCGTTCTGGGACGATATTGCGGCGAATCATCCCGAAGCCATTCCGATTTCCGATGACGTGAAAGCCGAGTTGTTTCGGCGCGAAGCCAAATTCAGAGCGAATCCTGCTGCCGGGCTGACGTGGGATGAGGTGAAGCGAAACGTCTTGAATCACTATGGCCGCTGAACTGGTCGGCGCGCGAGAAACATGACCCTGGAAGCCCTTGATCCTGAAGAACGCGAAGTGGTCCGTCGTACGATGAAGGCCACGTTTCGGTATTTCGACTTCGATTTTCAATCACGGCTGGGTATCTCGCCAGACGTAATGCAGAGGCTATTGGATGCATGGCCTGCTGCGAATGACGCTCGCGACAACTCCGACGCCTGCTTGGCGATCAACAACTCGTTGAATGACCTGATTCATGGCGTTGGAATCGGAGAGGCCGAGGCGATGGAGCTTGTGGGAGTGAATTTGGCCGAAATGCTCCGCGTCTACCGCAAATGGGCCGCGGCTCGTGGGTGGGAATCAACGGGCGTTCAATGAGGGTTTTCTGCCGCGCGGCTGCGGGTGCGCGTTATGATGTCTCGGGAGTGTCCCTTTCTTGGGTCTGGAGCACAAGATGGAGCCGACCATTCAATCGGTTTTCGAACTGAGCACCGCAGAGAAGCTGCAACTCGTCGAAGATTTGTGGGACGATTTGGCGGCGAATCCCGAAGCGATTCCTGTTCCGGAATCTCATTAGGAAGAAGTGCTTCGTCGCAAGGCGAGACTGGAAGCGAATCCTTCCTTGGGATTGTCTTGGGAGGAAGTGAAGCGGCGCGTGAGAAGCCAATATGGCCGCTGAGTTCGTGCTTGACCCGGATGCAGAGCGTGATGTTCTGGAAGCTTGTCTTCGGGAGCAATGTGCGGCGAGCCCTCATTCGAAAATATCCATACGCAATTTACTACAGCTACGATGGAGCCGTCGTAAATGTGTTCTGTATCGTCCGCAATTCCTGCGACCCATCCTACTGGAAGAGCCGACTTCCCTAAGCGTCCATGACCGCGCGTTTCGCTCATCCTGAATTGCAGCGCAGCGTCCAGTTTCTTCGCGGCGTGGGGCCCGCGCGCATCGAGCGGCTTGCGAAGATCGGGATTGCGACGATCGCGGATTTGATTCGGCATTTCCCGCGCGGGTATGAAGACCTCAGCGACGTCCGCGGCATCGATCAGATCGAAGCGGGCGTTCTGCAAACCATCGTCGGCGAGCTTGTCGAGTTCGACGGCAAGCATTTGGAAAACGGCAAACGCATTGCCAGCGCCGTGATCGCGGACGAGAAAGGGCGCTGCGTCGAAGGGGTGTGGTTCAACCAAATCACCGCGCTGCGGCCTTTCCGCTACGGCATGAAGGTCGCGTTCAGCGGCAAGCCGAAGTGGTTTCGCGATCACTGGACCATGCAGCATCCGCGCGTGCAGATTCTCGAAGATACCGGCGGTCAGCCGTCGGGTCAGGTCATTCCGATCTATCCCCTCACGGAGAGCATTCGGGCGGAGGATCTGCGCGAGTGGATCCGGGCGGCGCTGACGCAGGGGGTGCAGCATTGCATCGAGATTCTGCCCGCGTCCGTCCGCGAGCGGCATCATTATCCCGAGGTGAAGGACGCATTTTGGCAGCTTCACTTTCCGGAGGTGCTGCCCCAGGCCCGTCTCGCACGGCGGCGGTTCATCTACGAGGAATTTCTGCTGCTGCAAATCGCCTTGGCCGCTCGCCGACGCGAGATTCGCGACCGCCAACAAGCGCCCCGTTTGCCGATGGACACCGAAATCGATGCCCGCATTCGCAAGTTGCTTCCGTTCCGCCTGACCGATGACCAGAATCTCGCGGTTCGCGCCATTTGCAAGGACCTCGCCAGCGACCGGCCGATGCAGCGGCTTCTTCAGGCCGATGTCGGAGCCGGTAAGACGGCGGTGGCCATCTATGCGATGTTGGCCGCGGTCGCGAACAAGCATCAGGCCGCCTTGATGGCGCCCACCGAAATCCTGGCTCGCCAGCATTCGGAAACGCTCGATCGCTTTCTCGCGCATAGCCGAGTGCGCCGGCTGCTGCTGACCGGCAGTTTGACGTCGTCGCAACGGCAGCAGGCGTTGCACGATCTCGCGGCCGGGAATGTCGATCTCGTCGTGGGGACGCAAGCGCTGGTGCAGGAGGACGTCCGCTTTGCGAAGCTTGGGCTGGTCGTGATCGACGAGCAGCACAAGTTCGGCGTGCAGCAGCGGGCACGCATCCGCAAGCTTGGCGTCGATCCGCATTATCTTGTGATGACCGCAACGCCGATCCCGCGAACGATCGCGCTGACCGTGTTCGGCGACCTGGACGTCTCGTCGATCCACGAACTGCCGCCGGGGCGACAGCCGGTGAAAACGCAATGGCACAGCGAATCGCAAAGGGATCGCATCTACGATCGCATCCGCCTGCAACTCCGCGAAGGACGGCAGGCGTATGTCGTCTGCCCGCTGGTCGAGGAATCCGAATCGCTGGATCTGAAAGCCGCGGAGCAGACGGCGGTCGAGTTGCAGCAGGGGCCGTTTGCCGAGTTCAAGGTGGGCCTCCTGCATGGCCGAATGAGCGACGATGAGAAGCAGCGGGCGATGCATGATTTCCGCGAGCGGAAGCTGCATCTGCTGGTGTCCACGGTCGCGATCGAAGTCGGCATCGATGTGGCCAACGCGACCGTGATGCTGATCGAGCATGCCGAAAGGTTTGGCCTCTCGCAACTTCATCAGCTTCGAGGGCGGGTGAGCCGTGGGGAAGAGGCGGGCGAGTGCCATCTCTTCACGGGAACGACGACAGAGGAGGCCCGGACTCGCCTGCGCATCTTCACGCGCACGACGGACGGTTTCGCATTGGCGGAGGAAGACGCCCGCATCCGCGGACTCGGCGAGTTTTTCGGCTCGCGTCAGAGCGGCGTCGGCGATCTCGTCATCGGCGATTTTCTCGCCGACCGCGATATCCTCGAGCAAGCCCGCGACGACGCCTTTGCCCTGATGTCTGCCGATCCAGGCCTGCGGCAACCACAGCACGCCGCCCTTCGGCAGGCGGTGCTGGAACGCTTCGGCGCCTCAATGGACCTCGCCCAGATCGGTTAGCCAGACCACCCTCCGCGAATGCATTATTGATGTAGCGATGAACGTAGCGTTCTGTAGGGAACGCCCTCCGTGGCGTTCCGCCGAACTGGACGATGTGGACCCCATCATCCAACATTCCGCGAAATCCTCGGCCCTGTCTCTGACGCCATACATTACCGCCCTGGCGGTCGCTGCAGATGGATTGCTGGGGCCGACATCGTCCAGTTCGGCGGAACGCCACGGAGGGCGTTCCCTACAGAACGCAACGTTCATCGCTACATCAATCCGTAAGCCGCTCTAGTGCAGTTGGTTCGATCAAGTGATACGGCTTTGGAGAAAGCGAATGACCATCGAGTTCATCAATCCGCCCGAGCTTTGCCCCACCTTCGGCTGGTCGCATGTCGCGACCAGCGTCGGCGGCAAGACGATTCATGTCTCGGGGCAGACGGCCGTCGATGCCCAGGGCCAAATCGTCGGCAAGGGGGATTTGAAACGGCAGACGGAGCAGGTCTACGAGAATCTTCGCATCGCGCTGGAATCGGCGGGGGCGACGTTTCGCGATGTCGTGAAGATGAACATCTATGTCGTGGGCTTGAAGCCGGAGATGGCGCCGATCCTTCGCGAAGTGCGTTCGCGTTATGTGACGAAGGAGGCGCCCCCCGCAAGCACGCTTGTCGGCGTGACGGCGTTGGTGGGGGCGGATTGGCTTATCGAGATCGAGGTGGTGGCGGTTCTGTAGGGAACGCCCTCCGTGGCGTTCCGCGGAAATGGACACGTAGAGGGCCGAAAATCACGTTCCGCGATCGCCGCATTTTGGGTGACGAGCAATCGGACGCGTCCAGTTATGCGGAACGCCACGGAGGGCGTTCCCTACAGCGCGTCGTCTCGCCTTATTCGCCCATTTGGAGCGTGCGGGCGATCAGGCGGGCGTCCCCTTGCAGTTCCTTCGCGTCGCGTGGGGTGAAGCGGGCGGCGAGCGTGGCTCCGCCGACTCGGCCGCGGGTGACGTGGTAGTCGAGTACGACGGGTTGCCCATCCACCTTCGCTTCGACCTGGAAATGCTCGAGGCTGGGAGAATCGTCCACGCGGTTGGGCGGGGTGATGGTGCTTACCTCCGCCTTCTTGCGAGTCAGCCATTCCTTTGTTTCTTGCTGATACTGGGCGCCAGTCGGCAGTTTGCTCGACACGTCGCAGGTGATCAATAGGCCGTTGCCCCCTTTTTCCTCGAGCGTCATCTGCATGCCGTCGATTCGGGAGACTCGCCAGCGGCGCGGGTAGAGGAACTTGAGCCGCATCTCCTCGTCGTCAAAGAGCAGCATCGTGTTTTGCGGCGTTGGTTCCTGAGACAGATTTCGGATCGCGTTGTCGCTGAGTTCGGGGATCGGTTGCGTCGGTTGCCGGGTCAGGACGAAGGTGCCTTCGACTTTTCCCTTGGGGACGCCTTTGTTGTCGAGCAGGTAATGCGTCCCCTTGAGCGAGACGTAGCTGAGGTATCGACCGGTGAGGTCGAAGTAGACGAACCCGTCGATGTCGTGGCGAGCGGGGCCGTCTTCGCCGACGCCTTGCACAGCCCCTTTGAACGACACTCGTGCCTGCGGCCTGCCGACGACGGCTTCAACCCCCTCGAATCGGCAGACGAGCGATCCCTGGTCGATTTTTTCGAGGTCGGTCAGTTCGCGGATTGCTTCGCTCTGCGCGTTCCAGGTTTTGCCTCGGGTCACGGCCTCGGCGGGGAATAGGCCGGCAAGGGCGGGGGTAAAGACGTCCGTGCGGACGAGTTCGATCTCGTTGAGCTTGAGCGGGCCGCCGTCGGAGAAGGGGATTTCGAAGTTCTCGTGGCGGAGCAGCACCATCCGTGAGACGGCGGGGCGAAGGCTGCTTTTCTGGGCGTTGTCGCCGACTTTGCGTTCGAAGTCGAGGCCGCGGAATTGGCGGATCGTTTTTTCGACCCGCTGGTTTTTCTCCACAAGGATCCGCTCGTCATACTCCACTCGGCTATTTCCCTCCACCTTCAGCGCCTTGTCCGGCAACGTCAGTTCGCCGTTGATGCGGACCCGGCAAGAGACGTGGTAGTGGTAGCCGGGCGCGAAGGTCTCGCGCAGGGCGACCGTCTCTTGGGCGGCGGCGATGGAGGGGGCCAGCAGCAGAATTAGGGCGCAGCGGCGGGGCACGGCCAAACTCCTTGGTGGATGAGGCGATCCCGTATGTCCGGATTAGGCCGCACCAATTTTAGCTTAGTCATGTGGTTTGGTCGAAGCCGAACCGTCTCTCCTTTCGTGAGGCCGATGAGAGAGGCGAAGGGAAACGACGAAGATGCATGAAATGCCACATTGGCGGTTCAGGCAGACGGGGCTGGCGAAATGGCGGTCGAACTCGCTTAAATCCATAAGCCTAAGAAGCGGCGAGGTTTGCGTAGTTCGCGTTTCGCGCGACCTGCTGCCGGTCGTGGGTGAACGCGGCTTCCTTTTCTATAACCGTGTTTCGCCGAATCTGAGGACACGGGCGCCATGCGAGGTGTCGTCGTAGCGTGATTGAGGCACTCGGATTACGTCTAGCTCCTTGGTCGCTACATTTACTGCCATATCAAAATCGGCTCGTTTTCAAGCTCCTGCAAAATTCACCGCTAACCTTGCAACATTGCACATTGGCAGTGTAAATCTGTCGATGTTCCGCGAACGCTCTTTCTAATCAGCACTGAATCAATGCTCTTTCAATTGCTGATTGTAACTAAATATGATCATTGGCTTTAAGTGCTCGACATCGTCAGGGGTATTTAAGTTTTGCACGCCTTGCTTGGACACTTGGGCATGGCTTTTGCTTTTGTACTCCCCAGTCCCGCAAACGATTTCAGGACTGGCCGAAAAGCCTGCCCCAATTCGCAGCGGAGACGAGGCAGCGAGGCTCAGCGGTCCTATCAGATGGTTGAGCCGAGCGCCGCCAGGGGGCCAATGAGGCGAACCGGAAGGGTCGCTTCGGTGTCTGGCGGAAAAGCCGCCCCGGAAGTTTTCGGGGAGATTGGAGCCGAAGCTCGAACACGGAAGTCAGGGCCGCGTCTACAGAGACGAAAGCCCTCGGAGCCAAGGGGCTCCGCAAAGGAGTGAAGCCTGTGACCCGTTTCAAGCACGAAGCCTTGAAGGAACTCGCCGACCAACAGGTTCGGTTTGCGCCTCCGGTTCGCCGGCTGGAACAACTCGCCAGGGCTGAAAAGCTGCTGGCCGAGATCGACCCTGAAAAGGAGTATCCCTACCAGTTCGTGTGTTTCCGCATCACGGAGTTTCGCTCGGATCTGCAGCCGCTGTTGCTGATCTCCGGACGGGACCTCGAGCACGATCTGGGGATGTTCGTGGCGGAACTGGCCTCTTCGATGCCCGCCCTACCGGTGGAGGAAGCGAAGGAGCCGGTTCTGACTCTTGAAGAGTTCAGCAAGAAGCTGAACGTGACGACGAAGACGGTCAACCGCTGGCGGAAGCGTGGTCTGATCGGTCTCCCCTTCCTCGTGAAGGGCCGGCGCCAGGTGGGGTTTTTGCCGTCGCTGACGGAACCTTTTCTGGCCGCCCATCGCAAACAAGTGGAACGGAGCGCAAGGTTCTCGCACCTGAGCCGTTCAGAGAAGGAAGAGATGTTGGAGCGTGCCCGCCGTATGGTTCGGATGGGGTTCGGCGGACTGACGGCAGTCGCCCGACGGATCGCTCGCGACATGGGACGCTCGCCCGAAACCGTTCGTTACACCATTAAGAATTTCGATCGCCAGCATCCGGAGCAAGCGTTGTTTCCGTCGTTGACGGGACCGTTCGACCCGGCCACCAAGCAGACGATCTTCAGTTCGTATCGAAGGGGGATTTCCGTGACTGCATTAGCAAAAACGTTCCAACGGACCGCCTCCTCCATGTATCGCGTGATCAATGAAATCCGCGCCCAACGGCTGATGGACCTCGAAATCGAATACATCCCGAGCCCGGAATTCGACGACGCCGAGAAGGAAGCGGCCATTCTGGGCGATATGCCCGGCGCCGAAGCGTTCGAAGACAAACGCCGAGCGATGCGCATCCCGAAGGACGCGCCGCCCGAGTTGGCATCTCTCTATGAGTTGCCGCTCCTGGACAAACCGCAGGAACAGCACCTGTTCCGCAAGATGAACTTCCTGAAGGCCAAGGCGACCCGATTGCTGGAAAGCATGAAGGGCGAAAACGGCCGCATCGATCCGGCTCAGGTCCGCACCCAGGATCTCGATCAGGTCGAACTGTGGCTGCAAGAAGCCAACGGCATCAAGGATTTGCTCGTCGCCTGCAACATGAGGCTCGTCGTTTCGATCGCCAAGCGTCACGGCAACCAGACGGACAACTTCTTCGAATTGCTGTCCGATGGGAACATGTCGCTGCTCCGCGCGGTCGAAAAGTTCGACTACTTCCGCGGGAATAAGTTCTCGACGTATGCAAGCTGGGCGATCATGAAGAACTTCGCCCGGAGCATTCCGGAAGAGAAGACTCGCCGCGAGCGCTATGTGACCGGCGCCGAGGAATTGTTCGACGCCGCTCCGGACGGCCGGACGGACGAACAGGAAATGCTGGCGTCGGCCGAACAGGCGTCGCACCGGGTCAACCGCCTGCTCGAGTATCTGGATCCGCGCGAACGGGAAATCATCCGCCTCCGCGCTGGTTTGGACAACGAGGAAGGCCTGACCCTCGAGAAGATCGGCGAAAAGCTCGGCATCACGAAGGAACGCGTCCGCCAACTCAACGTCCGCGCGATGAAGAAGCTGCGGACCCTGGCGGAAACGAACAAGGACGAGATGTAAGCTTCGCTGAGCAGCTGCAACAAACCATCCCGGCCTCCGCCGATTCGCTCGGCGGGGGCCGCATGCTTTGATGGGTTGGAAGTGCAGAGCGTTGAGTTTTAAGTTGTGACAACTTCAAAGCCCAGGGGCGACCGCAGGGAGCTCCTGGGTTCCTTCATGCGCCCCGCGCCGGGTGCATTCCCGTTCCTGCGCGAGGGGAGAGCGGTTAAACTCGGTCCGAGAGCAGCTGGCGGGCAGCTGGTCGGT
>JAIEPT010000101.1 GCA_019748295.1 Gemmataceae bacterium | reverse complement strand
CGCCACTATCCCGATCTTCGACGCCCCAGCGACATTTCGCCGCCAGTCTCCAATCACAGTGAAATATCCGGGTTAGCCGCGACGCGCAGCGGAGCGCGGACAGGACGCCACGCGATCGCATGGCAAGGCGAGCGGCGCCTGCATTTCTCCCTCTCCCTGCGGGAGAGTGCGGGAGAGGGGCCGGGGGTGAGGGCGTGCGACGCGCGTTGGGCGAGAAAAGGCGCCCTCACCCCAACCCTCTCCCGGAGGGAGAGGGAGACTATATCCTGCCGCTCGCCCAAACAGTCCGCGCTCCGCTGCGCGTCGCGGCTAACCCGCCGCATTTTGCATATCGGCGTCATGATGAGTCTCGCATAAAAAAGGCGTGATACTGCCACTGCTTTTCCGTGCCGCTCATGACCCCCACCCCGCCAGCACATTGCGTTCGCATCGTTTCCGGCGGTCAGACCGGCGTCGATCGCGCGGCGTTGGATGGGGCCCTCGAATCAGGCCTCGCGATCGGGGGATGGTGTCCGCGCGGAAGGCGGGCGGAGGATGGCGCGATCCCGGATCGCTATCCCCTTCTTGAAACACCCAACGAAGCGTATCCCGAGCGGACGGAATGGAACGTACGCGACAGCGATGTGACGCTGATCGTCACGCGCGGCGATCCGGACGGCGGCACGGCGTTGACGTTGCGGCTTGCCAAATTCATGGGAAAGCCGGTGCGGGTGATCGATTTGGAATCCCCACCTTTCGCAGCGATGGTTCGGGATTGGCTGCAGGAACTGCAACCTGCCGTCATCAATGTGGCCGGCCCGCGCGAGAGTTCGCAGCCCGGAATCTATCTGGCGGCGAAAGCATATCTCATTCAGCTCTTCGCCTCGAACGACGAGACTTCATGAACGAGACGCTCCGCGATCATGCGTTGGCGATTTGGCAATCGGCCGTGGAGGCGGTCAGGCCTGAGCCGCTGCTCCGTTCGGCACTCGGGGAGCCGGGGCTCGCGAGGTTGTTGCAAGCCGCGCCGCGGATACTGGTCCTTGGCGCGGGCAAGGCCGGAGCGGCCATGAGCCAAGCTGTTGAGTCGTTGCTCGTTGATCGCCTGGGTCGCATTCAAGGTTGGGTGAATGTGCCGGAAGGCACGAGCGGCGGAACTCGCAAGATTCGCCTACATCCCGCAAGGCCGATGGGGAACAATCACCCCACGGCCGCCGGTGTGGAGGGGGCCCGCGAGATCCTGCGGCTCGCATCCTCGGCGGGGCCCGAAGACGTCGCGCTCTGCCTCCTCTCGGGCGGAGGCTCCGCATTGCTGCCGGCGCCGGCGGACGGGATTACGCTCGAAGACAAGCAAGCGGTGACGCGCCTGCTGCATTCCAGCGGGGCGACGATTCAGGAAATGAATTGCGTCCGCAAGCACCTCAGCGCCATCAAGGGGGGCCGACTCGCCGAGGCGTTTCGCGGCAAGGCCATGGTAAGCCTCATCATCTCCGACGTCGTCGGCGATCCGCTCGACGTCATCGCCTCGGGTCCCACGGCTCCCGATCCAACGACGTATGCAGACGCCTGGCATATCCTCGAGCGATTCGACCTCCTGGGCCGGGTGCCCGCTTCGGTTGCACAAAGGCTGCAATTGGGCATGCAAGGGACGATCGCCGAAACGCCCAAGACCTTGCCTCCGAATGTCGAGAACCGCGTCATCGGCAATAACACGCTCGCCCTAACAGCCGCCGCTGCGGAAGCGCAACGCCGCGGCTGCTCCGTGTTGAATCTCGGCGCCTATATCGAAGGCGAAACGCGTGAGGTGGCCGTCGCCATGGCAGGGATCGCGCGAAGCATTCGCGAACAAGGCGTGCCGATCGCAGCGCCCGTATGCATCCTGAGCGGCGGCGAAACGACGGTGTCTCTCGGTTCCAGTACCGGAAAAGGCGGACGTAATCAAGAGTTCGCCTTGGCCTTCGCGAACAAGCTGGGGGCCGAAGGAATGCGAAACATCGCGCTTGTGTCGGGCGGAACCGATGGAGAAGATGGCCCTACCGATGCGGCCGGCGCCGCGGCGGACGCATCGACGTGGCCCGCCGCGACGGCCCATGGGTTCCGGCCTGCGGAGTACTTGGCCCGACACGACGCGTATCTCTTCTTCGATCGCATCGGCGGGCTGTTGCGGACGGGCCTGACTCGGACGAACGTCATGGATGTTCGCGTGATGCTGATCGAATAGGCAAAAATTTGGAGATCCGATTCGTGTCCGCGCCTCGCAAAATATTCGCGCTTTTCGGCGACGAACGACGTGGTCCCTTCGCGCCCGAAGACCTGGCTCGCGAAGGCGTCGGCCCGCGGACGCTCGTTTGGTACGCGGGCTGTACCGATTGGCTCCCAGCCGGCGAAGCACGCGAACTCGAAGGCTGGGTCGCTCCGCCGCAACCGCCTTCGCGTGGCCGAAGCGGCGAGCGCAGCTCGCGCTGGGCGGATCGTTTCGTCGAACACCAGCCGCCGCCGGAGATGCATTTGCATCAGCCGTATCGCGTCGGCAGCATCGCGTTTCTGATCGGCCAAATCACCCTCGTTTCCTGCGGTTTGCTCGCGCTGTTCGCCTTTTGGCTCGATTTCATGGTCGCGCGCGATCGCTCGCTCGCGGGCATGCAGGTGATGTTCGTCGGCTTCAGCATCCTGCTCGGCATCGCGGCGACGATCAGCTTGCTGGTAGGCTCGATCTTTTACCTCGTTTTCCTCTACCGCTGTTGGGACGCGATTCAGGACGGGCATGTGGAGACCACGCCCGGCATGGCGGTGGGCCTTCTCTTCGTGCCGCTGTTCAATCTCTACTGGGTATTTGTCTCTATCAGGGGATTGGCGGCGAAAGCGAACGAATACGCGATCCGGCATCGACTGCGTGCCCCGCGAGCGCCGCATACGCTGGGTCTGGCGGTGGGCATGAACTACGCGCTCTCGCCGATTTGCTGGATAGGGTTCATCGGACTGGCGTGCAATTTGTTCGTCTTTCCCGTGTTCGCTCGATCGCTGTATCGGACTTTCCGCTGCTTCACGCTTGAAAATCGCGTCGAAGAGACGGACGACCATGTGCTCCATCGCCCGATGACGCCGAGCGGCTCCCTGGCGTGGGGTCTGCCGGCTCAGATTTTAGCATGGTTTGCCGCGCCGGCGTTGGTCATCGGACTCATTGCGACGGTGGTCATCCATGATGAGTTGAATCGGGGCAGGGGGCGTAATGACGAATTCGCGTTCGCCACGATCATCGCGGCATTAGGCGCCATTGGGTTTGGCGTATCGCTCCTCTTCGCCCATTTCGCGACGCAAGCTTCGCGAAACAACAACGAGGGGACCGACCTGGATCGGCAACTGAGCGACGGATACGATCAGCGTCCGCGAAACCGAACTTAGCCGACTGACTCGGCGAACGAGCCTCAGACCTGACGGGCGTTTCGCGCAGCTCCATCGGCGCCCCGCAGCAATCGCAGGGCCCGGAGTGTCTATGATTCACCTTCCTGCTCTTGCTTCGATTCCGCCTCGTCATCGCCCAAATACTCTCGCTCGTCTTCCATTCCATACTTTCGAGCAACGTCGGGATCGTTCGTCACGAGCATGGCATAATCGTCTCCCGTACCGCCATCCGGATCGAGCGTAACGCCATCGGCTTGCATCTGTTGGAGTTGGTTTGCTGCTGCCGCCAACGTGTCCGCCATTTCGCTGAGCGACTTGGCGTCGATCGTCAAGAACTTATTCCGCCATAGCATGACGTAGCGTCGTTCTGCCGGACGTGAAGCGTGCCACAGCTCGCGGTATTTGTCGCGAACGAAAGCATGAAGCCGATCCGCCAAGTCCAACGGAAGTTGTGCTGCTTTGATAAGTTCAAGAACGTCGGAAAGGTCTTTCAATCGTTCAGCGTTCGTCATTCCCGACGCCAATTTCAGTTCAACAAGTGTTTCCAAACGAACGTACTGAATCCCATGTATCTGCATCGCCGCTTCTTGGGGCAGGGGAAACGCGATTGCCTTTGGTTTGCCGTCGCCAGGGTAGTCGCCGGAAACCAGGAATTCGATCTTGACTCCCGTGTTCGCGTCTCGCAAGTTTTTGCTTCCGGCAAAAGGCGGAACATATCCCAAGCCGTCTAGTCGCTCGTGAATGGTCTTGAGCCCGGCCTTCGTCACGAGAATGTCGACATCTTCCGTGAATCGTCGGAAGCCATGCTTGAAAAGCGCGAGTCCGCCGGCAACAGCATAGGGGACGCCGATTTCCTCAAGCCGTTTGCCGATGTTTCGCAGCGTTTCGTGAACGCGATCCTTCTCGTCGAAAAATCGGCTTGCTTCGTCCAATGCCCACCCCGGCTCGTTTGAGAGGCGTCTTTCGTACGTGACAAGCGTATCGGCAGCTTTCATATCGGCAGTTTTCATGATTGCACCTGCCCGCATTCTACTGCCGCTGGAAGAGCACTTTGTGGATCTGGTCTTTGAAGGTATCGCTGGCGGCGATCGCGGATTCGAAATTGGGCTTGTCCAGGGTCCATGTCTCCACGTCGTCGCTGGTCGCTTCGATCGTGGCGGTGCGTTTGCCGCCGGTGAGGAGGGCGATTTCGCCGAAATGGTCGCCTTCGCTCAGCGTGTTCACGACCTTGCGGTCCGACGTGCCCTCGCCGACGACGACATCCACGATGCCGCGGCGCAATAAGTAGAATTTGTCGCCCTGGTCCCCCTGCACGATGATCTTGTCCCCCTTGGTGAAGCGCGCCATCCCCATCTTCTCGGCAAGCTTCGTGAGCGCATCGGGGGCGAGGCCGGCGAAAAGTTCGACCTTTTTCAGGAAGGTGCAGATCTTCAGCGTCACGTTCACCAGCACGTTCGACACGATGCGGCCATCGACCATATTCACCAGGCGATCCGCCACGTTGAGGATGCGGTTGTCGTGGGTCACGAGCAGAATCGATGCTTTCAATTCTCGCGACAGCCGATACAGCAGATCGACGACGTCCTGGCTCGACTTGGCGTCGAGCGCCGCGGTCGGCTCGTCCGCGAGAACGAGCCGCGGCTTGTGGGCGAGCGCTCGGCCGATGGCGACGCGCTGGCGCTGACCGCCCGATAGGTTCTCGGGCTTGTAGTGGAGCCGATGGCCTAGCCCGAGTTGCGTGAGGATTTCGAGCGATCGTTCCTGCATCTGTGCGGGGTTCCAGCCGTGCAATTGCAATCCCATGCAGACGTTCTGGGTCGCCGTCAGCGATGCGAACAAATTGTGAGCCTGGAAGATGAAACCGATGTTGCGGCGAATCTCGACAAGTCGATCCGTGGCGAGGCCGCGCATGGAGGTGCCGAGCACTTCGAGTTCGCCGTCTTGCACCGTGCGCAGTCCGCCCACGAGCGTAAGCAGAGTGGTTTTGCCGGAGCCCGAGGGCCCCGTCATGATGACGATTTCGCCCGGCGTGATTTCGAGGTTGTTGTCGTAAAGCGCCTGCTTCTTGTTTTCGCCTTCGCCGAACCAATGATTCAGGCCGCGCACTTTGATCAAGGGGGGCTCGTTCGGCGCGGGCAGATCGTAGTCCGCGAAAGGACGCGACGATAAGGCGACAGCCATCAAAAGACCTCCGCGGGATCGGCCGACTTGATGCGGCGAAGCGCCAACATGCCCGATGCCATGCACATCCCGCTCGCCAGCATGAAGACGAACAAGCCGCGGCCCAGGGTAAGCCGGAGCGGCAGCCCGGTGACATGGCCGAGCACCTGATACAAGGTCAGCGAGAGGATCAGCGCGGGCCAGAAAGCGAGAAACGAAAGCCACGCCGCTTGAGCCAGCACCACTCGGCTCAATTCCCCATTCGTGTAGCCGATGGCTTTCAGCGTGGCGTATTCCTTGAGATGGTCGGACACGTCGGCGGAAAGGATTTGGAAGCAGATCACGGAACCGACGAGCAAGCCCATCGCCACGCCGAACGCGAAGACGACGCCGATCGGCGTGGCGCTCTGCCAAAAGCCGCGTTCGATGGCCACATACTCATCCCGCGTGAACGCTTTCACATCGTCCGGCAACCGAAGATTGAGGGCGTCTCGAACCGCTTCCGGGTCGGCGCCCTCCGCCAATTTCACCAGGCCGATATCGGCGCTGCCCAGGGGCGAGATCGGCGACAGCCGGCTGCTGAGCAGTTGCTTGTAGGTCATATCGCTCATCAGCAGCGTGCCTTCGCTCGTGAAATCGGTGCCGAGCGTGAACAGGCCGACGACGTGGATCGTGCCCCCCGCCAATTCGCGGCGAATCCCGGCGGCTCGCATTCCGAAGTCCTGCTTGGACAGCCGATCCATCAACACGGAGCCTGTTTCGCGAAGCAGGTAGGATTGCTTCCGAATCTCCGGCGACCGAAACACGGGCCGATCCGGATCGAACGCGATCACGCGAATCGGATTGGCAGCCGGTTCGCCGAGCGTGAAGCGATCTTTGCCCGCATCCGTGTCGCGCCACAGATTGCCGTGCGGCTCCAGATACATCGGAAACGCGTCCGCCACGCCTGGAATCGCGCGAGCTTGTTCGAGCCGATGGAGCGTGAATCGGTCGCGCACGGCGAGCGAATAGCGGCTTTTGCTGAGAATCAGCACCTCGGCATCAAGCTCTTCGACGATGGCGACGGACGCATCGAGCAACGCATTGCGGAAGCCGATCTGCACGAACATCAGCATGGTGGCGAAGCCGATGCCCAGCAGCGAAACGACGAACTTGCGCCGATCGTGCGTCAGGTTGCTCCACGCCAGGGGAACGCGGCGAAAAAGGGGCATGCTCAGAACAACTCCGCAGGGTCCGCGGACTTCACGCGCCGCAGCGCCAGCCAACCGGAAACGATGCACATGATGATGCCGGAGACAAGCACCAGCACGATGCGCTCCACGGTCATTCCCAGCGGGATGAGCGCGATGTCCGCGATCCAGCCGTACAGCGCCAGCGAGATGAGCAGGGCGGGCAGGAAACCGAGTGCGGCGTACCACAGAGCCTGTTCGAGAACGACCGAGTCGAGGAAGCGATCGCCGTAACCCATCGCCTTGAGCGTCGCGAATTCGGGCAAGCGATTTTTGAGATCAGACGAAATTACCTGATATACGAAGACGATGCCGACCAGCATGGCGACCAAGACGCCCATGAAGAAGATTTGGCCTACGGAAGTTTTCGTCACCCAGAATCGCATTTCCTGTTCTTCAAGCTCCAGGCGCGTGAAGACCCGCATCGGCTCGTAGTCGCCTCCCGGAAAGCTTGCTCGAATCTGCGCGGCCGCCATGGCGGGATCCGAGCCGGGTTTGAGCTTCACGAGCCCAAGGCTGATCTTGTCCAGGGGAGCGCCGCCGAAGATCCGGGAGAAGGTTTCGGAGCTGCACATCACCATGCCGTCGGAGCCGAAGCCGGTGCCGATGGTGAAGGTGTCGACAAGGCGAACGCGGGCCATGCCGAGTTCGCTTTCGACGCCCAGAGACAAATCGCCGAAGTAGCTGCGCGATTTGGTGTCGATGAACGCATTGCCGGCGATTTTCAGCTTCTCGACCTTGTCGCGCAAATCCGGCAATCGGAACGGCGACGATACGGGGTCGAAGCCGATTACGGCCATATTCCGCCGCAGCCCCTCCTGGCTCTTATCGTCCTTGTGGACGATGCGCCAAAGCTGGGAGCTGATATACATCGGCGCCGTCCGCTGCACGTCCGGAAAGGCCGCGAGCCGCTGCATACGTGCCCGCGGGAACAGGCCGGGGCGGTTGATGTCGAGATAGTCGGGCGAGAGGACAATGAGATCGAAATCAAGCTGGCGAAGCAGCAACGTCGCGGTGGACTCGGCAGACGCATAGAAGCCGAGCTGCATGAAGATGAGGATGTTGGAAAACGCGACCCCCGCGAGCGCAATCGCAGTCCGCTTTCGTTGATGGAGCAGATTCAGGAGGGTGAATGGGATCATGAAAGTTCGTGCGAACGTGATCCGTTAAGAGGGGGGCCAAGCCCCAGGGTAAGCGCAGCGCACCCTGGGGATCATTGCATCCGCGGTCTGTATCCCCAGGGTGCGCTGCGCTTACCCTGGGGCTTGACCCCCTCACACCGAGCCGCATTCATTCGGTGGAGATGTCAACAGTCACCTGATGATTGATGAGCTGCGAAGCGGGGTTGGCTTGGTCGAGCTTGATCCGCACTTCCACCACGCGGCGGTCCACGTTTGCCGTGGGATCGGAATCGAGGATGCGGTTGCGGGCGATGATCGTGCCCACCGATTCGACCACGCCGGTCAGCGTTTGGTCCGGCCATGCGCGGCTTGTGACCTTCGCCTTCTGCCCTATCTTCGCTCGGCCCGCTTCCGTCTCGTAGACCTCCGCGATCACCGCCATCTGGCTGACGTCCGCCATCTGGATCACCGGTTGCGGCGGGCCGACCAGTTCGCCGGGGACTGCGGCGATCTTCAGGATTGTGCCGTCGATCGGCGCTCGCAGGATGGAATGTTCCAGTTTCCTCTCGGCAATCTGCTTCTGCTGCTCGAGCGACTTGATCGAGATTTCCATCTGCGCCTTGCGGACTTCGCCGCGGGCGGCTTCGATCTGCCCCTCGGCCAACTCCTGCTTGAGCAGGTTGCCTTTTTGCATCTGCTGCAGCGCTTCCTCCGCGGCCCTCAGTTCGCTTTCAGCCTGGGCGACGGTGAGGTTTTGTTGTTCAAGTTCTTGCTTGCTGACGGAGAATTGGCCCAGCGAAGTCAGGCGTTCGCGCGTCTTGCGGAGCGACTCCATCTGTTGCGTGAGCACGGCTACCTTCGACTTTTGCAGTTCCACTTCGGCCGGGCTCTGTTGCTGAAGCTGCTTCTTCTTGAGTTGCTCCAACTCGACACGTTGTTCGCCGATCTTCTTGAGTTCAGCCAGCTTTTCCCCGGCTTCGGCGATTTGCAATGTCAGCAGATCGACCTCGAGTTGGCGATCGCCCTTGCTTGCGAAGTAGATCAGCGGCGTCCCCTTCTTGACCGTCGCCCCCTCTTGAATGCTCGGCGCGATCTGTTGCACGACGTCCGGCATGCCGACGCCGAGATTCGATACGCCCGCCCCAGGCTCGATCCGACCCAGAGCGGTCACGCGGGTGAGGCGAGGAGGAGCGACGCTGCCGATATCGGGGCGGTACGATTGCGAACGCTGATCGTACCAGCGATAGCCGACGATGCCGACGAGGGCGCCGCTAACGATGAGGAAGAGTCCAAATGCCGCCGAACGGACCCAATTCATGGAACAAGCTCCGCAAGTCGCAGGGTCGTTGGCGGGAGAGGATATTTGGGAAAATCAGGGGAAGTATAGCCGCCGCCGCAAACCCGTTCAATCAAATCGGCACGAACCTGAAGCAAAGGCAGGGCCGAAGAATCCGAAGCGAGCGCGGGAAGCGGTTGTTCCTACGCCCGAATCGCAGTGAGGGAGAAAGCGTGCTAACCACAGAGGCACCGAGGACACAGAGAAAGGCAGAAGATCTGAGGATGAGCTAACCACAGAGGCACCGAGGACACAGAGAAAGGCAGAAGATCAAGAGGATGAGGATAGAAGATTTGAGAAGTAGGAATGGAAAACGCCGATCTCCTTTTTCGTTCTTCATATTCCGATCTCCGATCCTCATTCTCGGATCTTCTGCCTTTCTCTGTGTCCTCTGTGCCTCTGTGGTGTGCGCCGTGCAAAGGCGCTGGTTTTCAGTGGGTGCGAATCCCACCCG
>JAIEPT010000340.1 GCA_019748295.1 Gemmataceae bacterium | reverse complement strand
TCGTTTTGCGCGTACCCAGGGTTGGCTCCCGATGGTCGCCAACCCTGGGCTTTGCTGGAGAACGCTTTCAGCGTTCGCGGTCTGTCGCTCCGCCCGAAAAGTTTGCCGCACACGTTTCGCGATTGCATGTTTCGCAGGGAGGACAAGGCTCTTCAAGTAGCTCTCGCGACAAAGCCCTCGGTACACTGAACGCATGCGTCCCGACTTGCTTTCTCTTCGTCGATCCATCGTGCTTGCGTTGTGGCTGATTGCCTGCGCCGCCGCGTCCGCACAGCCGGCCGCGCGGCTTACCACCAAGCCGGATCGCATCGTCCTCAACTGCACCAGCGATCCCGCTCATTCCGCGTGCGTCACCTGGCGGACGGACGCCACCGTCTTTTCCGCCGTCGCGCAGATCAGCACCGCACAACCTGGCCCGCGTCTCACGAAGTCGGCTCGGCCCATCGCCGCGCTGACGAAGCCGCTGACGATGGACGGGGTGGCCGCCCACTTCCACACATCCGTTTTCGACAACCTCACGCCGTCAACGCGCTACTGCTATCGCGTCGGCGACGGCAATGCCTGGAGCGAATGGATCGCCTTCGAGACGGCTAGCGACAAAGCCGAGCCCTTCTCCTTCGTGTTTCTGGGAGATGCCCAAAACGACATCCGCAAGCACTGGTCGCGCCTGGTTCGCGAAGCGTATCGCACCGCGCCCAATGCCCGTTTCTTTCTGCATGGCGGCGATCTCATCAATCTCGGCGAGTCCGATTTGGAATGGGGCGAGTGGTTCGAGGCCGGCGGTTGGATTCATTCGACCATTCCCGCGGCTGCAATTCCCGGCAACCATGAATACCTGTTCAAGCTGACGCCGATGTGGAAGACGCAGCTTCCGATTCCCGACAACGGCCCGCCGAGCATGCGCGAATCCGTCTACTATGTCGATTGCCAGGGCATGCGGCTCATCTGTCTCGACTCGAATCAGAAGCCGGACGTCCAAGCCCCGTGGCTCGAGAAGACGCTACGCGAGAGCACCGCGAAGTGGAACGTGGTCGCGTTTCATCATCCCATCGTCAGCTCCATGGGCAGCGGCAGTCCCGCCGCTCTCTCTTGGCGGCCGATCCTCGACAGCCATCGCGTGGACCTGGTGCTGCAAGGCCATGAGCATATCTACGCGCGCAGCGAACTCATGGGCCCCGGCGGCAAGTCCGGCCCCGTGTTCGTCACCAGCGTCAGCGGACCCAAGATGTACCCGCTCCGCAAGGAAGACTGGATGCGCCGATCCGCGCAAGGGATCCAGCTCTTCCAAGTCATCCGCATCGACGGCGATCGGCTCGTCTACGAAGCACGCACCGCCGCGGGCGAACTGTTCGACGGCTTCGAGCTTCGTCGCAATCCGGATGGGAAAACCAACACGCTGACGGAGGATTCGAGTTTCAAGTACCCCTCGAGCGTCGAGGAATCGATTGTTTTCTCGGATGACGTATCGATGCGGCCACCCGTTCGGCCCAACGCGACGGAAGCGCCGCCGGCAGAGGGTTCGTCGGGACTCGCATTGACGCTGATCGCGGTGGCGGTGGGATTGCTGTTGCTGCTCGGCGCCGGCAGAAAGCGAGGGCGGGCGTGATGCCTTGTGCGTTGTCCAGACTAAATCCTCGGGGTTGCAGTCGTGCACCAGCCCGACGCGTCAAGTCAGCGAGGGTTGACGGTATCCCTCGCTGACGTGACGCGTCGGGTTGGTGCAGAGGCGACCGCGACCCCGAAGTCAAATCAGGACGACGCACGAGTTCTGCTGACCAGGCAAAGCAATCTGGGCGTGCCACACGAGTCGCGAAACGCTGAAGCAGGGTTGCTCAGGCATCCAAGTCCGCGGTGTCGAGGCGGTTTTCGCGCTGCAACGCGCGGAACATCTCAAGCGTCTCGCGGATGCCCTCCTCCAACGATCGCCGCGGCATCGGGCCCAAGTCGCGCTGCAGTGCGGAATCGTCGAGGTCGTAGGCGATCGCGATTTGCCGTTCCCCATGCGTGATCAGCTTCGCGGCCGACGGTTCCACGGCGACCATCGCTCGATGCAACGTCGGCAGATCGACGACGTGGCCGCGAAGGTTGTACGACTTCGCTCCCTGATACGGCACATCGAGGCACCGCACGATCGTCTTGGAAACGTCGTCCACATACTGCATGTCCTGAATGCCGCCGTAGGTGATGTGATATTTTCGGCCCAGCGCCAGCGATTTGATCGCCTTCGTCGGCTCGCTTGTCATGCCGAAATCACGGCCCACGCCGTAGACCGTCCACGGGCGAAGGCCGATGCTGCTGATGCCGTTGTCCTGGAAATAGATGCGGGCGTTCCCCTCGTTGCAGCACTTGAAGTAGCCGTATTGCGTCGTCGGCATGAGCTTGACGTCGTCCTCGAGCTTGCCCGCCGGGTACGCTTCCGGCGGGCCGAAGACGGCGGCGGAACTGGTGTAAACGAGGCGTTTGACTTGCGGGCCCAACGCCTTCACGGCTTCGAAGACCACCAGCGTCCCGACGACATTGACCTGAGCGCCGAGAATCGGATTCGCCCGGCACGTCGGCACCTGCAAGCCGGCGAGATGGACGACCTGGGTGATCGCATTCCGCTCGAGCGTTTCCCGGAAACGAGGCAGCTCGGTGACGTCCCCTTGCACGAACTGCACCTGCCGAACCTGCTCCTCGGGCAGGATCAGACGAAGGCGTTTCGGATCCTCTTTGAGGTCGTAAATCCAAACGCGATCGCCGCGGGCCAGCAGATTGCGGATGATCCAACTGCCGATGCATCCATACCCGCCGGTGAGAAGAACATTCATGAGGGAATCCCGAGAGCCGTGAATAGACGGTGATTGTACGGCCCGTCGCTCCGATGTCCGATCCGGCCGTTCGCGTCCGTGCACGCTTCATAAAGCAAGCGGCGGGCGATTGTCTACCTCCTCTCCCTCCGGGAGAGGGTTGGGGTGAGGGCGCCTTTTCTCGCGCAACGCGACGTCGCACGCCCTCACCCCCGGCCCCTCTCTCGGAGGGAGAGGGGAGAAATGCAGCCGCCGCTTGCCTAAAATAGCCGCTTACCCTCCCCCGCATCGAGGAACCGCAATGGCTCTGCGCCCCATTCGTCGCGCTTTGTTGAGCGTCAGCGACAAGACCGGACTCGTCGATTTCGCCCGCCTGCTCTCCGGCTTCGGCGTGCAGCTCACCTCGACAGGGGGCACCCGCAAGGCTCTCGCCGATGCGGGGCTCAAAGTCATCGACATCTCCGAAGTGACCGGCTTCCCCGAGATTCTCGATGGCCGGGTGAAGACGCTGCATCCGCGCGTGCATGCGGGCATCCTCGCCATCCGCGACAACACTCAGCACATGGGCGTACTCGCGGAGCAGAAGATCGAGCCGATCGATCTCGTCGTCTGCAATCTCTATCCCTTCGAGGCGACGCTTGCGAAACCCGGAAGCACGCATGAGGACATCGTCGAGAACATCGACATCGGCGGCCCGTCGATGGTGCGGGCTGCCTGCAAGAACTATCACGATGTGGCGATCGTCGTCGATCCTTCGCAATATGCGGCCGTCGCTGAGGAGTTGAAGGCGAACAACGGAGCGACGACCTTAGAGTTGCGGGAAAAGCTGGTCGGGGCTGCGTTCGCACGGACCGCAAGCTACGATGCGGCCATCGCCGGCTATTTCGCATCGCGGCAGAACACCGGCGGCGATTATCCGGAGCGGCTCGATCTTTCGTTCCGAAAGAAGCAGGGGCTGCGCTACGGCGAGAACCCGCATCAGAAGGCGGCGTTCTACGTCGAACCCAACGTCCGCCATGCGTGCGTGGCGACGGCCGAAGTGCTGCATGGCAAAGAGCTGTCGTACAACAACATCCTCGATCTCGACAGTTCCCTGAATCTCGTCCGCGAATACGCCGAGCCCGCGGCCGTCGTCATCAAGCACAACAATCCCTGCGGCGCCGCAGTCGGCGGCTCGCTCGTCGATGCCTTTCGAAAGGCGTACGAAGGCGATCCCATCAGCGCTTTCGGCGGCATCCTCGGCTTCAACCGCGAAGTGGACGAAGCGACCGCGATGCAGATCACGGAACCCAAGCGGTTCATCGAATGCATCATCGCCCCCGATTACTCGCCGGAAGCGCTCAAGATCATCACGACTCGCCCGACGTGGAAGAACAGCGTTCGCCTTCTGCGGACCGGCCCGCTTCAGGCCGACGCCGCCCGTTCGCTCGACTTTCGGCGGGTTGATGGCGGCTTGCTGGTGCAGGGCCGGGATGCGGAAGCGGACGATTTCAAGACTGCGAAGGTGGTCACCAGGCGTCAGCCGAGTCCGCAAGAGTTGGCGGACCTGCAGTTCGCCTGGCTGGTGGCCAAGCATGTAAAGAGCAACGCGATCGTGCTCGCACGGGGCGGCATGGTGGTGGGCGTCGGGGCGGGCCAGATGAGCCGGGTTGATTCGACGCACATGGCGTCGCGTAAGGCGGGGGACCGTTCGCAGGGGAGCGTGCTCGCCTCCGATGCGTTCTTCCCATTCCGCGACAATGTGGATTTGGCCGCGGCCGCGGGCGTGAAGGCAATCGTGCAACCGGGCGGTTCGATGCGGGATCAGGAATCGATCGAAGCGTGCGACCAGCACGGCATCGCGATGATGTTCACCGGCGTCCGCCACTTCCGCCACTAATGGTCTTCCGCTTGCGGCTTAGTAGCGATTCGGGCGCGTACATCCGAACGCGAAGGCGAGCGGCGGGAGATAGTCTACCTCCCTCTCCCTTCCGGAGAGGGAGCCGTTTCTCGCGCAGCGCCACGTCGCACGCCCTCACCGCCAGGCCCTCTCCCGGAGGCAGGATATTGCATCTTCGACATAAGTCCTTTGGATCTGTGGAAGCAGCCGCGGCGTGCCATGAGCATGCCCCCAGACCGAACGCTCGGAAGCTTCGCTTCGCAGGCGTAAGACGAAGGAGCCGCGCACGAAGTAAGCGGTTTCGCATGGCGTCACGCCGAACCGCTTACTGCGTGCGCGGCTCCTCGAAAGCTTCGCATGCTTCGCCGGTGGAAGCGGAAGCATTGAACAGCCCGGCCAGGGACCCGGCGAAGCATGGCACACGCCACACCATAAAACTCAATCAATGACTCTTCAACGCATTCGGTCGAAGATGCAATATCTTGCCGGAGGGAGAGGGGAGAAATGCAGCCGCCGCTCGCCTAAGCCCCGAGCGGGGGAATCACTTCGTTCCGTTCGTGCGGCGCGGGAAATACTTGACGAGGCTCACTTCGTTCCCCGCCTCGTTGTAGTTGAGTTCGTCCACCAACCCCTTCGACATGAGGATGCCGAAGCCGCCTTCGCGCAGGCCGAGCGCTTCGCGGACGATCATGTGGCCGATGGGGTCTTCGGGATCGGCGGCGTGCGGCAAATTTCGCGGGTCGAAACCGGCGCCGCTGTCGCGGATGACGATGCGGATTTTTTCGGCATCGATCCGGTAATCCACGGTCACGATCTGATCGGACTGCTTCTTGTTGCCCCATTCGATCGCATTGGTTCCCAACTCGCGGACCGCGGTCGTCAACTGCTTGGCCTGCTGTTCGGTCAGTCCGCTGAAGAGAAACATGGCGCTCAGGAGGTGGTTCAGTTCCTCGAGATGGCTGGTGTCGCTCTGCAGCTTGAAGTGGATTTCGCCCTCGGCCCCCGTCATGCGGATCTCGTCTTGCCAGGCGATGGCGCCTTCGACGGCACGCTTCAGGTCTTCAGCCGCGAACGGCTTGGTGAGATAACGGTTAGCTCCCACCTGCAGCCCGCGAACTTTTTCTTCCTTGCCCGAAAGAGCCGTCACCATCACGACGGGCGTGAGATTGGTGTCGCGATCCAGCTTCAGCGTTTCGCAAATCGAGAAGCCGTCGGTGTCGGGCAGAAGCAAGTCGAGAAGAACGACGGCGGGGCGATGCTCGCGCACCCAGGGAACGACGTAGGCCCCTTCGGAAAGGACGGTGGGCTCGAAGCCCCAGCGGCGCAGATGCTCCGCCACGAGCATGCCCAACTCTTGTTCGTCTTCCACGACTAGTGCTTTTCGAGCCATGTCCTACTCCGCCGAGAATGCGGTCCGCTGCTGCCTGAATCGGCAAGGTGCTCGGCAAACTCCATTCTTTCATCCGGGACCGGCGCACGCAAGAGGCTGGTTCGCTTCGCGTCCGCTTTAGCGGTTGTTTCGAAACCGGCAAGGCGAGCCGGGAGCGTTAGCGACCGGAGGCAGGCGGAACGCTCGGTCTGTAGTCGTTGGCGATGTGCGTCGCGCTTCCGGTCTGCCTCCAGCCGCTTACGCTCCTGGCTCGCCTGGTTCGAAACAACCTCTTAGCTTAGCGGTCATTCGTCCTGCGCGGGCCGACGAGGGCTTTTCTTCGGCTGCATTCGAGCCGCGAGTCGCGCTTGCAGCGCCCACAGCGTCGTGAATCCCTTGGCCCATTGGCTTTCGAACATCTCCAAGTTCGTCTGATTCGCCAGCTTCGGCTCGAAAATGCTGTTCGGGCTGCGACGGCCTTTCACGCGGAACGAGCCCTTGTACAATCGCAACCGCACTTCCCCTGTCACCACCATCTGCGTCTCGCGGAAAAATCCGTCGAGCGCTCGACGTACGTCATGGAACCAAAGCCCGGCGTAAACGAACTCGGCATAGCGACGCGACAGCATCTCGCGGATCTGATGCATTTCCTTGCTGTGGACCAAACTCTCCAAATCGCGATGCGCGGTCAGCAAAATCGAGGCGGCGGGCGTTTCATACACCTCACGGCTCTTGATGCCGAACAGGCGATCCTCCACCACGTCGCTTCGGCCGATGCCATGCAAGCCGCCGATGCGATTGAGTTCGCGCACCAGCGGGATCGGCTCCATCTCCTTGCCGTCCAGCGAGACCGGAATGCCCTCGCGAAAACCGATGACGATGGTCGCCGGTTCGTTCGGAGCCTTTTCCACGGGATTCGTCATCACGAACGTCTCGGCCGGCACTTCGTCCCAGGCATCGTTTTCGTTCGTGAAAAACAGACTGGCGCCCCAGAGATTGCGATCCACGAGGACCGGCGAAGCAAAGGGCTCCTCGATCGGCAGATTGCGAGCCGCGGCGTAGCGCACCTTGTCGGCGAGATTTTTCAAATTCCATTCGCGAACGGGGGCGAGCACCTTGAGATTCGGATCCTGGGCTCCAATCGCCGTCTCCATGCGAACCTGATCGTTCCCCTTCATCGAGGCGGCATGGGCAACCATGTCCGATCCTTCCTCATGCGCGACGCGGACCAGTTCCTCGGCGATGAGATACCGAGCAAGCGCCGAACCCAAGAAGCAGCCGTGCTGATAGACCGCATCCGCCTGGAGGATCGGGAAAGCGTAATCGACGAGGAACGAATGCCGGCGATCGATGACCTGAGCCGCCGAGGCGCCGAGTTCGAGGGCGAGTTCGCCAAGGGGTTCCAGGTAGATTTCCTGGCCGAGGTTGATGGAGAGCGAAAGAACCTGGCAGCCGCGTTCGTGGACGAGCCAATGCAGCGCGAGCCGCGACTCGAGGTCGCCGTTGAAAGCCATGATGACGCGCGCCACGGCGACACCTTCAATCCAAGGAGAGGGAGGACGAGCGGGGAGCCGTAAGCGAACGGAGCGGCTCAGGGGAGACAGGAATGTTGTAGCGAGAGACGGCATGGGCAACCGTTCGCTTCGTTCTTAAATCAACTACGGCCCGTTTCATTGATCGTCAGGCAGCGAATGCGCGAGGGCGGGTCTAGCTCCCCTCTCCCTCCGGGAGAGGGGCTGGGGATGAGGGCAGAACTTCCACGCCGTGCGGTGGTGAATTTGCTCGCCTTTCGCAAAAAAGGCGCCCTCACCCTCACCCCCAGCCCCTCTCCCGGAGGGAGAGGGAGCAAAGCCATCACTCGCTTTCGCCGCCTGACGATCGATGGCCGCCGCTCTCGGAGCGGCGCGGACGCATGCGTCCGATCGATTCAACCCCTGCAAGGAACTTGCCCGCGCCGCTCCGAGAGCGGCGGCTAAACGGGACCATACTCCATGAACCCTTTCGACAGCGCCTCTCCCTTCGATGCCCGCTATTACTTCGCCGACAAGGGCTTCTACGAACGGCTGCATCCCTACGTCTCCGAACTCTCGCAGATCCGCTACCTGGCTCGCGTCGAAGCGGCGTGGGCGGAAACGCTCGCGGATCATGGCGTTTGCTCGCATGAGGCGGCGGCCGAAATCGCGAAGGCATGCCGGGAAA
The DNA here is from genome assembly GCA_019748295.1 of Gemmataceae bacterium. Taxonomy (GTDB): domain Bacteria; phylum Planctomycetota; class Planctomycetia; order Gemmatales; family Gemmataceae; genus JAIEPT01. The sequence continues at coordinate 1,319 of JAIEPT010000340.1, read as the reverse complement.
TTCGACCCGAGGACGTGTACGAGGAAGAGGCCCGCATCCAGCACAACATTCGTGCTCTCGTCAACTGCATCCAGCGAAGCATCAGCGACAAGGCGAAACCGTACGTCCATCTCTTCGCGACGTCCGCCGACATCATGGACACGGCTCGCGCCTTGTGCTTGACCGAACTGAATCGGAAGATCATCGTCCCCGATCTCATCGCGTTGGAACGCCGGCTCATCAACCTCGCCCGCGCGAACGCCGAAACGCCGCAGATGGGTCGCACGCATGGCCAACACGCGGTGCCTATTACCTTCGGCTTCGCGGTCGCCCAGTTCGTGTCGCGCGTGGGTCAGCGCATCGAGGTAATCGCCGACGCAGGGAACAATCTCCGCGGCAAATTCGCGGGAGCTGTCGGGGCGTACAACGCGCTGTCGCTGCTCAAGCCCGACCATCCCGCGGGCGTCGAAGCCGCGCTCATGAAAAAGCTGGGCCTGCGGGCGCCGGAGGTTTCAACTCAGGTCACGCAGCCCGAGTATGTCGCGGACTACGTCTACGCACTCGCCTCCGCATGGGGCGTTTTCGCGAACATCGCGGACGATTTCCGCCATCTGCAACGGAGCGAAATCCGCGAGCTCCGCGACAAGAAGGCGGCCGATCCGAAGAACCAGATCGTCGGCTCCTCCACGATGCCGCACAAAGTGAATCCCAAAGACTTCGAGAACGTGAAGAGCTTCTGGAAGGCGTATGTCCCCCGGCTCATGACCGTCTTGATGGATCAGATTTCCGAGCACCAACGCGATCTGACCAACTCCGCGTCGATGCGTTTCGTCACCGAGTTCGCGGCCGCGTTTTCGTACGGCACGCATCGGCTTTCGAACACGCTGGATGCCGTGGAGTCGGATGCGGCCCGGATGAAGGAAGTGCTCGACAGCGGCAAAGACCCCGTTACCGCGGAGCCGCTGTATATTCTGCTTGCGATGGTAGGCCATCCTGATGGCCATGAAGTCGCCCGGGTCCTGGCCCGCGATGCTCGCCTGCAGAAACGGCCGCTCGCCGATCTTGTCCGCGAATCGGCGGAGATTCAGCCGTACCTCAAAAGGATGACCCCTGAGCACCTGGCGATTCTCGCGGATCCCGCGAAATACCAGGGCGCCTCCGTGCAACGTACCCGCGAGATTTGCGACGAGTGGGAACGCAAAATCGCCGCGATGGCGTAGGCCGCACTTGAAACACAAACGGTCACCCAATGGTGGCCGTTTCTGTTGTGCGCCAGGCATGTTGTGTCTCAGGAGGTGCAAATCCTCTGCGGGCGGTGATGGCCCGAACCGCAAGGCTAG
>JAIEPT010000236.1 GCA_019748295.1 Gemmataceae bacterium | reverse complement strand
TAGCCTTGCGGTTCGGGCCATCACCGCCCGCAGAGGATTTGCACCTCCTGAGACACAACATGCCTGGCGCACAAAAGGCAGAGACAGCGAATGCTGCCTCTGCCTTCGAACTTCGTTTCGGCGGACTATTGTTCGCTCACGGAGAGCTTGAACTGGCCGGTCTGCCGTTGGCTGAACGTGGTGGCGATGATCCGGTAGACGCCATCGTCGGGAGCGCGGAACTGAATGAGGGAGTCGCTGCCGTTGCCGCCGTCATCGTCTTCCGCGAGGTTGTTCCCCTTGGAATCCTCGATGCGGAGGAACGAGTCGAAGGCAGTGCTTTCGAGCGCAACCGTGTAGGTCTTGCCCGCCTTGAGTCGCACCGAGTGGGTCTGGGAGAAGGCGCCCTGGCGAACGGCGCCGACGTCGTCGTCTGCGGTAAGTTCGCCGTTGATGGAGAGTCCGTTCTTCGGGACATCGTGCGTCTTGGCTTCGCCCTTCGCCTTGCGGACGACGGCCCCTGCCTTCTCGACAGACAGCGTGAAGTTTCCGCCGTTGTTGTTGAGCGAGGTGGCGATGATTTTGTATTCGCCGTCATCTTTCGGGGTGTACTGGATGCGGGAGTTCAGGTTTCCGCCTCCATCGTCGTCTTCGGCGATGACGTTGCCGGTCGGATCAGCGAGCTTCAAGTAGGGGTCCATGCCGTTGTCGTTGCGGGCCAAGTCGATCGTGTAGCGGGTCCCCTTGGCCATCTTCAAGGTGAAGGTTTTTCCGGGTCCGTTATTCGGGCCAATGGCGGGGTCGGTGTTGTCGAGCGTGCTGGAAACAGTGAGTCGATTTTCGCCTTCCTTGAAGTTCAGCGGACCGGCCTTGGCGGCCGGGACTGCGACGCCGAACTTCGCGACGGTCAGCGTGAACGCGCCTTGGCCGTTGCCCAGGGCCGTCGCCACGATGCGAAACTCCGCGTCCTGCGCCGGGGTGTAACGAATCCGCGAGTTGAGGTTGCCGCCGCCGTCGTCGTCTTGAGCGAGGTCCTTGCCGTTGGCGTCTTGCAGCTTCAGGTAGGGGTCGAGGTTGTTGTCGTTGCGGACCAGGTCGATCTGATACTGCGTTCCTTTGGAGAGCTTCACCGAATAGAGCTTTCCGTAGGCATTGTTGGGGCCCAAGGGATGATCGTTGTCGTCGAGCTTCGCCTGAACGCGAATTGATTCTTCTCCCTTGGCGAAAGCGATGGGAGTCGCCTTGAGAGGCGGGAGCGCCGTCTGCGGGCGGACCTTCAAGGTGTAGTTGCCTTGGCCGCCGCCCAGCGAGGTGGCGACGATCAGAAACGCATCGTCGTTGGCGGGGGTCCAGCGAATCCGCGAGTTGAGGTTGCCGCCGCCGTCGTCGTCTTGAGCGAGGTTTTGGCCCTTGGAATCTTCGAGCCGCAGGTAGGAATCGAAATCCGTCGAGATCATGTCGATGACGTAGGTGCGGCCTTTGCGCATCTTCACGACATGAACCTTGCACGGCTGCTTGTGAACCGGATCGACGGGATCGTTGGGCAGCAGCAAGCCCTCGATCTGAAGAGGTTCTTCTTTCTCTTCCTTTTCCTTGCCTTCGGGCAACGGAGCCGCGTGCAGCAGCGAGAGGAGACCGAACGCGAACAGCGCGAGGAGCGATCGGCGAAACATGATTGAATCCTTCCTGAGACAGGCCAAGCGAAGGGCAGACGGCCCAGCGGGCGCGTCATGACTCTTCTGTAACGAATCATTCGTTCGGGGCCAACCCAAAATACGCGAATCGAACATAAGTTTCATTATCGGACCTTGCGGAAAGGCAAGGCGTGGGTTGCCCCCAAAGGGCAACGTCCGATAATGTCCGTTATGTTCGGTTGACGATTTGAGTTGGAAACCACGGGTTTTCCGCGGTTTGGCGAGGTCTTCCGCTTGCGGCTTCGCGATCATTCCCCTTCGGATCGCTAAGCCGCAAGCGGACGACCAGACGTGGGAACGACGACATGGAGACGAAAAAAGGCGGAGACGCAACGCGCCTCCGCCCTTCGATTCGATCGCAAGCCATTTTCGTTTACGCCGCGTGAGCCAACGCCTCGGGCCGCGGCAACTCGACCTTCTTCTGCAGTTTGCCGAGCGCGCCGACCAGTCCATCGACGGCATCGAGCGTGTGATTCGCGTTCACCTGGATGCGAAGCACGCCGCCGTGATACGGCACGGCCGGGAACGTCACCGACTGGACGTAGTAGCCTTGCTGGAACAGGAAGTGACCCGCCTCAAGCGTGTCCTCTTCGTCGCCGACGAGGATCGAAACGATCGGCGTTTCGCCCCCCAGCACCGTGAGGCCCAGATCGGTCGCGCCTTCCGTAAGACGCGTGAGGTTCGCTTTGAGCCGGCCCTGGATTTCTTCGTACTCGTGCGACATGAGGATGTCGCACACGGTGCAGATTGCGTCCAGGTACGGCGGCGGGACAGGGCCGCCGAAGATGAACGTGTTGCTGCGGACCTTGAGCAGCATCTTGAAGTCGCGCGGGCAGGCGACGAAGCCGCCGAAAGCGCTGAACGCTTTCGACAGCGAGCCGACGACGAGGCAGTTGTCGTAGCTGCCCAGCGCATCGAGCACGGTGCCGCGCCCCTTCTTGCCGAGCACGCCGGTGCCATGCGCGTCGTCGACGTAGAGCACGGCATTGTTGCGCTTGCAGACGCGATTGATTTCCTTCAGAGGCGGCAGCTTGCCCGACATGCTGTAGACGCCATCGATGGCGACCACGGCCACCCGGTACGGGCCCGTCTCCTTGAAGATGCGTTCGAGGTCGGCCGGATCCGAATGGCTGAACGTCTCGACGCGGGTTCCGTTCGCCTGCGCGATCTTGGCGCCCTCTTGCATCGAGTTGTGCGCATGCTCATCAAGGACGAGCAGATCCTTGCGGCCCACCAAACCCGGCAGCGCTCCCATGTTGGCGAGGCTGACGGACGGGTAAATCAGCGTCTCTTCGGTCCCGAGCCATTTGGCGAGTTTGCGTTCCGCGTCTTCGTTGCTGCGCACGGAGGCGAAAGCACGCGAAGCGCCGTTATGGGTGCCCCACAGGTCCACGCCCTGGCGGACGGCTTCTTTGACGCGCGAATCTTGATCGAGGCCAAGGAAGCTGTCGGAGCCGAAATTGATGACCCGTTTGCCGCGTACTTCCATTTCGCGGTTGGGACCCAGGTAGTCGACCACCAGGTCCTTCAGGTGGGCATCGGGGTATTCGTTCGCGAGATGCTCCACGAAGCGAACCAGTCCATGCTGGCGAATCGCGTGGGCCAGGTTCTTCAAGGGAGAGTCAACCATCCCTGCTTCTCTTTCTCATGGCGTTCCGAGACCTCTGAACGTCTCGTTCTGGGAGAGTTTCGGAATAAAACCAAAGTGGACTTTAACAAACAAGCGAACCTTGTCCGCGGATGCCGGATTGACAAAATCGGCAGGTTCCGTTTAGTTAGCGACGTAGGAAGATTCTGCCGTTTGGGCGGCTTCCGAATATGGACAAGAGGTTCGCTGGCAGTCCGCTGGCGTGGCGCTGAGAAAGGACTAGTTGGTTGCGTCCTTCACTCGTACCATCTTATGCAAGTTTTCCCTCCTTCGCAAAGGTTTGTGCCTACGGTTCCGTCAAGGTCAGCCCCACCGATCTGCCGGCATTGCGAAAGTCCCCCAGTGGAGTACCTAAAAGCACACTCTCTGCCAGCTCGCTGAAGTCGTCAGATGATCAGAGCATCATTGGACTTACGGCCACACTGAAGGCTGTAAACAGTTTCGCAATGGAAAATATCGACTTTGCGGCCTGGGGAGTGATTGCTGCACCGATTTTTTTCGGAAGGGGAGGTAATGCAGGCGCCTTGCGTCGCTATGCCGATGAGGGCGTTTGGGGCATCTCTCCTCAGATGGTGCCGCAGCTCTCGCACCACGCCCTGCCAGGGACGATAAGCATGGCCCTGAAACTCCACGGCCCCAACTACGCCATCGGCAACGGACCGGAGGCGATGGGCGAGGGAATCATGCTTGCCGCAACCATGCTTTCCGAAGGTCGCCTTCCCGGCCTTTGGCTCGTGATGACGAGGTATTCTCCCGAGTACATCCCCAACGACGACACCGCCGGCTCCGCCTCGAACCATGCAATGGGCGAAGGCATCGCCCTGGCCTTGACGCCGATCGAAAACAGCGGGAAGGGGCCCGAGTTTCTGTTCTCGCCAGACGACGAGTTCGACCTGGCGTTGCCTGTGTTCGAGTTGTCGAACATGGCGGATCAATTGCAAACGGACAACCCGCGCGGACGTTGGCGTCTGCCGGGCTTCGGCTGGTTCGGCATCCAAGATCGACCGGCCGCGATGGAGATGCGCGCGTGAATGGCGATGCGGTTTGGATCACTGGGGTAGGGGCCGCGACGCCGCTTGGCACGTCGTATCGCGAAATTGCCGACAACCTGCTCGCGGGGAAGTCCGGCATCGTTGCCGTCGATCGTTTCCAAGTGAAGGATCACCTATCGCAAATCGCGGGATTGGTTGCCAATATCCCCGATACGGAAGGCTTCGACCGCAAGACCGTCGATCAGCAAGGTTCTACCGACTCGCTCGCTTTGCATTGCGCCTCGCAGGCACTTCGCGATTCCGGCCTTTGGGACGCGCGCGACAAGCTGCGCGTGGGCTTCGTTTTGGGCTCGGCTGCGGATTGGAATTCGTTCTGGGAAGCCGACTATCACCAGGGCGGCCGTCGCATTCTGCAAACGATGACCGGCGTTCGCTCGCTCGTGCATCGCGTGGCTGCATTGTTGGGGACGAGCGGACCCACCGTCAGCCTTTCCGCCGCCTGCGCCAGCGGCAATTACGCCCTGGGCATGGCGAAACGCTGGATCGAACTCGGCTGGTGCGACGTCTGCATCGCCGGCGGCTGCGACATGGCGATCACGCCCACTACCCTCGCCTGCTTCGGCAACCTCCGGGCGCTGTCCAAGCGAAACGGCGAGCCGCAACGTGCGTCGCGCCCGTTCGACGTCGATCGCGACGGCTTCGTCATCAGCGAAGGGGGCGCCCTGTTCGTCCTCGAATCCGCGACGCGTGCACGCAAGCGCTCCGCCCACGCTTACGCCCAAGTCGCAGGATACGGCGGATCGAGCGACGCCTTCCACATGGTCATTCCCAATAACGACCCCGGCCCCGCCATCGCGGCCGTTCGCAGCGCCTTGGCCGACGCGAAGATGGACCCTGCCGACGTGCATTACGTCAATGCTCACGCCACCAGCACCCCTGTCGGCGACGCGGCGGAAGCGAAGGTGCTGGAAACCGTTTTCGGCTCCCATATCCCCAATCTTCCGGTCAGTTCGACCAAAAGCATGTCCGGCCATCTGCTGACCGCCGCCGCCGCATTCGAAGCGCTCGCGTGCATCGTCGCATTCGAGAGTCAGGCCGTGCCGCCGACCATCAACCTGGAAAACCCTGACCCTGAATGTCGCCTCTGCCATGTGCCGAACCACGCCCAAGAACGCAAAGCGAAGACGGCGATCTCCAATTCGTTCGGATTCGGCGGCAGCAACACGTCACTGGTATTGCGATCGGTATGACGTTCAAAGGAGCCGCGCACGCAGTAAGCGGGTTTAGCTGGATGCGATCCCGACCGCTTACTGCGTGCGCGGCTCCTTCATGCTATTTCGCGGGCTTGACGGATTTTCGCTCCAGGTTATAAGCCCCGCGTTCGGGGAAGCTCCGCCCACGAGCACGAGGGGTTTCGTGGCTCGCATCGCATGGAAATCGCTGGCAATCGTCGTCCTCTGCCTCGCCGGCGGATGCGTGACGCCTTCCGCGCCTGCGAAAACCTCGATGTCGTGGCTCAAAGCCATCGGCGGCCACGCCGACGACTCCGAACTCATCCAAATCGACGCTGCCCTTCTCGAACGCCCGATCGAAGATCCGTTTTTGAGCCGCGAAATCTGGGGAGCCGCCGATCACATGGTGGTGAGCCTGGATCGCCGCGACGCTCTCGAAGCGAATGGCTTCCGCGTCGGTCAGATCGTCGGCATGACTCCCTCGAAGCTGCAAGAACTGCTGCGATCGGAACGCTGGTGCCTCGATCCGCGCCGCCGAATGGTCCAATCGGGGAACACGATCCAACAGGCGCTCAGCAAGGAAATGCCCGAGTGCGCGTATGAAGTGAAGATCGGCAAGGAGGCGGAAATCGTGGACCTGCACAAGGTGCGGTTCCTCTTCGACGTCACCGCAACCTTGACAACTGACGGCAAATCGAAACTCAAGTTCGTTCCCAAGGTCGAGAACGGCGAAGCTCAGCTGCCGTTCGAGGCGAATCCCGAGCAGTCCGCCTGGACCCTGAAAGTCGAACGCGCCGCCCGCGTCTATCCTGACCTCGGCTGGGAACTGGACGTGGCGCCGAACAGCTATCTCATCATCGGCGCCGACCTCGAAAAACCGAACAGCCTCGCGTATCGTGCCTTCGTCCAGGATGTGGATGGCCGCCAGGTGCAGCGTGTGCTGATCCTGCGGACCTCTCGCCGCGCGAAGGACGCGGAGCCTTCCGAGCCAACGCTGGAAGACGTCGCCCGCGCCTCCACCTCCCCTCCCCTCGCCGCCCAAGCCGTCCGCGCCAGCCGGCAGTAGCCCCGCTTTCGTGGCGACAAGTTTATGAACTTGTCGGATTGATTCTGACTCGCCGCTTGTACGAGGCAAGACCGACAAGTTCATAAACTTGTCGCCACGCAAACCGCCTTTCCACCAAATCGCATCCATGCTATAGCCGCAGCTATTCCGCCAGGGGACGCGGGATGTTCGCATGGAGGATGCAATGGACACGCTTCCGGAACCGAAAATCATCCGCTGCTTTTTCGACCGCAACGCCTCGCCGCACCTGCCCGCGATGGAGCTGCGCTGGGACGCCGACGCGCCGAGCGTCGCGGACGGCCTGTGGCATTTGCCGGGCAACGTCGTTCTCAAAGGCCCCGCGCCGGACAGGTTCGGCATCACGGTCCGCCGGGTGGACTTCGTGAACTTCCGCGTCCGCGTGCTGTGGAACGAGATGTCGCTGCAGTGGGAAGCGTTGACGCGCACGCAAATCATGACCAGTTCGCTGGCCCCGATCCTGCGTGCACTGGGAACGGACCTCTGGTATCTGCTCGAGCAACCGGTGGACGAAGAAGCCTTCGCCGCCGCCGCTTAAGGTCTCACGACAAACTCCAAGCCCAGGGGCGAGCGCAGCGAGCTCCTGGGTTCCAGACCGCAATCACATCGCTCTTCCGACACTCCGAACCCAGGAGTTCGCTGCGCTCGCCCCTGGGGTTGGGGGCTTTGAAAACTTCCCGCTTCGCCACATTTTCCGTTCCCTGATATGCGTTCGTCCGTCGCGGCCTAAAATGCCCCTTTGCATTCCGCCGCCACGGACACTCTCATGGGCAAGAAGAAGAACCTTACCTACCGCGACGCCGGGCTCGACCTCGAACTCTACGAGCAAAGCCTCGCGCGGATGGCCCCCCTTCTCAAGAAGACCCATACCCCTCGCGTCCTCGACGGCTTCGGCGGTTTCGCGGCCCTCTTCAGCCTCGACTACAATTGCCGACTCTTTGCGAAGAACTATCGCCGCCCCGTGATCGTCACCTCGACGGACGGCGTGGGCACGAAGCTCAAAGTCGCCAGCTTGATGAACAAGCACGACACGGTCGGCATCGACCTGGTCGCCATGTCCGTCAACGATTGCCTCTGCACCGGCGGCGAGCCGTTGATGTTTCTCGATTACCTCGCGTTGCCCAAGGACGACCCGGAACTCATCAAGCAGCTGGTCAAAGGCATCAGCGACGGCTGCATCGAGTCGGAATGCGCCCTCGTCGGCGGCGAGACGGCGATCCTCCCCGATTTCTACAAGCCCGGCGATTACGACATGGCCGGCTTCTGCGTCGGCGTCGTCGAGAAAGACAGCATCATCTCCGGCAAAGCGATCCAGCCCGGGGACGTCGTCCTCGGCCTTGCCAGCACGGGCGTCCATTCCAACGGCTACAGCCTTGTCCGCAAAGTGGCATTCGACCACGCGGGCCTTTCGATCCACGATCATGTTCCGGAATTGGGCCGAACCATCGGCGAGGAACTGCTGGAGCCGACGAGAATCTACGTCCGCCCGGTGAAGAGCATCCTGGAACATTACCCGACCAAGAAACGCGTAGTCCGCGGCCTCGCGCACATCACCGGCGAAGGCTTGCCGGGCAACGTGCCCCGCGTGCTCCCGCCGGGCCGTCGCGTGTTCCTCAAGCGCGGCAGCTGGCCGGTGCTGCCCGTCTTTAATTGGCTGCAAAAGCTCGGCAACGTCGAGCAGTCGGAAATGGACACCGTCTTCAATCTCGGCATCGGCTTCGTGATGATCGTGAGCCGTTACTACGCCGAGAGCATCCAGCGGCGGCTTATGGAAGAGCGCGTCCCCACCTACATCATCGGCGAAGTGCGCGAAGGCGACCCCGGCGTCGAGTGGATATAGACTCTGCCCCCCTCTCCCCTTTGGGGAGAGGGGCTTGGGGGTGAGGGGAGCAAAAGGTGCATAATTTTGATGTCGTGCACCAAGCCCCAAGGTAAGCGCAGCGCACCTTGGGGATCGATGCACCAGCGGACTGATCCCCAGGGTGCGCCGCGCTTACCCTGGGGCTTGGCGGCAAACTACGAATCTCAGCACGCTACCGGGGGGGGGGGGGGGGGGCGGCGGGGCCCGCCCCCCCCCCCCCCCCCCCCGCCATGGTGGCTGGGGGGGGGGGGGGGCGGATGTGTGTACGTGGATAGGGACGAGTTGCGTTTTGAGCTGCCCACCCACCCTCACCTGATGAAAGAAGATATGAAATGCAACTCAATCGGGTGGTACGGTACAGGTATGTTGGTAATGTCACCGCCGCGGCGGCGGCGCAGGGCGACCATGTGGGGGGGAATGGGGCGGCCATCTTGGATCCGCTCCTTGGTATTTGATATCTAGAAAGTATAAGTTCCATGTTAAAACAAAGCATACCACAACCGGTAATACGGTACCTACCCGGTAACATATTAACATTTAAGCATTTTAATCAAGCATGACTTTTTGTGCTTTATTTACATCGGAGGCCAACCTGCTGGCTTGCCAACCCGAAATTTATAAGTCCAGTCAGATAGCCAAGATGCAGAGAGCCACCCGATCCCACACACACAGAAATTCTTACCGTACGCATTTGAATGCGCATCTAAATAGATGTTTAACTAGAAATCATATGTTCCCACGTGGTATATGTACATACCGGTACCTACAAGGTATCGGTACCGTACCTAACAGTGTAAAAACCAGCGTTTCGGATCCGCATACATTTTATGCGGATCCGGATCCAGGGTTTTTTTTTCAATGCGGATCCTGGCTAAAATTTTACATTTCTCTCAAGGAATTTTTAAAAAATTCTTCAACTGACTTAAAATGTCTTCATTTTGGCTGACTAACAAACTTTTTCAAGTAAAAAAATCTCATTCAGTAGGTAGGTATATCTTAGTAGGAAAAAGAAATCTATAGAAAAGTAAGTTAACTCTGACAAAATATTGTAAAATACTTT
>JAIEPT010000194.1 GCA_019748295.1 Gemmataceae bacterium | reverse complement strand
AGATCGACGTAGCGACGAACGTAGCATTCTGTAGGGAACGCCACGGAGGGCGTTCCCTACCGAATGCAACGTCCGCCGCTACATCAATTTGCAAGCCGCCCTAGTGGGCTTCGCTGTCGATTTGCTTCTGATACTGGTCGGGCGACATCATCGCGTTGAGGTTCGATCCTGGCTCGGGCTTCACTTGAATCAGCCAGCCCTTGCCGAACGGATCGGCCGCGATGCCGGCGGGGTCGCGAATGAGATCCTGATTGATGGCGGTCACTTCGCCGTTGATGGGCGAATAGAGATCGGAGACGGCCTTGACCGATTCGATTTCGCCGAAGCTGTCCCCCGCGAAAACATGGTCGCCCACGTCCGGAAGCTCCACGAACACCACATCGGTGAGTTGATCGACGGCGAATTTCGTGATGCCGATCGTGCAGACTTCGCCTTCGAGTTTCGCCCATTCGTGCGATTTGCTGTAGCGAAGATTCTTCGGAACCATGCGGACCTCCGTTGGGTAAGCGACAGGCTCTGTTGTATCGGGAGACGACCCAGCAAGGAGAAACTATTTCGCCCGTTTGTAGAAGGGGAGCGCAACGATGGTTGCCGATTCGTCTTTGCCGCGGACGTCGACCGTCAGCGTCGTGCCGACAGCTGTGGCCGCGGGATCGGCATAGGCCATGGCGATCGTCTTTTGCAGCGTGGGCGAAAAGGTGCCGCTGCACACGACGCCGACCGTTTCGCCGTTCTTCTTGAGGGCCGAACCTTCGCGGGCGATGCGCTTGCCGGAAAGCTCGAGGCCGACGCGCTGCCGCATCGCTTTGTCTTCCTTGCGGCGAAGCAACGCATCGCGGCCGCGAAACGGCCCTTTGTCGAGCTTGACCGACCAGCCAAGCCCGGCCTGGAACGGGTCGATTTCTTCGCCGAGTTCATGCCCATACAGCGGCATGGCCGCTTCCAGTCGGAGCGTGTCGCGAGCGCCCAACCCGCAGGGTTTTGCCCCGCGTGCGACCAGGTCGTCCCATAGTTCCTGTCCCTGGTTCTTGCCGACGATGACCTCCACGCCGTCTTCGCCGGTGTAGCCTGTTCGGCTCAGGACGCACGGCTGATCCTCGTATCGTGTCGGCGCGGCAAAGTAATAGCCCAGCGAAGCAGGATCAACTCCGGTCAGATCCTTGCACGCGGCGATGGCTTTCGGCCCTTGAACCGCGAGCATGGCGGTGTCGGCGGACTGGTCGATGACTTGCACGTTGAGGTTGCCGATCGATTCGTTGAGCCAAGCGACGATCTTCTCGCGGTTGCCGGCGTTCACAACCATCGCGTAGCCGTAGGGCCATTTGTAGACCAGCACATCGTCGCGGATGCCGCCTTGGTCATTGCAAACGAGGCCATAGCGGACTTGGCCGTCTTTGAGGGTTGCAGCGTTATTCGTCCACACCTTCTGGATCAGGGCGAGCGAATCGGGGCCCGCGAACGAAAGCCGGCCCATGTGAGAGATGTCGAACAAACCCATGCTGGTGCGGACGGTGTTGTGCTCCTCCACGATCGAGGTGTACTGGACCGGCATTTCCCAACCCGCAAAGTCCACCACGCGGGCGCCGAGCGAGACATGTCGATCGTAAAGCGGGGTACGCTGCCCCATGAAATGTCTCCGGCGAAAGGGAGGGCGAGAGGTTGGGAGCAGTATATTCGCGGCTTCGAGAACGGCAGTGCGCACGTATGCGAACGCGTCCACCTCCATGTCCTAAGCGCGTGGTTCACCCCTCCCATTTCGAATGGGGGATAAATAAAAAGCCCGATCCGGAAGGATCGGGCTTTGAGGATTATTCGGGCCAGTCGGCAGCGATTAGGTGAGCAGCAGGCTCGGATCCCAACCGACGCGTTCCGCGGACGCACGCAGCTTTTCGAGGGCGCGGTTCTGGATCTGACGAACGCGCTCCTTGCTGATGCGAAGCAGATGGCCGATCTGGCGAAGGCTGTGAGTGCCTGCGCCGGTGAGGCCGAAGCGGAGGTCGAGAACCTTGCGCTCGCGAGGGCGGAGGTTTTCCATCAGGAAGCTGAGAGCTTCTTGACGCTCCGTGTTGTCGCGCTGGATAGCGCTGTCGTTGTCAGGCATCGCTTCAGTGAGCTTGAAGTCGCTGTCGTCGTCGAGGACGGCGTTCAAGGAAACCGGCGCGCGAGTTGCAGTCTGTAGATGGGTCAAGTGTTCGAGGCTGCTCCCCGTGCGAGACGCCAACTCCTGAGGACTGGGAAGATGCTGCCCGCCGTGAGCCAGAGCTTCGGATTCCTGCTGGAGCAGGCCGAGTTCTTGCAAATGGTGCGGCGAGAGGCTGACGAGGTGGCTCTGACGAGCGACCGCAATTTGCAGCGTCTGGCGAATCCACCACGTCGCATACGTGGCGAGGCGGGTGCCATGGCTCACGTCGAAGCGATCGATGGCTTGCATGAGGCCGCAGACGGCTTCCTGCAAGAGATCGGAATAGCCCAAAGCATGATGGCGGAAGCGCTTCGCGACGTGAGCCGCGAGTCGAATGTTGGCCGAAGCCAGCCGATGCTTGCAATGGACGTAGCGATCATGAATGCGACGGACGGCGGCGGTCTGCCGGCATTCCGCATCGCAGTAATCGCGGATGAACTGGGCCATTGGCCAAGGTTCAGGCGCGGGACGGTGGGCGCGCAGCTTCGAGAAGCCGCGAATCATCGCTTTCACGAGTTCGGTCTTGCATTCCCAGAAGGTGGCGAGCAATTCTCGCTCTTCGTCGGGGGTCAGCAGGTCCGAGGAAAAAATCGTGGTGGTTGGATCTAAGGAAACAGAGTACTCGGGCGCCTCTTCTTGGTGGCGCTTGCGACGCTGCGTCTTCATCGTGTAGTTCCCCTGTGGAGGACGCGAGCTTGATAGCGGCGGGTCTTCGATCAATCCCGTGCCCGGGGATGTATCGAACCGCACTGGAAACGCTCGCCCGCCGGGAAGACAAAGTTCCCAGCGGAAAGGATCGCGAGGGGGTTTCCAAAGCCCGAAAAAGTCGAATCGTATCGCACTTCCCCAGGCAGCTTCCTTGACCAATTCCGGCAGCCTTGCGTTCCTTGCAGGCGCCTCTCCCGGAAAGTCCCTCTTTCCGGAAAAGCTATTACGCTCGGTTCAATCGTCGCCCCATTCTAAAAACGGCTTCGTGACATTACAAGGGATTATCGGGCGAAAAGGTGAAAAAATTCACAATGTCAGCTGCCACTGGATGGGAGCAGCTATACCGGAGGGCGGAACGTGCGCACTGTGACATGCAAGTCTTATGCAGCTGTACGACCTCTCTGAACGTCCGGCAAGGTTGGGTGGCCGCTTTTTTCGCGCAGAGCGAGCAAAAGTCGCAAAATCTCGTCATTTTGGCGTGCGATCTCGTCGAACGGGTTCACCGCCATTTCGCCGCACGTTTGTCGCGCCAACCAAGCCAAATCTTCCGACGACGGAAGGGACACTTGGCCGGGGATCATTTTCCGAACGATCCATGGAGCGGTTTCTGCTCGTTTGGGATGAGCAGGCGTCACCTGAAGACAGCGGTCCTCCAGCGTGAAAAGGAGCCGATGGCGTCGCCAAGCCCCATACGCATGCGAACTGGCGAGAAACACAGTTGCGGCAATGCAGATCCGATCGTGCGGATCGAACTGAAGAAGACACGCAATGGAACGAGCTTGGCTGCGGGCCGTAAGCAGGTCGCGCCGGTTGCGAACATCCAACGACCAGAAGGGGGCGGTCATGGCGGTCTTCCTTGACCCACGAAATCCCCGAGAGGATCCGGATCATACGCCCGGCGCCATCGATCAAGCCACCCCAAACCGAAAAACCGCCAGTTCCAACATGGACAAGTCCCGCAAAATTCCGCATGCTAAGTCGTTGACTGAATTCTTCTACCCTGTTTGATGAAGTTGCCTGACCGGCAACGCAGCTACGAAAGGATTGACCTATGGCTGAGGAACTTCGTCCGCCGCAAGCGGATGCCCCGGGGCAGGCGCCTCAATTCCCGACGGATTACGCCTCACTCTCGACGGTCTACACCAACTTCTGCCGCGTCAGCGTGACGCCCGAAGAACTGGTGCTCGACTTCGGGCTCAATCCCTCGATGCAGCCGACCCAGGCGGAGCCGATCAAGCTGACCCATCGCGTCGTGATGAACTTCTACACGGCCAAGCGGCTCATGATGGCTCTGATGAACGTGGTGCAGCAGCACGAAGGAACCTACGGCGCCTTAGAACTCGACTTCCAACGCCGCATCCGCACCCAACCGAATCCGGGCGGCCCGGGTGGTCCCAGGCCGACCACCCCTCCGACCAATCGATAATCCGAACCGTGCTGGAAACGATGAAGGCCTTTCTTCTGCCTTAGGAAAGAGGCCTTCTTCGTTCCAACAACAATCGCGTCTCACTTCGCTTGCAGCCTCAGCATCTCAGCGCCGGAGTTCCGTCTTCAGTTCCATGGTCGGCCCGCTGCCGACCAACACCACGCTGGCCATCTTGAGGAACAATCCTGTGCCGACAATGCCGGGAATCGATCGAAGCATGGCTTCCAACTGCTCGGGGTTGGCGATGGCGGCGACGTGGCAATCCAGGATGCGATTGCCGTTGTCCGTCACGAAGAGTTCGCCGTCGCGGACGTCCGGCTTTGGCTTGAGGCCAAGCGAAGTCAGGCGTCGCTGGCAATAGGGCAGGGCGAAGGGCACGACTTCGATCGGCAGTCGCCCTCGGGCGCCGAGTGCGGGCACCAGTTTCTCCTCGCCGACGAGGATAACCAGCAATCGCGACGAGGCGGCGACCACTTTCTCGCGCACTAGCGCTCGGCCGTAGCCCTTGATCAAGTCGAGATTCGGATCCGCTTCGTCCGCGCCATCGAACGTCACATCGAGCGAGTCGATGGCCGCCAGGCTGGCGAGCGGGATTCCCAAGCTGGCCGCAAGCTCTTCGGTTTCCTTCGAGGTAGCGACCGCACACTCGATGGCGAAACCGGAACGCAGCCGTGCCCCAAGCGCCTGCGCAAACTCATGAGCAGCTCGGCCTGAACCCAGACCGATGCGTCCGTTGGCTGGGACGAGTTCAAGGGCTCGATCAATGATGGTGGCCACAACGCCTCTTCTTGAAAGCTGCGGGATCGGTCATGGATTTCGATCGTCTCCCACCTCACGGCGCAGTCTTTCCAGTTCCGCTTTCAGCTCACGCACGGTCTGAGCGTATTGCGCGTCGCTGACGACATTGCGCATCTGCTGCGGATCTTGCTGCCGGTCGAACAACTCCCACTCCGATTCGGTGGGCTTGTTGACGGCTCCCTTCATGCCCAGCGGTTGACCGTAGAAGTGGATGAGCGTGTAACGCTCGGTGCGGACGCCGTAATGGGCCGGCACGCCGTGGTCGGCGAGATGCATGTAATAGCGATAGTACATCGACTTTCGCCAATCGCCCGGCGTCTTCCCTTCAAGCAAGGAACGATAGCTGCGGCCTTGCATCTCGTCTGGCGCCTTGCCGCCCGCGAAATCGAGAAACGTCGGCGCGTGGTCGATGTTCGTCACCATGTCCGTGTTGACTTTGCTCGCGGGAACGACCGGCGGGTAGCGAACGATCAACGGCGTCGTGAGGCATTCCTCGTACATGAATCGCTTGTCGTAGTAGCCGTGCTCTCCAAGGAAGAACCCTTGGTCCGACGTGTAGACGACGATGGTGTCTTCGGTCAGTCCTTCCTTGTCGAGATAGTCGAGCAGCCGCCCGACGTTTTCGTCGACGGCGGCGATGCATCGCAGGTAGTTCTTCATGTAAATCTGGTAGGCAAACTTGCGCAGCTCATGCGTCGTCATATTCTTGGGGACCGGCTGGCCAAGATCCCGCGCCGTCATGTGCTCGCCGATCACGAGCGTGGCATTCGCGGCGGCCTTCGAGCGGTTCTTGTAATCGTCAAGCAGCGTCGGCGGTTCCGGGAGCTTTTCGTTCTTGTAGAGGTCCTGAAACCTTGGAGCCGGGTCCCACGGCCGATGCGGCGCCTTGAAGTGGCAGCAGAGGAAAAACGGCTTGGCCTTGTCGCGCTGCCCAAGCCAATCGAGCGACTGCGTGGCGATGACGTCTTCGGAGTAGCCGTCGAATTCCTTGAGCTTCTCGCCTTTCGCTCGAAGTTTCGGCTTGAGATAAACTCCCTGGCCTGGCAGGATGCTCCACCAATCGAAGCCGGTCGGGTCGCTGTGCAGATGCCACTTGCCGACGAGACCTGTCTGGTAGCCGAGCGCTTTCAACAGATGTGCGAGATGAACCCGGTTGGGGTCCAACGCATCGCCGAGCGTGTAGACGCCGTTGCGATGGCTGTATTGCCCGGTGAGGATCGCCGCCCTGCTCGGGGTGCAGATCGAATTGGTGACGAGTGCGTTCTTGAACCGCATCCCGCCTTTCGCGATCCGGTCGATATTCGGCGTGTTGGCGTATTTGGCGAGAAACGAGCCGTAGGCGCTGATGGCGGCCGACGCATGGTCGTCGCTCATGATGAACAGGATGTTCGGCTGCTTCTTCTTGGGCTGCGCCGGCTGCGCATGGAGGGGTGGGATGGTCCACAACAAAGCGAGTGCGGCCCAAAACATGGTGCGCATGCGAATCGTCTCCAGGGAGGAGGGAGAATCGCCTGCCATTAGATCATGGAAGAAGGGGGAAGCCAATCATTGCTTCAGAGAGAAACGAAGCGCGACGAGGTCAACCTGCGTCGGCGTCGCCGTCCATGTCGAATTTGCGCCAAATCATGGGCCGGAGGAACGGTTCGATCTGCAGCATCACCTGGCCGTCTTGGAAAATGCGGACGCTGCCGGACGATTGGCTGACGGCGATTCCAATGGCCTTCGTCTTCTTGCTGATGGCCGCCCCGGCCCAATGGCGAGTGCCGAGGCCTCGGCTCAGTGTGATTCCCTCCGCAGGCGCGTCGATATACATGCACGCGGCTTCGGCGATGCCGTCGCGGCGGATGATGATGGCGCCTTCGAGTTGGGCGATATCCTTGATCTGCTCGCGGACACGCCGATCGCGCACGTCGCGCTCCTCGGGGGAGTAGCCGCGGAACGGGTTGAAATTAAGCGGCCGCGACATCGCCAGAACCTTCTTCGTATCCCCGACCACGAACATCGTGCCGACCGGCTGCCCCTCACGCCCCTCGCGGCCGATCTCCGCGGCCATATCGACGACGGCTCGCAACACCTCAAGCGGGACTTGCGTATCGAGACCTCGAAGGTCTTGGGCGCTGAGCCGCTCGAGGTGCTCGCCGAGGTGAATGAGGCTGATGCTGTCGATCGGCTCGGGCATGTCCACTTCGACGCCGATGCCGTTGTAAAGAGCGACAACGTGAGCGCCCGTCGGCAGCTTTTCGGAAGCAATGGCTTCAAGGAGCGCCATGCTCATCAGTTCTTGGGTTGGCGACGGCCCCGGGTCGATGTCGAGGACGGTAACATCGCCGCGCAGCCGGAGCGAGTCGTGCACCTTCTTGTTGCGAGCGACGACAAGCAATTTGGTAAGGGGAATATGCTGCTTCAGCTCGTCCCAATCCAACTCGGTTTCGGTCAGCAGCAAGATGGCATCCGCCGCCAAATCCTCGGCGAGTTTGCGGGCCACCTTCAGCAGAGCGGAGGTTTGAGTCGGCAACGGCATGGCGTGCAGCGAATTCCATCGAGGTGAAGTTGCGAAGCCAGCAACGCCATCCGCGCTCTGACCGCGTCGCTGGGGTGTTCTATCCTAATCGTCACTTCGGGATAGGGCAATCAAAGGAAAGGTACGAAAAATCGAAAGGGTGCGGCAATTTTTTCGGGCGGACGGACCGCGAACGCTGAAAGCGTTCCCCAGCAAAGCCCAGGGTTGGCGACCATCGGGAGCTAACCTTGGGTATACGCCCCGGTATACGCCCCCCACTTGCCAAGGAACTCTGAAAGAGTTCGCCACGACGCTCGGCCCAGGAGCGCGGTCCGAACGCATGAGGCGTCCTGGAGATCTCTTTCAGAAATCCCTTCCGCCGCTGTCTTCCTACCCAGGGTTGGCTCCCGTTGTTCGCCAACCCTGGGCTTCGCTGGGGAACGCTTTCAGCGTTCGCGTGGGTTCCGTATCGCGGCCCTTCGCCGACGACTTCGCCCCTGGCTTTCATGGGAGACGCCCTTCGCGTTTGCAGTTCGGTGCGTCCGCTCGAAAAATTGGCCGCACCCAGATCGAAAAAAGCGACTGACTCTGATTCGTCATGCATCGCCTGAGAATCAGCGTTGCCAAGGACGCCTTCGCCGAGTGCTTCCCGCCGAGTACACTGACGGCATGGCCAACGAAAGCGATCGGCTGCTCATTCGGCAAATACGCGATCAGAGCCCTCAGGCGTGGCAGGACCTCATTGCCCGCTACGAGGGGCGGATTATGGCCTTTATCGCCCGTCGCATCAAAGATCGCGCGGCCTGCGACGACTTGGTCCAGGAAACGTTCATCGGATTTCTTACCAGCCTGCCCAACTACGACGATCGCCGGGAACTGCAGACGTACCTCTTCACGATCGCCTCCCACAAGCTCACTGACCACCTGCGCCGCACCGGCAGGCATCCGCTGCATCAGGCGCCGGAAGGGCCGGACGATCCACTGCAGAAAAAGCCCGATCCCAATCCCGCAGCATCCAGCGTGGCTCGCGGGCATGAACGGCTCAAATTGGAAGACGAAGCGGTTGCCCGTGCGATCGGCCAACTGCTCGAAGGGTGGCGGGATAAAGGGGACTACGAACGGATCAAGGTCATGGAACTGCTCTTCGTCAAAGGCTGGGCGAATCGCGATGTGGCGGCGTTTCTGAAGATCAGCGAACAGCAGGTGGCGAACATCCGTTTCGCGGCCGTGCGCAAAATCTCCGAGCAAGTTCGCCTGGCGGGTTTGCCGAGCGACGTGTTTCCGGAACTGCAAGTCGGCGAGGAGACGAAGTGATGTCGCCGATCCCCAAAGAAACCCTGGAAGCGTATCTCGACGACGCCCTGAGCGACGCGGAAACCGCCGAAGTGGAACGCTCGCTCCGCGACTCGGATCCCATGCGAAAGCAGTTGCAATCCCTGATGCGGAGCCGCGATCGCGGCGAACATTCCGTGGGAGCCATCTGGCGGCGCCATCGGCTGAGTTGCCCTTCGCGCGAACAAGTCGGCAGCTACCTGCTCGGGGCCATGGAAGCCGATGCCCACGACTACGTCCAGTTTCACGTCGAAACAGTTGGCTGCTCGGCCTGTCTTGCGAACCTAGCGGATCTGGAGTCGCAACGTGCGGAAGAACCCGCCCAAGCGAAAACGCGTCGCAAACGGTATTACGACTCCACCGCTGGTCTGCTGCGCCCGGCACGAAACGCCTAAGCAAAATTAGAGCGGCTTGCAGATCGACGTCGCGACGAACGTTGCGTTCTGTAGGGAACGCCCTCCGTGGCGTTCCGCTGAACCGGACGATTTGGCCCCGAACCATCCAACAATTCGCGAGATCCTCGGCTTTTCGGTGACGCCACGCATTATCGCTCAGCCGGTTGTTGCAGATGGATTGCTGGGGCCGACATCGT
>JAIEPT010000285.1 GCA_019748295.1 Gemmataceae bacterium | reverse complement strand
TTGTTTGAAATCGCTTCGAAAACCAATCCGACAAGTTAATAAACTTGTCGCCACGAAAGGCGGTCAGCGGCGATGCACGGTCAGTCCGCCGTGGAAACAAGTTTATCTAACTTGTTTGAAATCGCTTCGAAAACCAATCCGACAAGTTAATAAACTTGTCGCCACGAAAGGCGGTCAGCGGCGATGCACGGTCAGTCCGCCGTGGAAACAAGTTTATCAGCTTGTTTGAAATCGCTCCGAAAACCAATCCGACAAGTTAATAAACTTGTCGCCACGAAGGCGGCTGTCTGACCTTGCATCGCGGCTGACCTCACGCGGAGCGTGAGGACCACTCTCAATTCATTGGACAAGTCGCCGTCAAGCCGCGAGGATGGAGGTCGTCGCCACCGTGATCTGCTTCCGGGATTTACCATGCGTCCAGCCGCTCTGTTGTTTCTGCTGACCCTCCCCGCTTTCGCCGCGGCGCAAGAGACGCCGAAGGGGGCGCGATACGAATTCCGCAAGGACCATGATCCGGACGGCATCGGCAAGTTTTACATGGGCCGGGAGATCGCCCATGTGATGAGCCATCTCGGGGCCAACTGGCTC
Organism: Gemmataceae bacterium; assembly: GCA_019748295.1. Classification (GTDB taxonomy): domain Bacteria; phylum Planctomycetota; class Planctomycetia; order Gemmatales; family Gemmataceae; genus JAIEPT01. The sequence goes on along the minus strand of JAIEPT010000285.1, from coordinate 8,885 downwards.
GAACGGCCCGAGCGGGAGAAGGAAGAACACGTTTCGAAGCTGCTGCCGCCGCTCAACATCAAGCCGGGGGACGTGGTCGTCGATCTGGGAGCCGGCAGCGGCTACTACACCTTCAAACTCGCCGAGATCGTCGGCAACAAGGGGAAGGTGTATGCCGTCGATATTCAACCGGAGATGCTCGCCATCATCCGCAGCCGCATGAAGAACAAGAAGGTGGAGAACATTCAACTGGTGCGGGCGACGGAGTCGGACCCGAAGCTGCCGGAAAACTCGATCGACCTCATTTTCATGGTGGACGTCTACCACGAACTTTCGCAGCCCTACGAAGTGACGGAGGCGATGGTCAAAGCCCTGAAGCCCGGCGGCCGGCTCGTCTTCGTCGAGTTTCGGCTCGAAGACGATGGCGTGCCGATCAAACGCCTGCATCGCATGTCGCAGAAGCAAGTCGAAAAGGAAATGCGCCCCTTCCCCCTCCGCCACCGCGAGACGCTCGGCCACTTGCCGTGGCAGCATGTGATTATCTACGATAAAGTCGGCATGTGCGAAATCCCGCCGCCGATGAAGGAGAAGGAGTGATGTTCCCTTCTCCCCCTGGGGGAGAGGGGCCGGGGGTGAGGGGTTGGCCCGTGCACACGCCTCGATCTTCTCCGTGAAGTTCGTGAACAGCATGCGGTCAGGACGCGTGCCATGCTTGGGCGGGTTCCTGGCCGGGGCCAGCGAACTGCCCGCTTTCACCGCCCAAGCATGCCCCCAGACCGAACGCGTGGCGCGCACCGGCAAGTTCATTTCCACTCAAGTCGAGTGACGACCCATGAACGACATGAATGATCGCCTTGAACGCCGAGCCGCGCGCACCGCTCGGTTGGCGGCGGATGAGGAACCGATCATCGCGGAACTAGTAGCCGCTGTAGGAGTGGCTGTAGTGTCCGTCTACGACTTTGTCGGCGAGCGGATTGCCCCTGGCGAGGCCATTCCAATTTTAACGCGGCATCTTGGAATCAAACACGAACCAAACGTTCGGGAGGGAATCATTCGGGCCCTAGGCATTCCAACGGCGAGAGACTTAGCGTTCAAACCGCTTCGTGACGCTTACCCATTGGAGCGCGACCCCACTTGGCAGTGGGTTATCGCCAATGCCCTCGCTGGAATGGCAAGCTTCGAGGAGGTGGCCGACCTGCCTCGGATCGATCAGTACGAAAAACTGTTCCCGAAACGTCGTCGCTCAAGTCGACCGAGATGATCCTACCTAGAATCCGGACTTACAGCCGGCACTCCTTCCTTGAATGATGCGTGCCATCAGCTCTTCAGCGCCGCGCTGCTTTCGCAGCGGTCGCAATGGCCGCAGCGGGCGTGCGATTCTTCGCCGTTGCCGAAGTATTCGAGCAGCGTTTTCCACTTGCAGCCGTAGCCTTCCGCGTAGGCAGACATGCGTTCGAGGCGGATCAGATCTTGCTCGTGGCGGTCGCGGTAGGCCCGCGCTTCGCGTTCCAATTCGCTGCTGGTAAGGTCCGGACGGCGAAGGCGATAGCGCCCCCCGGACTCGCTTTGCACGATGCCGCGTCGCTCGAACATCGCCAGGCACACTTTGAGCCGGGCGCGGGGCAAGGGGCTGACGGTCTGCACTTCCGCAAGGGTGGGCGCCTCATCCCGATCGGCGAATCGCATCAACGTGTGATGGGCATTGATCAGGTCAAGCCCTTTCGGATATCGGCCCCCCTGGAAGAAGCGTTGCAGCTTGCGATCCTCCTCGTCATAGAGCAGGGTGCAACGGGCGGTGTCGCCGTCGCGGCCTGCGCGGCCGAATTCCTGGTAGAAGGCTTCGAGGTTCCCGGGCATGTGATAGTGGACGACGAAGCGGATATCCGGCTTGTCGATGCCGAGCCCAAAGGCGTTCGTGGCAGCGATCACCTTCACGTCGCCGCGCATGAAGCGGTCCTGAATGTCCGTGCGGCGTTTGATGCTGAGCCGGCCATGATAGCCCTCGGCCGCGACCCCCTTGCTCGTCAGATATTGGGTCAATTCCTCGACGGCGCTCACGGTGGCGGCGTAGATGATGCCGCATCCATCCCACTTGCTGAGCACCTTGGAAAGCTCCGTGCGTTTATCCACGTCTCCTGAGGCATGCACGACGTTCAGCTTGAGATTCTTGCGGTAGAACCCGGTGTGAACAACCTGTGCATCCGCAATGTCAAGCTGCGTGCGGATGTCGTCGATCACGTCCGGCGTCGCGGTCGCGGTGAGAGCGAGGACGGGGGGCCGACCCAGGTCGTCAATCGCCGTTGCGAGCGAAAGGTAATCGGGCCGAAAGTCGTGACCCCACTGGCTGACGCAATGCGCTTCGTCGACGACGAACAGGTCGATGAGTTGTTGCCGAAGCACGTCGCGAAATTCAGGGTTTGCGAGTTGCTCGGGCGTCGTGTAGACGAACTCATACTTGCCGGCGACGATTTCGCTTTCGCGCTCCCGACGTTGGGCAGGGGTAAGCGTCCCATTGATCTCGACGACGGAGATGCCCTTTGCCGCAAGGTTGTCCGCTTGGTCCTTCATCAGCGAAAGCAGCGGGCTGACGACGACGGTCGTTCCTTCCAGTTCAAGGGCGGGCAACTGAAAGCAGACGCTTTTGCCCGATCCCGTCGGCATGACGACGACGACGTCGTGGCCGCGGATCGCCGATTCGACGGCTTCGGCTTGGCCAGGACGGAACTTGCGGAATCCAAAATGCGTACGCAGCTTGTCGCGAAGATCGCTGGAGATTACGGCAGGCACGATGTGTCCTCAAGGGAGGTGGATGCCATCTCACCGTGCAACAATTGGGCCACGGAAGCGGGGTTCGAGAAAGACCGCGTTCAATCGCAAGCCGCTCCTCTCGCACTCGTTCGAGGCGGACGATACATTGGCGGAAGTGGTTTGCGTCCCAGGTTCAGGGAAGGACGACGACTGTGTGGAAGATCGGCATCGATGAAGCGGGATATGGCCCCAATCTGGGGCCCTTCGTGATGACCGCCGTCGCCTGTCGAGTGCCGGACGAGCATGCGGACGAATGCCTGTGGAAACTGCTGAAGAAAGCCGTTCGCCGCAAGCGGAAGGCGGAGTGTCCCAAGCTGTTCATCGACGACTCCAAGGAAGTCTACTCCTCCTCGCGCGGCCTGCGCGATCTCGAATGCAGCGTCCTCGCCTTTCTGCAATGGACCGGCCAACTGGGCGAACTGGTCGATCGCGTCTGCCCCGGGCATGAACTGCACGGCGAGCACTGGTTCGCGGGCGATCTGCCGTTGCCCTGCGAAGGGGACGCGGAAGCGATTCGCGAGTCGGCCGAATTGTTCGCGCGCATCAGTGCCGATTGCGGCGTCGAATGGCGGCTGATCCGCAGCGAAATCGTTTGCCCACCCGCATTCAACGTCCTTATCGAACGAACCAACAGCAAAGGCGCCGTTCTCGGCCAATCCTACTCGAGGCTGGTCACGGCGTGCCTCGATCTGGAGCCCAAGGAGTCGATCCAGGTCGTTGCCGACAAGCATGGCGGCCGCAATCAGTATGTCCAGCTTCTGCAGGAGATTTTCGGCGACGGCTGGGTGATGCCCCGCGAAGAGGGGATGGAGCTGAGCCGTTATGAGATGAAGGGATACAATCGGCCCATCGAGGCCCGGTTCATGCCGAAAGCGGATGGCGAACACTTCGTCGTCGCGGTCGCTTCGATGGTGAGCAAATACCTTCGTGAGACGCTGATGGCCGAGTTCAACCGCTGGTGGCAGACCGAAGTGCCCGGCATCACGCCGACGGCCGGCTATCCGTCGGATGCATTGCGCTTTTTGGCCGACATCCGCGGCGCGGTCGAACGCCGCGGTTGGGCGATGGAAAAAATCTGGCGTTCCCGCTGAGTTGGCCTCCGCCTTCTCCCTAAGGCGACCAGGTTTTCCGCTTGCGGCTTAGCGAGTCCAGGGATTCTCCGAACGCTTAGCCGCAAGCGGAAGACAGCGACCTCTTTAGCTTAGGTGATCGCGGAATGCGAATGCTGGGGGATGGACGTGTCCACTCCCGCGGAACCGCCACGGAGGGCGTTCCCTACAGGGCATTGCATCGTTGCGGAGTCGAGTGACGCAGAAAGATTATGCCGCGCCGACTTCCGCTTCGTACTCCAGCTTCCCGAGCGAATCTTGGACCTGGTTGCGCAGCGACTCGATCTCGGTTTGCCGTTGTTTGGTTTCGCGGTCGATCGTTTCGAGGCGGTCTTCCTGCATGTTGAGCGTGCGGACGAAGCGTTCGCGCAGGTCTTTCTCCGTCGGGCGGTCGCCGAGGGATTGCAGGTTTTCTCGGATGCGTTTCTGCTCGCCGTGGATCTGTCCGCGTTCTCCGTTGAGTTCGTTCAGCGAAGCTTCCAGTTTGCCGAGGTTTTGCTGCAAGGCGAACACTTGCCGCAAGGCGGACTCCGTGCGGCGGTCCAGGTATTTCTGCTCGATCCACACATCAAGCAGATGCGGCGTGAGCTGCGCCAGCGAAAACGAAGCGTGCATCAGCAGGCGTTGCTTGACGACGAACTTCACCGTCTTTTTCGCAGGAAGCAGAAAGCGGAATCGCCAAAAATTCTCGGTAATCTCCTTCGGCTCCGACGTATCCATCAGCGCCCACTCGCGGCTGGGGCGAGGATGCTCGAGCCAAACGATTTGCTCGGCATCCCCCTTGTTGTCGAAGTGATAAGTCGTCTGCATGACGGTCGAGTAGCGGCTCGTCATCGTCCCGCGGCGAACGACGATGCGGCGAACATGCTCATCGTGCGAATCGATATGGTCGTGCACGCGGACGGCCAATTCGACGCAGTAGGGGACCAGGCGCTCTTCGTCCGGCTTGATCGTTTCGAGCATCGCTTCGCCGACGTAGTTGCCGGTTTCGAGCACCGTGACCGGGCCGCCTTCGAGCGTGAGGCCGGTGGTGTTCTTGAATTCGACGCAACGCATTGGGTTTTCCGCGCGATTCTGCTTGTTGTAAAGCAGCACGGGCCGCCCGTCGAAATTGCGTAAGACGATCGGCACGAGTGCGGATTGGTTGCGGCGAATCGTGACGGGATGCTCGATCTCGTACTCGAAGAGGTCGCCGATTTTGCGTTCGCGGACCTGGGCCTGCATCGAGCTTTGAGCGGACCGCCCGCCGCGCTCCGCCGATAAGCCGTTCGCTTGCTTTCGCATCGCCATCGGCGCGGCAGCAGCGGGCGCGGGCGCTCGGCCGTATGTCGCATCGTCGTCGAGCAGCTCATAAGCCACCGCGTCTTCCATCGTCGGGGGCAGCACGCCGGTCGTTTCCTGCACCTGCACTTCGGGCCGGCGGATGTAGCGCGGCGTGTAGAGGTCGTGGATGAACGACACCGGCAAGCCCGCGATCAGCGAGAGGGACACGTTCTCCCAGTCCTCGTCCTGGGTGTTGTCCACCACCGCCCAACCCTGAATCATCGGGCTTTTGCCCTCTTCGCCGAGCAGGATGCGATAGGTCGCCTTCCATACGGGAGCCGCGAGCGTGTAGCTGACGCGGATCGTCCGCTTGCCCTGGCCCTGGGCGAAAAAGGTGAAGGTGCGGGCGTCCTTCTTCTTCGCCGAAAGTTGCGTCTTGAGGTAGTAATCGAGGTCGCGGCGAAGGACGGGATCGAGGATCTGCACGCCGGCGAGCTGATGCAGGTCGAACGATTGCACCGAACCGGAATCGAGCAAAATCGAGAGGAGCGTGACATGGACGACGCCGTCGCCGATCGCCCGCTCGGAGCTGTCGATGCCCAGGATGATGCCTTCGACGGGATCGCCCACGCCCGAGTGCAGGCGAACGCGGGCCCCCTTGATCTGCGGGAGCAGCGTGACCAGGCTGCCCTGATCGGGAATGTTGAGCGCAACCTCGTCGAGGAGCTGCTCCAGGGGCTTCGTCGAATCGTAGGAGACGGACGCGACATGGCCGCCGTTGAGATCCAGGACGGTGAGCGATTTGAGAACGTCGCTCACTTCCGATTGCTTGAAGGTGAGCGCGAGGGCCGCATCGTCATGGACGTCGCTTTCGCGCTCGAACCAGCCGACGCCATGCTTGAAGAGAACGACGCGAACGATCGGCAACGCAGCCATGCCGGACTCCGAAAGGGGGAAATTCGACCGCGGCCATTGTAAGCTGGCAAGTCAAGCCCCGCGATGCGGTTCGCGAGTTCCGAGTTCTGCATTCGGCGCGAGGAAATAGATGCTGGACGGCATACGTCATTGGTGCTAATGAAGGCTTGTCCGCGACATTCCTTGAGGTATCTCCATGCGCAGTCTTTCAGCCTTCTTGCTCGTCGCTGTCGTCGTCCCGTTGGCTTCCGCGGAGGAGTTGCTCCGCCTGCGATTCGGATCCGATCTCGCCAAGACGGAAGGGGCCTGGGCGAAGAATGTCCGCGTCGAGAAAGTAGGCGAGCTTTCGCATGCGGAACAGCAACCCGCGGCCTTCTGCTACGACACCCTGCAGCAGCGGTCGCTTGGCGCGGTCGGAAGCATGAAGGTGACTTCAGGCGGGTATCTCAAGCTCACGTTGCCGAAAGACGCGTTTCCGGCGGATCGCAGCTTCACCATCGAGGCATTCGTGAAGCCGAACCGTGCTTGGCGCGGCGCCGCGGTGCGGCTCGCCCGATCCAAGCCCAAGCAAGGCGAGTGCGGCATCCAACCCGTCTTCTATCCGCAGTTCGGCAATCAATACTACTATGGCGGCCAGGCGTCGTTGCCGGGGGGCGAACGGATCGAAATGCCGACCGGCGAGTTCGGCAGCAACTCGTTCATGAACGGCAAGGACTTCGTCTGGCGTCACGTGGCGATGACTTACGATGCGAAGAGCCGAACGATTGCCTGGCACACCGACTACTTCATGACCGCATCCCGCCGACTGACAGCGGATCCGCAGTGGGGCGGCGAGACGATCTATGTCGGCGGCGCTCCGGATCGGGCCGACTTCGATGGCCAGATCGCCGAACTGCGCGTCACCGACAAGGCGCTGTCCGCGGCCGACTTTTTGCGATTTGGGGCGGCGGGTTTGGCGAACCCGAACTTCGCTTCGACCGACGATCCGTTGCCGCCGGAAGCGAAGATCGTCAACGTGAAAACCCACTTCGGCGCCGTCGGCGACGGCAAGCATGACGACACGATTGCGATTCAATCGGCATTCGACGCATTGCAAGAGCGGCATGCTCCGGGGGGCGCCCATGTGCTCCACTTCCCGGCCGGCGAATACCAGATCTCCGACAAGGTGCAATGGACGCGATTTCTCACTGTCCGCGGGGCAGGGCCAGGCAAGACGATTCTGCGCCTCAAGGATCATGCGAAGGGTTTCGCCGATCGGGCTAAGCCGAAGCCGATGCTCGTCGCCAGCAGCACCCCCGGCCCGGCAGGATCGGAGAAGTTCGTCAACGGCAGCAGCATCGCCAACTGGCTGATCGGCTTCACGCTCGACACGGGCAGGGGAAATCCCGGAGCGAAGGGGATCGAGTTTCACTCGAACAACATGGGCTCCCTGGTCGATATCCACATCCGTTCCGGCGACGGGGCAGGCTATGCCGGGCTCGACCTCACTCGCCGCGATTGCGGGCCCGCCCTTTACAAGAACGTGACGATCGACGGCTTCGACGTCGGCGTCAGCATCCGCATTGCTAGTCAAGAGTATGGCCACACCTTCGAGCATCTCACGCTGCGGAATCAGCGAAAAGCGGGGCTGGAAAACTACAGCAACATCCTCGCGATCCGCGGCCTACGCAGCGAGAACAAGGCGCCCGCCGTCATCTGTTCCGCGCCCAACAGCATGCTTACGCTGATCGATTCCGACCTTCGCGGCGGAGCGGACGACGCACCGGCAGTCGTCGCCAACGGCGGACTTTACATCCGCAACCTGACGGTGGACGGCTACAAGCACGCGGTTCGGCAAACCCGCGAGAAGCGAGATGGAAAGAGGGCCGTGGGAGAAGAAACCAAGCATGTGGACGAACGCAAGATCGACGAATTAGTAGGCGGAGCCATCGTCAGCTTGCATGGCGAAGCGAAGGGGTCGCTGAAACTGTCGATCCAAGATCCGCCCGCGATCCCTTGGGGCGAAGTGCAAAGCAACTGGGTTGCGGTGGCCTCGTTCAAAACCGAGTCCAACACGTGGGCCGACGCGCTGGAAGCAGCGATGGCGACGGGGAAGCCGAACGTCGTCTTCGGCCGAGGGCACTACGATCTGACTCGTCCGGTGAAGATCGCGGCGACGGTTCGCCGGATTCACCTGGCCTCGGCGGGAGTCGGCGTCGGCAAGAAGGAACGCTCGCCGGCGTTCATCATCGAAGAAGGCACGTTGCCGCTCGCCATCGAGCATGGTCGAGTGCCGCTCGTCGAGCATCGCGGCCCACGCACGCTCATCCTGCGGCACGGCGGCATGGATTACGTCGGCATCGCTGGCGCGGGGGACGTGTTCATCGAAGACATCGTCGGCGCCAGCTTCCGCTTTGCGAAGGGGCAGCATGTGTGGGCTCGCCAATGGAACGTGGAGGCCCATGGCGATGGCCCGTGCGTCGTCAACGATGGGGCGGTGATCTGGGTGCTCGGCTTCAAGACCGAGTACGAAAGCGAAAAGATCGACGCCCGGCCCGGCTCCATCACGGAGATACTGGGCGGCTTCATTTACCCCATCGGCACGATTCCGCCGACGCGTCCCATCTTCCGCATCACCGACGCGCAGTTCGCCGCCGTCTACGGCACGAGCGTCTACGCCGCGAACCATAAGGTGCACATTGTGGACACGCAAAAGGGCGTGACGCGTGAGATGGACAATAGCCGGGTGCTATATGTCGGCAGCCGGGGGCGGGTGGATTTGTACGTCAGCAACCCGTGAGCGCATGTTTAGCCGCGACGCGCAGCGGAGCG
>JAIEPT010000156.1 GCA_019748295.1 Gemmataceae bacterium | reverse complement strand
GGTCGACGCGAAATTCCTCGCTGACGCTTCGGGTTGGTGCGAAAGGTGCTGCTGCGAAATCGCGCACGCTGATTTAGCCTGAACCTAAATCGAGCGGCGCACGTGATGCTCACCGCTCCGCCTGCCTCAATCGCCACGCGAGACGTGTGTAGCGGCGCCGATCGTCTTGCCGCTGAACGGCTATTTCCATCGCTCGTTTGCTGCCGACGATCACGACGAGTTGTTTGCCGCGCGTCACGCCCGTGTAGAGCAGGTTTCGCCGCAGCAGCAAAAAATGCTGAGTGTGGAGCGGCAAAATGACCGCGGGGTATTCGCTGCCTTGCGATTTGTGGATCGTCATCGCATAGGCCAGCGACAGCTCATCCAGCTCCTCGAATTCGTAAACGACACGCCTGCCTTCGAAATCGACGTGCAGTTCCTGCTCCTCCGCATCGATCTTCGCGATTCGGCCCACGTCGCCGTTGAACACTTCCTTTTGATAATCGTTCGCCGTCTGCAGCACCTTGTCCCCCTGGCGGAAGACGACGCCGAAGCGGACGACTTCCTCGTCCTCCTGCGAGGGATTGAGGATTCCCTGCAGCGTTTCGTTGAGCTTGCCGACGCCTAGCTCCGAACGGTTCATGGGCGTGAGGATTTGCACATCGCGAAATGGGTCGAGATTAAAGCGAGCTGGGATGCGATCGCGCAAGAGGGCGATGATCCGGTCGGTGATGGTGGCCGGGTCTTCCGCTTCGATGAAATAGAAATCCCCGAGCTTTCCCGGCGGGCTCGATTCGGGGAGTTCGCCTTGGCGGATCGCATGGGCCGCTCGCACGATGCCGCTCTCTTGGGCTTGGCGAAAGATTTTGGTGAGGCGAACGAACGGGATCGCCTTCGACTCAAGAATGTCCCCCAGCACCATACCGGGGCCGACCGAGGGGAGCTGATCCACGTCGCCGACGAGGATGAGCCGTGCGTCGCTCGGCAAGGCGCGGAGCGTGTGCTGCATCAGCAGCACATCGACCATCGAGCACTCGTCGATCAGGAGCAGGTCGAGGTCGAGCGGGCGTTCCTCGTTTCGTTTCGGTCCGCCTCGGTCGAATTCCAACAGCCGATGCAGCGTCTTCGCTTCCTGTCCCGTGCTTTCGCTCAGGCGTTTCGCCGCTCGTCCGGTGGGAGCCGCAAGTTGGCAGCGCAGCCCCTGGGTTGAGAAGATTTCCAGGATGCCGCGAACGAGCGTCGTCTTACCGGTCCCCGGCCCGCCGGTGACGACGAACACTCGGTTCCGCGTCGCCTCCCGCAATGCGTCACGTTGTTCGGGCGCGAGCGTCAATCCCATGGAGGCTTCGACCTTCGCGGCTTCCGCCTCCACGTTCATCCGCGACGATGCTTGGTTGAGCCGCGTGAGCCGTTCCGCGATCGTCGTTTCCGCGTCGTGCAATCGCTTCAACCAAAGCCATGGCTCCCCAGGTCCGTCGTTTTCACGGACGAGCCAACCGTTGCGGACGAGTTCGTCGGCCGCTTCGCGCAAGATCGTCGGATCGATGCCGACAAGCTGCTGGGCAACGCCGATGAGCGGATCTTCGGGATAGCCGCAATGCCCTTCGCTGACGGCTTCCTCCAGCGCGAATCGCACGGCTGCTTGCGCCCGCTGCTTGGATTGCTGATCGATGCCGAGCCGCAGGGCGAGTTCGTCGGCACTGCGGAAGCCGAAGCCCCAGATGTCTTCCGCGAGCCGATACGGATCCGCCCGCACGATCTCGAGCGCGCGGTCGCCGTAGGTTTTGTGGATGCGGACCGCACGAGCCGTTCCCACGCCATGCGACTGGAGAAAAACCATGATCGACCGCACAGCCTTCTGGCGGTTCCAACTCTCGCGAATCTGCTGAATGCGGCGCGGGCCGATGCCGCGGATTTCTTTGAGAAAGGTGGGGCTTTCGTCGAGCACATCGAGCGTTCGCACGCCGAAGACGGCTACGATCTTCTTCGCATACGTCGGCCCAATGCCTCGAATGAGGCCGGAGCCGAGGAACTTTTCGATCCCTTCGACGGTCTGGGGCGCCGCGGTGCGAATGGAGTCGGCCTTAAACTGCGGGCCATGTTCCGCGTCGGTGTGCCAGCTTCCTTCCGCTTCCAGAAATTCGCCGGGCGTCGCATGAGCGGATTGGCCGACGACGGTGGCCAGATCGCGCCGCCCCTTCGCCTTGACGCGCAGGACGACGAAGCCGTTTTCCGGGTTGTGAAACGTGACCCGCTCGATCGTCCCCGAAAGCGTCTCGCTCATGCGGTCATGATACGCCGCATGGTTTTCCGCAGCGTTGCCGGGCGAACGCGAAAGCCCGCGCCGAAGCGCGGGCTTGTTCAAGTGTCGCACCAGTCCAAGCCCAGGGGCGACCGAAGGGAACTCCTGGGATCGGAGCGTCGGAAGCGCAACATGATTGCGGTCCGGATCCCAGGAGTTCGCTGCGCTCGCCCCTGGGCTTGGAACATCTCTTCCCTTGTCTCTGTGCCTCTGTGGTCAGCAATCTTCCGTTTACCAGCCGTATTGCTGATACGTCGGCTGATAGTACATCGGTTGCGGATACCAGTAGCTCGGCGTGTAGTTGACGTTCTGGAAATAGTTCTGGTTCGACCAGGCCGGTATGGCGCCGAACGATTGCGACGTGGCCGTATTGCGGGCCGGGGAGTTCATGGCCGGGCTCTGCATCGAGGGATCGCTGGGGCCGGCTCCGAAGTACTGGAAGCCGCCGGGCCCTTGCTGATAGCCGGGGGGCGTGAACGGCCCGCCTTGTTGGAAGGTTTCGGGGCCGGGGACTTGACCGTTGCGGAACAAACCCCAAAGGAAGTTGTTGCCGCCGCTTTGCAGGTGCCAGTTAAGGCCGATGCCGAACTTCGAGTTGACCCACGCTTGAGCCGGTCGTTCGGTTGCCGCGAACAGGCCGAGCGTGAGCACGCCTAGAGCAAGAATCTTCTTCATGTCTCACCTTGATGGATCGCCGAGGGCCTTTTCTGTTTCCCGCAAGACGAGGCCGTTCGGACGAGCAATCATTCCCCCTAGGCGTTCGGCATGCGTTCGATCCGTGAGAAAAGGAAACGAAAATTCGGGGCGGCTGCCCGTGCGTCGTGAGAAAATGGCGTTTTTGTCTAAAGCCGCGAAACGGACAGGACGCGACCTTCTTGCCCAACCCGCACAGTGCCCTTGATCTTCAATAAATCGAGCCGAACCAGCGAAAATCGCGATCCATGGCGGCGGCACAATCGGCGAAACCGATTCGCTTCTGCAGGATGAGCTTGTGCGGCGCGTCAGGCAAAGGCGGTAGCGCTCGCCCTGGTGGACGATCCACACCTCACGCCCCTCGTCGAGCAGCCTCGGGAGTAGAAGAGAAGCTATATAATGACCTTGCGGAGGCCTTTTTCGAAATTTGCACGCGTCTGATAGACGGCCTTGCGGATTCGATAGAGCAAGATGCTTACCTTAAGCTGATCGACTCTCCTGCTTACTCTATTTAGGCATATGCCGCGACCGCGACAAAGATTGCGGAAAGGCGACCGGCAGCGATTCGCTCACCAACGCATCCGCTGCCCCACCCGAAACGTCGTCGCCTCCATCGTGTCGCCGCGGCGGACAATGGTGATGGTCCCTTCCCGCCAAGTGCTCCATACCTTCGCGCTATGCTTGGAGTAGGGATCAACCTGCTTTCCCTTCGGCATCCCTTGATTGATCGCCACCAATTTCGGCATCGCCCAGGCGGCAAGGGCGGGAACATTCGCCAGCCGGCTGCCATGATGCGGCGACTGGAGCACATCGATCGGCTCGGCCGGCATCATCAATACCCGCGCCAGCCCGTCGCCTTCGAGGTCGCCCGTCAGCAGCAACGACAGCCCGTTCGCCTTTATGCGAAGCGTTAGGCTCCGGGCGTTCTCCGGCCCATCTGGTCCCTTTTCCGGAGGATGCAGGACCTGCCAGGAAACGCCGGCTTCCTCCCACGCATCGCCCGCTTTGACGATGCGAAACGGAATGTCTCGGCCTTTCAACACGGCGAGCGTTTCCTGCGCGCCCGGCGTTGTCCGCTCAGGAAACGTCGGCGTCGTGACGACCGTCCGAATCGCGAATCGCTCGGCGAGCGCGCCCGCCCCGTTGTAGTGGTCGAGGTCCGCATGCGAGAGGATGAGTTCGTCGATTCGGCGAATGCCGCGGCTCCATAAATAGGGGGCGATATGACGACGCGTCAGGTCGGGACCGGTAAGGGAACCTGCATCGTAAACGCGCACTTTCCCGTCGGGCGTTTCAAGGATGGTGCATCCGCCATGACCGACGTCGAGAAACGCGATGCGGAGTTCGGCGGAACGCAGGCCGCCGAAAGCGAAGGCGACGCCAAGCATCAACCACGCGGCGCCGCAGGATGCAGCCCACCGCCATCGAGTGCGAACGGATGGAATCACCAGTGCAAGGAGCAAGCTCGCATAGAAGATCGCAAGCCACCAACCCGGCACATCGGCGACGAACTGGCAACTGCCGGGCAATCGCAAGGCCAGATCGACGAACCATTCGCAACCGACCAGGCAGAGCCGGGTCATTTCGGCGAAGGGCCAGGCGAGCACGCCAAGGGGCGAAAAGAGCAGCAAGCCGAAACCGGCCAATAGGGCGAGGGACGACAGCCACACAACGGGCGGACCCAGCAACAACGCCGACGGCGACAGAACATGGAACCTCCCAGCGACCAACGGCGCGACGGCGAGCCATACAAGGGCATTGATCGCGTATTGCATGGCCAGCCATCGAGCGGCCGTCAGGGCAATACGGGACAGCGGCGAGCGCGATTGGTCGAGCAGCTTATCGAGCGGATCATCCGATTCTCGCTGCATCCATGATGTGCCCCAATAGAGAACCGCGACGGCAAGAAACGAAAGCTGGCAACCCGTGTTGAAGACATCGGTCGGATTCAGGAGGGTGACGCCCAGCCATGCGAAGGCGAGCACGTTGGCGGGCATGACGGGACGCCGCAGCAAGATGCCGCCGCTGTAGAGCAATACCGCCCACGCGGCCCGCATCGCCGGCGGCCGACCGCCGGTGAGCAACGCATATGCAAGGAGCGTCAGCGCGATGGTCGTCGCCAGCGTGCGACGGCGAATGGGGACGAATCGGCCCAGGAAGCCGAAGAACGCCGCCAGCACGACGAGATGTTGCCCCGAGATGGCGAGCACATGGATGACGCCGGTGCGAAGGTATTTCTCCCAATCGTCCCCCGTCATCGCCGAGCCGTCGCCGAGAAGCAGCGCTTGGGCCAATGCTTGCTGTCGCGGAGGCAGCCATGCCGCGAGTGTGGTGGCGCCCCAATCGCGAACGACGGCAAGCCAACCGAAGAACGTCGCGGGCCAACCTTGCCGCACCAGCATCGCGGCTTGCGGCGTCGGGGGCACGTTGAGCAAGGCGCTGATGCCTTGATCCCGCAGAAATCCCGCATAATCTTGCCCGCCCGGATTGGCGGGCCCTTCCGGCAACTTCAGCGTTCCGATCAGTCGCACCTCGTCGCCGACGTGGACCTTCTGCATCCGAGCGGCGACATGCACTTGCACCAACCCCGAAGCGGGCATCTCGGCGCCCGTCTCTTCGAGGGCGGTGACACGCAGCACAAAGCGCGTCGCATCTTGAACGGGAAACGTCCGCAGCGGATCGTCCTTGCCGCGGTGCGTGGTCGGTTCACGCTCGATCGTGCCTCGCACATGCACGATGCTCCCCTCGGCCGTTGCGCGATGCCGCACATCGTCGGCGGGCACGGCGTGGAGATGGACATGGTGCCGCAACGCGCCCACCGCGGCGATCGCCAGCCATAGGGGGAACAATGCCCGCAACGAGTCGCGGCGTGTCCGCAGCATCCACGCGAAGAGTGCGGCTGCGACAATCAATACCGAAACGATGGGTGCAATTGGCGCCAGCCGATCGACGGCAATCCCCGCGGACCATGCGAGGGCCATGGGGACAAGCGGGGCCTGCCAGATCGATTGGTTCGCCGGAGCGGTTGCCATGCGAAGCTCTCGGTCCGCGGTTACTTGCCTTTCGAAGCCCTGCCCGTTGTGGGGCGGTCTCTGACCGTCCCACACGGGCCGACCGAAGGTCTCCATCATTCGCCCGAACGCGTCACCCTCAGACCGCCGTCTGGAGACGTCGCCTTCGGAAGCGTCATGGAGACCTACGGTCGGGCCGTGTGGCACGGTCGGAGACCGTGCCACAACGCCCGACCGGCCCCACAACGGCCATGCGATCCTCTTGGTCCGCGATTACTTGCCTTTCGAATGCCGGCGGAGAAACTCGAACGTGCCCTTTCCATGAATCTCATGGCCGCCCGAGAAAAACTCGATCTCGGTGCGGTCGGCGATGTTGAGTTTCGCATAGAGCCTGCGGACCTTCGCATACTCGAAGGCGACATGCTCATCGAGGCCCACGCCGTCGTCATGCCCTCGCTCCACCATGAAGGGTCTCGGAGCAATGAGCGCGGCCATTTCCGCGTAGCTGAACGTGTTGGCGAGGTCGAACTCGTACATCTCGTATTCGCCGGAAAACATGTAGCTGCCGCCCCAATCGAGCGTGATGTTCTTCCAAATCCATTCGTTGAAATCTCCCGAGCAGATCGAAAGGCAGTAACCTTCGAGCAATGCCGGAATCCGCATCGCCACCTTGCCGCCATAGGAAAGCCCGTAGTAGGCGATCTTCGTCGTATCGACGAAATCGAGCGTGCCGAGGAACTGCAGGATGCGTTCGTGCTGGCGCGCGATGAACGAATAGATGCTAAGGCCCAGCGGGTTCGCCTTGCGGACGACTTGGCGGAAGTCGTTCTTGAAGATGTATGGGTTCTGCGGAGCGAATACGACATAACCCTGATCCGCGAGCTGGGCGCCGAAGGAGTTGTAGAACTTCGTCTTCTGCGTCGGGTCGACTACGTCCGTCGGTCTGCCTTCCAGCCCATGCTGACAGACGACCACGGGCCGTTTTTCGTCCGGCTTCAGATCGTTGGGCACCAGCAGGATGCCGTAGGCGACGACGTCTTCATACACATCCAGCACCACCTCATAGCCCTTCCACTTGGGCGTGTCGTAGACGCGCTTGGTGCGAGGATTGAGCGGCATCGTCGGTTCCGGCAACTTGCCGACGAGTTGGTTCCACATGCGACCGCGCAGCGGTTTCTGCGAGTTCTTGAATGCTTCGAGCGACTTGGTATCGAGCTTCGACCAAAACGTGTCCTGCCGTTTGCGAGCCGCTTCCGGAAGGAGGGCCTGCGTGAAGTCGATCGCTTCCTGCACCTGGCGACGCTGTCGTTGCTGCGGATCGAACTTGGTTCGCAGATCCTTCGGCATCGAGCCTTCCGCCTTCGTTTGAAACGGCGGCAAACCGACGCTCTCGCGGAAGCCTTCCTTAGGAGCGCCGCCAACCAAAACCGCCATGCGATCCCATTCGCGTTTCGTTTCCGCAGCGGTCAGATCGCCGAGGTCGCCGGGCGTGGGGCCGGTGTAGCCTTTGGCCGCGATCGGCGGACCTTGCACCTTCGGCTCCGGCGCCGCCTCCACTTCCACGAATCGGCCGGGAGTTTTCGCTCCCGCCATGGCCAGCAGTTCGGCGTCGCCGAAATCGTTCAGCAGCGCCCAGACATTGCGGTCGATCGGTTCCTTCGGCAAATGCTCGCGGGGCCGAACATAGCCCGAAATGTGCGTCTCCGTGATGCGTGGGTCCAACGCGCCGGAGTAGAGTGCGATCGATCCGCCTTCGCCCCAACCCCAAACGCCGATCTTCGGCATCTTCTGCTTTTCGAACCAATCGACGGCCGCGAGCGTTTTCTGCACTTCATAGCCGATGACGTGCCGGCCCATCTCGAACGCCATGCGGTAGACGAACTCGCGATGCGGCTGGACCGTGGAGCGCTGGATGTCCGCGTTTCCGGAAAACTTGCTGCTCCGATCGATCGGCGTCGGCACGAGCACCGCCCAGCCCTGCATGGCCAACTTCAATCCCGTGGGGCCGTCCCCTTTGGTCTTCCGATCCAATCCCGCGATTTGTTCAGGGGTGTGGTCCGCATCCGGAACGACGACGGCGCCGCCAACCGCCTTTCGAGCGGGCTCGAGATAAAGCCCCTCCGCATGCATGCCGCGAAGGGCAGGCCAACGAACCGCGTAGATCTTGCAGTCCCCGGCGTCCGCGATCAGCGATGCGGTGGCACTGCCGCCGACATAATCGAGTGCGTCAAACGCCGGCCGCGGGTCGATGGCGCCGATGAGTTTCCGGAGTCGGTCGCGATAGGGCTGAATGCTCGTCTCGAAGTCGGCTCCGAACGAGACCTCCTTCTTCCACTTCGCTTCCCGCTTCTCGGCGGATTGAGCCAGCATCTTGTCGAGAAATCGATCCATGCCGTCAAGCATGTGCCGCGCGAGATCGCCTTTGAACTCAAGCGGCTTCGTTCCAGGAAGCGACTGAGCCGAACCGGGAGACGTCCCGATGGCAACTAAGGCGACCAGGCAGGCGATGGAACGCATCGGCAGCTCCCAAAAGAAGAAGATCTGCCCCGAGGGAACTCGATCCGCGGGCGAAATGCAACAAACTTCCGCACTTCCCGTCAGCCGGCCTGATGCTTAGCTTAGCTAAGAGTAGCGACTGTTTCGAAACCCGGCGGAGATTTGGGAGGGCGAGGGGGCGAGGCTCCTGCCGAGCCGCGTGGCACGGCACCCCTGTCTCAAACGTCGGTTTTTCCGCGGTTTTCCGCAACACCGGCTCGGCAGGAGCCTCGCCCTCCCGCTCCTCGGCCAGTTCCGAAATCGGTTTCGAACCAGTTCTTAGCTTTAGCGAGACCAGGGCTTTCTCCGAACGCTAAGCCGCAAGCGGAAGACAGGGGGCCCGAAGCAACCCTTAGTAGCAACCGGCATGCGGCGGGCGCGCGGAAACGGCTTGCTGCGACCACGTGCAGCAAGCCGTGAAACAACAATCGATCGTCCTACTTCGTCTTGACGTCGAAATCGTGCTTCTGCGGCCCGGTCTTCACGTCGAACATGAGGCCCGATTGTTCCGGATTCTTGTACTTTTCAGGGATCGGCATGTAAGGGCCTTTCGGCGCCGGAGGGACGGTTCCGTCAGGATTGGCGCCGGGTTGCGACGGCTTCAGGGATTGAACGGAGATTTTCGCGGAGCCCGAAGCGATCTTGGGGATCGCGTATTGGCCGCCGGCGATTCCCGTGCTGGCAACGGCGGGCTGGGATTTGCCGGACGAGTGAAAGGTCACGATCCCCGCGGTCAACGGAGAACCATCGAGCGTGATCGTGCCGGAAACGCTCCCCGTGCCGGCATCATCGCCGCAACCCAAAAAGAGGAAGCAACCGGCCAACGCGAAAGCAAGGCGAAGCAAACGCATGGAGAGTCCTTGCGAAATCGGGTAGGAGGGGGAATTACTTCCCCCGTCCTCCCACACCACCGGACGTACTCATCGTATCCGGCGGTTTCTGT
>JAIEPT010000237.1 GCA_019748295.1 Gemmataceae bacterium | reverse complement strand
ATGGCGCCGCTGCCGGTGACGGGAGTTCCGCCGCCGGTGCTGCTCACCGAGTAGGAGTACGTCGCGCCCACTTCGGCAGCGGTAAAGGTGAAGCTGGTCGTCGAAGCTTCCGAGGCGTTAATCAACGCGTCGTCCGCCGCGATCGTGTAGCCCACGGGTGCAACGATGTCGAGGACCGCCGTGGCAGTCGTCGCGGAGCCGGTGTTGCCGGCGGGATCAGTGAGGGTGACGCTGTAGGTGAGGGTTCCGTCGCTGAGACCGGAGACGTCGATGCCGGTGATCTGCTGGTTCGCCGCCGTGATGGCGCCGCTGCCGGTGACGGGAGTTCCGCCGCCGGAGCTGCTCACCGAGTAGGAGTACGTCGCGCCCACTTCGGCTGCCGCGAACGTGAAGCCTGCATTCGTCGTCTGGCTTGCGTTCACATACGGACTGTTCGCTGCGATCGTGTAGCCTGCGGGAGCAGTCGCGTCGAGAACTGCGGTGGCGGTCGCCGCAGAGCCGCTGTTGCCTGCGGGATCGGTGAGGGTGACGCTGTAGGTGAGGGTTCCATCCGGCAGCGTGGAGACGTTGATGCCCGTGATCGGCTGGTTCGCCGTGGTGATGGCGCCGCTGCCGGTGACGGGAGTTCCGCCGCCGGTGCTGCTCACCGAGTAGGAGTACGTCGCGCCCACTTCGGCTGCCGCGAACGTGAAGCCTGCATTCGTCGTCTGGCTTGCGTTCACATACGGACTGTTCGCTGCGATCGTGTAGCCTGCGGGAGCAGTCGCGTCGAGAACTGCGGTGGCGGTCGCCGCAGAGCCGCTGTTGCCTGCGGGATCGGTGAGGGTGACGCTGTAGGTGAGGGTTCCATCCGGCAGCGTGGAGACGTTGATGCCCGTGATCGGCTGGTTCGCCGTGGTGATGGCGCCGCTGCCGGTGACGGGAGTTCCGCCGCCGGTGCTGCTCACCGAGTAGGAGTACGTCGCGCCCACTTCGGCTGCCGTGAACGTGAAGCTCGTCGTCGGAGCTTCCGACGCATTGATCAACGCGTCGTCCGCCGCGATCGTGTAGCCCACGGGTGCAGTCTTATCAATCGTGTAGGCAGGCCCATTCGTTACAGCGCCGGTTCCCGTCCCGCCGAGCGGGTGCGGAGTCCCCGCGTCCAGCACATCTTGGATCGTGTCGTCATCGACTAAGTTGAGTTGGATAGTCCCGCTGCCGGTGCCGGTGTTGACAGCGACGGTCCGGACGCTCCCTGACCCGCTGACCGTAACGATCGTCGGCGAAGTGCCGAAGGCTCCTGTCGTGGACAAGGCAAAGTCGGTCGCGTCAACGCCGCTCACATTCTCCGAGAAGGTGACGGTAAAGTTAACGACCGTGGCATTAGTGGGATCGCTGTCGGCTTTGACGATCGAGACGAGAGTCGGCGCAGTGGAGTCTTCGGTGATCGTCGGCACAACGACCGCGCTGGAGAGGCCGCTTCCGTCGTCTGCGGCAACCAGGAAGTAGTTTTGCTGGCCCTGAAGGAGATTAGGAGCCAAGCTGTACGCCGAAACGCCCACCGTATCGATGAGCACCGAGGCGAGTTGAAGGTCCGTGCCGATGTCGATCGTGCTGTTGTTGTTCACGTCGCGATATGCGTAGGCAGTAGTATTGCCTGCGGAGGGGGCGGCAAGCATTCCGGAAATCGTATAGGCCGAAAGATCGACCCGAATCGGATTGGCAGGCAAATTGACGGTCGGCGCCACCGTGGGGGTGACACGGTCTTCCATGACCTCGATCGAGAGGCGCGTCCGTTTTCGCAGGATTTGCTGTTTTTCGAATTGCTTTTCCGAAGAGAACCACTTCTTGAGCATTTTGCCGAGAGAAAAACGGGAGGAAGACATGAGAGGCGGCTCCAAGGGGTCGAGCAATGAGGTCGGCCTGCGTGAATAGACGTATACTCAATACAGCTACCAACGGCAGGATGCCTATAACATTCGATAGAACCGCTAATGTCAAGCAAATTATCCTATTTATCCTAAGATGAATAACCCGAACCCCTTTGGCACTTTGTTCGAACCGGGTATTTTGCGCAGGATGGGAACGGGGCTAGGAAGCACAGCGGAGGGGCGAGGCCTCCGCCGTGAACAACTGCCAAAGGGCATCTGCCAAAGAAAAGCCGCGACGGACGTCATCGGCTTCCCAGCCCCGTTCACGGGGCTTTCGCGAAGCGTTTAGGCCCGCCGTTGACGGCGGGTGACGAGCGGCAAGAAGAAGCATTCCGCCAGGCCCGTTCACGGGCCTTCTCGCGGTTCGGCTTGAGCCGCAGACCCTTGAACCGCTTGAAAACGGCTGAAGCCAAACGGCGAGAAGGCCCGTGAACGGGCCTCGTTACGCGACGTTTCCGCCAAGAAACCCGCCGTCAACGGCGGGCCTAGACGCTTCGCGAAAGCCCCGTGAACGGGGCTGGGAAGCCGATGACGCCACGCGAAGTTCCCTTCAACCGTTGTGCACAGCGGAGGCCCTCGTCCCTCCCAATCCTTGGCTAGTTCCGGTAACGGTTTCGAAACAAGTCTTTAGCGACCGTTGCTTCTCTTCGCTAAGCCGCAAGCGGTGATCAAGTATTCGAAAAACGCTCACCTCCCCTGCACGCGATCCGCCGCGTTCTTCACCACATACACGGGCGCCGCGACCGCCATGGCGGCCCACCAGCTTGCATGCTCGGCGGTTCTCTTGACGGCGTGGCGAATGGGTTGCGGTTCCGGAGCGCCGTCCGCGGTTTGCATCGAATGGCAACCGATCGACGCCAGCAGCACCAGGCAAATCAAGCTTCGGAAAAAGTTCGACATGATCGTCCTCCCTGACGTTGAGTTGGGGCGAGGAGTCATTCCTCGCCTACACCCAAGGCGCCGAAGGCCGATGGATATCACGCGGGAAAATCCGCTTTTTCCGCCGTTCGCATCTTGGCGGAGCGTGATCGCGGATTGTCTTGCCGTTCGTAAAAGGAAGGGCGGATCGGATCGTCGCTGATCGTCTTCCAGACCCCCTGGCGATGCCCTTCCTTGAAGGCGTTCTTGACGAGCCGATCCTCACCACTGTGAAAGCTGATGATCGCGACCCGTCCACCGGGCTTCACCAGTTCCGGCAATTGACGAAGCAACGCCGTGAGGTTGGCGAGTTCGCGATTCACCAGGATGCGAAGCACTTGAAACGTGCGGGCGGCGGGATGCGTCGTCCACTTTCCCGGCTTTGGCTTGAGTTGCCACGCTGTTTGGCCCACCGCTTCCTGAATGAGCTTGGCGAGCTGCGTCGTGGTTTCGATGGGTTGGCTGCCGCGCGACTTGACGATCGCCGCCGCGATGGTCTCCGCTTCGAGTTCGTCGCCGAGTTCGCGGAGTTGCTTCTGCAGTTCGTCCTGATCGATCGTTTGCAAAAGTTGTGCAGCCGATTTGCCGCGAGTGCGGTCCATCCGCATGTCGAGCGGGCCTTCGCGCGAATAGCTGAAGCCTCGCTCCGGATCGTCCACTTGCATGCTCGACATGCCAAGGTCGGCCAGAACTCCATCCGCCTGGAGGCCGCCTGCTTCGCCAAGCACCTGGGAAATGCCCGCGAAATTCGTGTGATGCAGCGAGAAGGGATGGCCGACCGCTTCGAGCCGTTCGCGAGCCCCCGGCAGGTTGTCGGCATCCAAGTCGAGGCAAAAGAGACGGCCCTCGGGTCCAATCCGTTTCAGAATTTCAACGCTGTGGCCCGCGAAGCCCGTGGTGCAATCCACGATGGTCTTGCCTGGCTGCGGATCGAGCCAGTCAAGGGTTTCCTGAAGCAGGATCGGGCGATGCTTCCCCGCCGGCGTACTGCGTCGCGGTTGTTTCATCCGGTTATTGTAGCCATTGCCTTGCCGAACGAGTCAGAGCCCGAGCGCCAGCCAGCGAGGGTTTTAGGGCGAGCCGATACCCGTTTGGCGACGGTTGGGGGGATGGCGAGAGACCGTTTGGCGACGTTCCATCCCTATTCGCGCGGTCATCGCAACGCCTGCTTCGCTCTACTCTCCACTCTCTCCCCTCTCCTCTCTCGCGCAGCGAGTGACGGGGCGAACGGTCTACGGCCGTTCGCAGCGACCTGTCAGTATCAGCTATCGCCGCTACTAGATAATCAAAGACGGCAGAACTTGCGGCGCCCCGGATCGGGACCACGTTTCGACCAACTACATTGAACGGCAAAACCTGACGATGCGGATGAAGATGCGTCGGTTCACTCCTGACGAACGGCTTCTCCAAGAAGCTAAGTAACCTTACGCATTCGGTTTCGCTGCACTTCATGCACTGCAATTTCGCCCGTATCCACCAATCGCTCCGCAGCACGCCAGCAATGAAGGCGGTCGTCACTACCCATCTCAGGTCGATCGAAGAAATCGTGCGGGTGGCGGACTAGGGGTGTGAGCCGTATTCCAACCGAAATGCTGGGCTTGCTCCCATTCCGTTGTAGCTGAAATTGCATCGGTCAAGGATGTCGCGACCGATCAGCGCGTCGATTGCTTGAGCGGAGAAGTCCGCATCAAGAACGGGCAAGGTGAAATGAACGGGGTGAATCGCAGGTTCTTTGCCGGATGTTGCGTTTGGATTCTCGATGAACCAGACGCTCACGTCAAAGTTGTTGCAGATGTGGGGCGCAGCTCCTTCGATGGGGTGTGAACCTGAGACTGACCCGTTGCGACCAGACCAAGATGCTTGACGATCGCGTGATCGATGACCGTGCAGCTAGCTCCGGTATCGATTAAAGCCTGCCCGATAAACGGAGGCGGGATCTTTAGCTTTGCCTTCCCAAGAGCGTCAAATCGCGCTGCACTGACGTGAATGCAGACAGGGATAATGGGTTCCTGTCCGCTACGGACTAACGGCAGCTCGAAGCTTGGCATAGAGAGATGTCTCTTGTGATGTTTTGAACTGTCTCCATCCACTGGATTCGCTTCACCAGGAAGGGGGACAAGCCGAACTTATCGTAACCGGCCTGGAGGGCGTCTTCGTAGGTCCCCCAAACGCCAGAGAGTTCGTCTCCATGAATAAGGACGAATTTCCCCTCATTGTTGCCTTCGGCCACAAGGTCTTTCAGCACCTTCTGGTAGGTAGCGAGTTCGCGTTCTAGCGCCATGATTCCCTCCTTTCCGGCAGCGCATACCGTTGATCTTGCCCTTCTGCAACACGAACGTGCCGCAAATTCGGTTCTTTCCCCCCAGCAAGCTTGCCCTAGCTTGCGTGGTCCGTCAAATCGTTTTTCGCGTCGTGCAGTGAGGGTCGTGCAAAGTGAGGCGATTTGCGTTGGGGCCTCACCGCCATTCTAGGGGGCGGTCGACGTGTGGGCAAGGATATGGACGCAGACTGAGGATCGCGGGGCAAGCAAAATCCGTCAAACCGCCGATTTTTAATCTTCAAACTGACCCACTACCAGTAACTTCGATCTCTGCGAACTCGTCAATCAATCGCCTCGACTTGTTCCCGCAGCGAACGCGGAACAGCAGGCGCCTTTTCTGTCGTGCCGCTTCGACGACTTGGGACCACACCTTCATGAATCGCCATGCCTGCTCGTGGATCTTGTGGTCTTGCCATGATCCATCCAGACAGAAGTAGGGCAAGCCCACTTCGTCGAGCACCTTGCGTTCAGCCGCGTGAGGTCCGCTGCGATACAAAGTTCGTCCGCGGAACGTATTCGGGGTTGGGTTGTCCGTCATTGCACCGCCGCTGACCTCTCGCGGAGCGAGAGGACCACTCTCTCCTCACGCGGAGAGCTTGTGATTTTTTGCCGAAACTCGCAACGACCCCTCAAACCTCGTATTTCAGAGGGGTTTCCTGGCGGTTCGGCAAAAAATCACAAGCGGAAAATCCGAACGGACGGTTTCGAAAGAACTTCTTAGCGATCCGGATCGTTCGATCGTTCAAGCGAACGCTAGGCCGCAAGCGGGGATCGCGGAATGCGGACACTCGGGACTCGGACGCGTCCAGTTCGGCGGAACGCCGCGGAGGGGGTTCCCTACAAGCGTCTCGCGGTCAGAGGATGTGAAGTCGCGAAATGCGTTCACGGCAATCGCACAAGGCCGTGGCCGGTTTCGTTGTCCACGCCTTCGGCGCCGACATCCTGGGCGCTGCGCTGCAGCGCCTGCTTGACTTGGGCGGCGGTCCAATCGGGGTGGCGCGACCAGATCACGGCGGCCACCGCGGCGGCTTGTGGGGCGGCGGCGGAGGTGCCTGAAAAGGGCTTGTCGCGGCCTTTGCATGGAAACGGCACCATCCCCGCCAGTTCCGGTCGCGGCCCACGATCGACGCCGCAGGAGCTGTAAGCCAGGCGCTTGCCTTCGCGATCAATGGCGCCGACGGCAATCACCTCGCGCCCGTCGCCGGGGAACGGGACGCTCCCCTCGAACGTCGCGATTTCCAGATTCCCGCCAAGCACGACAAGATGAAAACGACTGCCCACTCCGCCGGATGCGGCAAAAAGCCGAACGGAATAGCTACGCCCGGCCATCGGCTCAACGCGAACCGAGGCCCTCGTCCAGGCGGGATCCGACGACTCGAAACGAGGCCGACCTTCGGCAACGACGGCGCCGGTCGCGCTATCGACGACCTGCATCACCATGTTGCGACGTAATGAGCCATAGAGTTCGACCAGCACGGGTTCGGCGCCCCAGGGTTGCAGGCGATTATGCACGTCGCCCGGCGTCCAGTGATGCCAGCCGTCTTTATCCGTGCAGAGGTTGCCGCTCCAGTGGCGTAACGCGGTGTTGCCGGCACTCGCGAAGAAGAGGGCGTCGCCCGGATGCGTGCCGTCGCCGAGGATGCGTTCGAGTTCGCGATGAATCGGCCCGCCGCCGTCGCCGTCGCTCCAACTGGGAACGACGACCGAGCACGTGATGATCTTCGCCCCTTGTTCCTTCGCCCAGCGCACCGCTTGCAAGAACGAAGCCGGGTTGTCCGGCTCCCAGTTGGCGAAAAGCGTTTGAGTCCGCGGAGCAATCGCGTTCACGACCTCGGCACACAGGACGCCGTGACGGCTATCGCGAGCTTCGAGGTCCGCATCCGCGCGAAACGATTTCCACATCGGCTCGGCCGCGATCTCTCGGCCTGCGGAGCGGCGCCAATCGCGGAAACCCGTGTCGAGTACGGCAACCTTCACGCCCTGTCCTGCGAAGCCGTTCGCATGCCAGCGCGGCACGCCGAGCAGATTCAGATGCGAGGCCAATTTCGGATTCGAATCCTCAAGGCGCGGAATCGGCCGAGCGAGCGCGAGGACAGTTGGGGGATCGGCGGAGGCGGGAACCCAGGCCAACGCGAAGGCCAGGGTCGCCAGACCGAAATGGAACAGACGTGGGGGGGGTGAGCCGTTCATGGCGATGGCGTCGAAGCCTCCCTTGGCAACGATCATGGCGCTGGTATCGACCATCCGATTGCTGGGATCGGAGCGGAAAGAGGCAAAAGGGGCAAGCGTGGCGGAAAGCTGGGCAAGCCCTGCGGATGTTACGGCTCGTGCGGAGGGCGAGACCTTGTCCGATTTCGAATTGCAAATTTCGAATTGCAAAAGTAAAGCAAACCCAGACTGCAGACAGATTTCGTACTCTTCGCTTTTGCAATTCGAAATTTGCAGTTCGAAATCAGTGAATGAGTTGTTGCGTCATGCAGTGGAGCGTCCCGAGGCCCCAGACCAGATCGACCGCATGGATGCCGACGACTTCGTGATGCGGGAAGCATTCCGCGAGGATGCCCAGGGCCTTTCGGTCTTGAACGTCGTTGAACGTAGGGACTAGCACCTTGCCGTTCGCGATATAGAAATTCGCGTAGCTGGCGGGGAGACGTTGTCCCGCGAAAACGATGGGAGCGGGCATCGGCAGCGGAATGACTTCGAGCTTGCGTCCCCTGGCATCTTTCATCGTACGCAAGCGGTCAAGGTTCTCCTGCAGCGGGCGATAGTTCGAATCTGCGGCATTCCCCTCGACGGCAAGCACGACTTTGCCGGGCGCCACGAAGCGGGCGAGGTCGTCCACGTGTCCATGCGTGTCGTCCCCCGCGATGCCGTTGCCGAGCCAAAGCACCTTCGCGATGCCCAGGTATTCCGCGAAGATCGCCTCGTAATCTTCGCGTGAGAGTCCGGGATTGCGCTCCTGGACGTCGCTGAGCAGACATTCTTCCGTCGTCAGCAGCGTCCCTTCGCCATCGACGTCGATGCTCCCCCCTTCAAGAACGATCCGCTTCCCCTTCCGCTTCGGCCGACGCAACGGCAGCTTCACCTCGTGAGCGATTTGTTCGGGGACGGCCGTGTCCGCGTGCCAGTTGTCGTACTTCGCCCATGCGTGGAATTGCCAGTGCAGCAGCGTTCGCTTGCCGGCCGAATTGCGAGCCGCGATGGGGCCGTAATCGCGGATCCAGACGCGATCGGTGGGAACGTGGAAGAAACGAACCTGCTCCAGATCCACGGCATTTTGCTTCAGGATCCGCCGCACCGTCGCCTCGGCCTTGGCGTCGTTGACGAGAAGATAGACCTTCTCCCGCGTGTGCAGATGGCGGACGATCTCCGCGTAAACCCACGGGATCGGCGGAAACTTCCCCGGCCAATCGCCGCGGTGGTGCGGCCAGGCGAGCCAGGTCGCTTCGTGCGGTTCCCATTCCGCGGGCATCCGAAACAGGGGGGCGGAAGACGTGGCGGTTCGCGACATGGATGCTTCGGCACCTAAGATGGTGTGAGAGCTTCACCGAGCCCGCATCATTTTAGAATCTCGGTCCCGCATGTCTTCGGCCAAGTCCGTCCTGGTGATCGACGACGACGAGGCGTTCGTCGCGGCGCTGGAAGCATTCCTCGTTTCGCGAGGCTACCGAGTCATCACCGCGGAAGACGGCGAAGCGGGCATTCAAGCCGCGAAGACGCATCGACCCGACCTCGTCGTCGTGGACATGATGATGCCGCGCAAGAGCGGATTCCTGGTGTTGGACGCGCTCAAGCAAGATCGCAAGACGGCCGTGAAGATCGTGATGATCACCGCGAACGAAGGCAGCCGCCATCGCGCGTATGCCGAATTGCTGGGAGCCGACGCCTACCTGCGGAAGCCGTTCGCGATGGACCAGTTCTACGCGACGATCAACGAACTCTGCCCGCCGACGCTTTAGCGTTTCGAGGTGGAATAGCTGGAGGTGACGTGCCATGCTTGAGCGGATCCCTGGCCGGGCTCTTGAATGCTTCCGCTTTCACCGCTCAAGCATGCCCTACACCGAGGGCTCCGATGCCGAACGCTGAAAAACCGAACGTTCGGAAGCTTCGCATGCTTTAGAAGTAAGG
The DNA here is from genome assembly GCA_019748295.1 of Gemmataceae bacterium. Lineage (GTDB taxonomy): Bacteria > Planctomycetota > Planctomycetia > Gemmatales > Gemmataceae > JAIEPT01. The sequence continues at coordinate 168 of JAIEPT010000237.1, read as the reverse complement.
AGCCGCGCACGTAGTAAGCGGTTTCTCATAGCGCCATGCCGAACCGCTTACTGCGTGCGCGGCTCCTCGGAAGCTTCGCATGCTTGAGAAGTAAGGGTAGAGTCGAGCGGTGACGCGGTGCGCCGGTGGACACCGGCGTTCCGTTTTCACCGCCCGCTCATCGAACCG
>JAIEPT010000352.1 GCA_019748295.1 Gemmataceae bacterium | reverse complement strand
CGGCACCAAAAACCACAACTTAACCGCGACATCACGCACTGTAGGGACCGCCCTCCGGGGCGTTCCGCCAGACTGGAGGCGTCCGACTAACCATCTTCCGTTCGCGGAGATTCGATCTCGATGTCGCGGCAGTGGGGCATTGTCTATTCGGACGCGTCCAGTCTGGCGGAACGCCACGGAGGGCGTTCCCTACAGTGCGTCGTGCCGCTGCGGCCTTTCAACTAAGCCGATCCGATCCTCTGCCGCACGTAGGCAAGCGATTCCTCGATGGCTTCGACTCCGAAAACAGCAAGCCTTCCCGCGACGAGGTCCCCGAGAGCCTTGTCGATTGCCTCTCGTTCCGTCGGAAGTTCAACGACTTCGCGAACTCGCTTGCCTTCTGCCAAACCGTCCTTCAATCGCGCATTCAATTCGCCGTCAGCTCGGCCCGCGTGACCCCAATCAGCATAGAGCACGACACGGTCGAAGGCGTCGCCGGCGGCACGACCCATGGCGATCAAGTCCTCGTCGCGACGGTCGCATCCCGCGAAGACCAAGGTGCGATGCGGTTCGTCGAACGCATCCAGCGCCGCGACGAGTGCGTGGACGGCGGATGGATTGTGAGCGTAGTCCACGATCGCCACGGCGCCTTTCGCGCGAAGCACGTTGAATCGGCCTGGGGCATCGTCCGCGCTTCCTTGGAACGTCCGCAAGCCTTCGCAGATCGCGTCAATCGATAAGCCCGCTCGCCACGCCGCCGCTGCCGCAGCAAGCGCGTTTTCCACTTGAAATGGGACACGGCCCTTTGGCGCGAAGGGCAACTCGGTCGCGGCTACCAAGCGGGTTTCCTGCGGGCCTTCCGCGAGAAACAGCACTCCCTCTCGATCGAATGCAACCAGCCCGCCGCGATTGCGATGCTCGGCGAGGATCGGCTGTTTTTCGTCCAACGCGAAGAACAACACTCGGCCTCGAACGGCGCTGGCCATCGCCGCGACCAACGGATCGGACGCGTTGAGCACTGCCGTGCCCGACGGGGCCGTAGCGGCGGGGACCACCTGTTTCACATGGGCCAACTCCTCGAGCGTGTCCACGCCGCGAAGCCCCAGGTGATCGCCTTTGCCGAGGTTCGTGACGACCGCGACCGCCGCTTCGTCGAACGCCAGGCCTTCGCGAAGAATGCCGCCCCGGGCCGTTTCGAGCACGGCGACTTCCACCTTCGGGTTCAGCAGCACGGATCGCGCGCTGTGTGGTCCCGAGCAATCGCGAGTCTCGGTGCGGCGGCCATCGAGCCAAATGCCGTCGGTGCAGGTCATGCCAACATATTTGCCCGCCTTGCGGAAGAGATGCGTGATCAGCCGTGTCGTCGTCGTTTTGCCGTTGGTGCCCGTGACGGCAATGATCGGAATTCGGCCAACGCCGCCATTCGGGAACAACGCATCGATAATCGCCGCTCCCACATCCCGGGGCTGTCCGCCCGAAGGCTCCAGGTGCATGCGAAGTCCCGGCCCCGCGTTGACCTCGACGATGCCGCCGCGTTGCTCATGCAAAGGACGCGAGATATCGGCGGCGACAACATCGACTCCGGCAATGTCGAGCCCGATCGCGCGAGCTGCTTCGATTGCATTCAGGGCCGCTTCCGGGTGGACGAGATCGGTGACGTCCGTTGCAGTGCCGCCGGTGCTCAGGTTCGCATTGCGACGAATGAGGACCTTCAGGCCGGCCTGCGGAACCGATTGCGGCGTGAAGCCCTGTTCCGCGAGGACCTGGGTTGCAACGGCATCGATCTTCAGGAAACTGAGCGGCGTCGCATGGCCATCGGAACGGCGCGGGTCCTTGTTGATTTCCGCAATCAGCTCGTTGATCGTGGCTCGCCCATCTCCGACGACATGGGCCGGTTCGCGGAGCGAAGCGGCGGCAAGGGTGTTGCCCACGACGAGCAGTCGATAGTCGTTTCCTTGCAGGTGCGTCTCGACGACGATGTGTGCGCTTTCCTGTTTCGCTGCCTCGTAGGCTGCCGCGACTTGCTCGCGCGTATGCAGATTCGTCGCCACGCCGCGGCCCTGGTTGCCGAACTGCGGCTTCACCACCACCGGCACGCCGACCTCTTCCGCGGCAATCCAGGCGTCATCGGCCGAGTGCACGGGTCGTCCCCAGGGAATCGGGCAGCCGACGGCATAAAGAAGATTTCGCGTAAGCTGTTTGTCCTGGGCAATGATCTCCGCGAGAGCCGGCGTGTCGTCGGTTTCGGCGGTCCAGATGCGTTTCTGTCGAACGCCCCAACCTAGGAGGACAAGGCTGCCTTCGTTAAGTCGCCGCGTCGGAATGCCGCGGCGATTCGCTGCTTCGACAATGGCGCGAGTGCTGGGACCAAGGCGCATCTGATGAGCCAGATCCCGCAACCCCGCCAAACGTCTGAGCAAGTCGAACTCTTCACCCTTCGCGATCGCTCGAATGGCATCGAAGCCAACCTGAAGACAGGCTTTCCCGAGCGTCTCATCGTCATGGGCGAACACGACGCGATAGTAGCCCGCACGCGGCGTGGAAACGACTTCGCCAAACGAAACGCCGCATTCGAGCCGACGTTGCATGGTCTGGATGATCGCAAGCAAGGAGTCGGCAAAATGCGCGTGCTGGGACGACGGCGCCGCGCCAGCATCGAGCAAGGCGTTCAATCGAGCAGCGAACGACGGGGCCGACGGGCGAAGGCTCGCCTTGTCGCCGAGATCCAGTTCCGCTTCGATCACGGGGATGGGAGCCCACCGATTCGGTCCGCGCATGGTCCATATTCGGCCGAATTGCATCGCGTGTACTCAGGCTGCGAACCGGTGCTCGATCGGTTGCGGATCCGTTGGGGTTAGAGTAAGAATTCGTGGCGCAGGAGAGAATGAGGCGCGACGGTTCGGAACGGCAGCAACGCTATCGCACATGAGACGAAAAAGCGACGGAAGCGTTGATGGGCTTCCGTCGCCAAATGATACCGGCAATCGCCTACACGTTCGCGTGCTGGCGCTTTTCCGCGGGGATCTTCGAGTCGCGGAGATACTGCGCGATGTATTGGCCGTAGTACTCGCGGAGATCCTTCGGCAAGCCCTTGTATCCCTTCAGCGAACCGCGGCAACCATCCGTGCTGCAAAGGCAGGGGCCGGTGAGGGACTGGAACTCGACCTCGAAGGTTTCGTAGTCGAGCGTCATCTCTTCGCCTTCGTCGATATCGCGAAGCGCGTGGATTTCCAGGCCTTCCACGCCGCTGCGGATCAGGATGCCGCAATTCGGTTCGCAGGCGTGGTTGAAGAATCGAATCGGCGACGGAGGCACCAGATGCAGATCGCTGTCGATCTGAATCGTGTGCATGGAACGCACCGTCGTGGTCGGGCCCCAGCCCGAGGCAATCAGTTCGCCGGCGCGGAAAGCGCGTCCAGCGTAAGCGGCCTTGCCCAGGCGATTCTCGCGAATCTCAACCTGAGCGCCCGCCGCATGCTCGGCCGCGGGCGCCGATTTAGGGTTTGCCGTCAACATCTCGCTCATCGTGACTTCTCGACCTCCCTTGGAGAGAAACTGCTTCAAAAGGGCAACTCCGTCGTCGATCCGGTCCGGTTGGACCACGAGCAGGTCGCCAGGAGCGCATGCCGCCATCGCCTCTTCGATGGCCAGCATTCCTCCGATGATGGTTCGCACTTCCGTTGCACGCCCCCCCCGAGCAATTCCCTGGCCAAACAGCGAGGAAATTTCACCGACCTTGCGGCCGCGGAGGTACGTGTCTTCGTAGAGGATGACCCGATCGAAGAATTGGCCGAGCAGTTCTCCCTGCTCGATGATGTCGCTGTCGCGGCGATCCCCGGCGGCGGAATATACCACCGTGCGAAAGGGATGCGGAAAATCCTTCATCGCCTCGAGGAGGCGGTGCAGGGCCGAGACGTTGTGCCCGTAATCCAGGACAACGCTCACGCCCTGGACGTTCAGAAGATTGAAGCGGGCGGGGGCTTGATCCATGCCGCCGCGGAAGGTGCGGAGCCCATTTCGCAAAGAATCGAGCGGAACTTCCAGGAACCACGCCGCCGCAGTCGCGGCAAGTGCGTTCTCAACGTGAAACCCGACCCGGCCGCCCTGGGTCAGGTGAACTTCCTCAAATCCAATGAGGTCGATTTCGTCTGAGCCATCCGCCAAAATGAGGCGATTGCTTCGCGTGAAGACGGCACGGCCGCCCGAAGCTCGATGCTCGGCCACGACGGGATGATCGCCTGAGAGCGCGAAGTAGATGACCGAGCCGTCGCAATACTGCTTCATGTCGACGACGAGCGGGTCGGCAGCATTCAATACCGCGGCGCCCCACTTGGCCACGCCCCAGACGGTGGTGGCTTTCACGTAGGCCAGTTGCTCGGCCGTATCGATGTCGGAGGCGCCGAGGTGGTCGCCGCCTTCGATGTTGGTGACGATGGCAACGTCGCAGCGGTCGAAGCCGAGCCCTTCGCGAAGAATGCCGCCGCGAGCCGTTTCCACCGCCGCGGCTCGCGATTGCGAATGCTGCAACACGACCTTCGCGCTCTTGGGCCCGCTGCAATCGCCCTTTGTGATCCGGCGATCGCCGATCCAGATGCCTTCGGTGCAAGTCATGCCGACCGGCGCCCACACCTGGCTCAGCAAATGAGCGGCGAGCCGAGTGGTCGTTGTCTTGCCGTTGGTGCCGGTCACGCTGACGACGGGAATTCGGCTGCCGCGGCCTTCGGGATAGAGAAGCTGCACCAGAGCTTCGCCGATCAGGTTCGGCGAGCCGCCGGTCGCTTGGAGATAGTCGTTGTAATGGGGCGGAGCAACGACGCCGAGAACCACGCCGCCCTGCGTTTCGAGCGACTTGGCCAGGTCTTGAGCGACGATCTCGACTTCAGCCACATCGATCCGCAGGCCAGCCAATGCGTCCGCGGCGCGTTCGACGATCCCAGCACAAACCTTGTCGGCTACATGGACGCCAGTCGCATCGAGGGCGGCAACCAATCGGCCGCCAATCATCAGCAAACGATATTCATCGCCCGGCACAACATGGTCGATCAGCGGCGTCCAGCCTTCTTGCTGGTACGCGCGGTCGAACGCAGCCGTCACTTCTTCTTGCGTGCTGGCGGGCCCGATCGGCGACTTGCGTGATTTCACGTAGCGGGGCCGCAAGACCACGGGCAGCGTCATTTCCTCCGCCGTCGACCATGCTTCTTCGGGGGAAGATGCCGAACGGCCCCAGGGAGTCGGAACGCCGACCGAGTGCAGAATCTCGCGGGTGAGTTGACGATCATACGCGATGGAGACGCCGACGCCCGAAGAGCGATCGGTTTGCCCATCGAGAATGCGATGGCCTTTGGCCCCCTGTCCCAGTTGCAGCAGGCCGCCCGGATCGAGGACCGTCGCGGGCACGCCAAGCTTCTTCGCGGCGAGAAGAATATCGGTCGCTATCGGGCTAAGGCGATTCTGTTCGGCGATCGCGCGAAGCTTGGCAACCGCGCCCAGTACGTCAAATGCCGCATCTTGGACAGCGGCCATGCATAGATCACGGCCCAACTCGCAAGCGAGCCGGCCCATCTCTTCGTCCGCGTATTCGATGCCGATCTTGTAGACGCCGTCCTGGTTGGTGAGGCGAGTCTTGCCGTAGCCGACTTCGGTCCCCGCAAGCGATTGCAACTCAAGAACAACATGCTCGAGAACGTGTGCTAGGTAAGTTCCGCGCTCAAGGCGGGCATGGAAGCCGCCTTCAGTCCCTGCCGAGCAGCGGTGCTTGACGAGCGTCGGCAGAAATGCCTTGAGGCGGTCGTTGAACCCAGGTATTTCGCTGGATGCGATCTCCTTGAGATCATGCAGGGCGACCCACGCTTCCAGCACGGGAAAACGCGCCCAGATATTCACGCCGCGTAGGGCCTGAATGCGTTGGATTTCCATTCCCGTCATGGTTTTTTCGCAGCGTGGGGTTGCAAGCGGGGGGTATTATTAAGACCTTCGATGTCGGAAAACCAGCAGAATCGGCGAGGAATTCAAGTAATTCGGGGATGCGGCCCCGTTACGAACGTCAAGGTTTTCGCTCGACCCGTGAAGCGCCCAATCCATTCCTTCGCAGTTTCTTGTAAGTACGCGATGGATTAGAAATCCGCACGTTAATGTCAAGATGGGCAAAATGGAGAAACATTGAAACTACCATGTAGGCGGAGCGAGTTTCTTCGTTTCGGCGTAAGGTTGGCCCAACCTTGACGCCGGCGGGCGACGAAAAATTCATCCGCAAAAGGACTATTTCCGAAACCTCGTCTTCCGCTTGGGGCTTAGCGTTCCGAGAAAGCCCTGGGCTCGCTAGGCCGCAAAGCGGAAGACTGAGGGTCCGGAAACAACCCCTACCCCGCAACAGAGGCCGCATCGACGCGTATGATGCGAGGAACGGACCGCGGGTTTCGCATGCGGAGATGTTCGTGAACGGGACTGCGGATAGGACGGCATTGCCCGAAGCTTGGCGAACGCTGGCGGGACAGCTTGGCGAGGGGGAACGCGCCGTCGCCTGGTTCGCCGCGGATCTCGCGAACGACCTGCGATTTCAACCGCAACGCTTGCTGCTGACGAACCGCCGCCTGCTCGCCTTCGCCTCCGACGGCGGTCGCGTCGGCGATTGGCCGCTCGCTCCCAAGCCGGTGCTTCGCCTCCAAGAACAGGGAGCCATCGGCGCCCTTGAACTGGTCGGCGACGAGGGGCGGGTCGCTCACTGGCGATTCACCTCGGGGCTTTTCCAACTCGCCCGCGTCTTCGTTCAGAAATGGGAGTCCGAAGTCACCGGCGTCCCACTCACCACGTCGGTCTGTCCCAGTTGCGGCGCCACCGTCCCGCCCGAAGCCGACCGTTGCCTCGCCTGTTTTCCGCCGCAGGAAGCGAATGCCGCCTTTTCGCTCTTTCGCCTGCTGACGTTCGCCACCTCGCAACGGCGGATGATCATCTTCGTCTTCCTGCTGACGCTCACCAGCACTGCCGCCGGCCTGATCCCGCCATACCTGACGAAGCCGCTGCTCGATGAAGTGCTCATCCCGCGACAGGAAGGGAAGGAAGTCCCCTTCTCGCTGATCTACGTCTATCTCGGCGGCCTCGTCGCTGCCGCCGTCGTCTCCTGGCTGCTCGATTGGGCCCGCTCCTACCAGTCGGCTCGAGTGAGCGAACGCATCTCGGCCGAGCTTCGCCAACGCACCTATGCCCATCTGCAAAAGCTGTCGCTCGAATTCTTCGGCGGCAAACGGACCGGCGACCTCGTCTCCCGCATCAGCAGCGACACGGACCGCCTCTGCACGTTCCTCTCGACCCACCTCGTCGATTTCGCCAACGACGTGCTGATGATCGTCATGACCGCGGCGATCTTGCTCCTCATCGATCCCTACCTTGCCCTCGCCACCTTGGTTCCGTTCCCGCTCATCGTCTGGCTCGTGACCTGGGCCCGCACGCGTTTCCTCAAAGGCTACCAGGCCGCCAGCATCGCCTGGGCTGACATGGTGAGCGTGTTGGCCGACACCATTCCCGGCATTCGCGTCGTGAAGGCGTTCGCCCAAGAATCACGCGAAGTTCAGCGCTTCGAGGTCAGCAACCAGCAAGTGCTTTCCGCCAACGACCGCAATAACTTCATGTGGTCCTTCTTCGGCAACATCGTCTCCTTCCTCACCACGCTCGGCTTGCTCTTCGTCTGGGCGTTTGCAGCGTATCGCGTCTATCACGGGCTCATCACCGTCGGCGTGTTGACGGCATTCCTGGCATACATCACGCGTTTCTACGCTCGCAGCGAGTCGATGATCCGCATCTTCTCGAACGTGCAACGGGCTGCCGCCAGCGCTCAACGCATCTTCGAGATCCTCGATCGCTCGCCGAGCGTGGCGGAGCCTGAAAAGCCGGTGGAACCCGGACGACTCCAGGGGAAGATCGAACTGCAAGGCGTGCGATTCAAATACGGCACCCGCGAGGTGCTGCATGGACTCAACCTAACAATCCAACCCGGGGAAATGATCGGCCTCGTCGGGCACAGCGGCGCCGGCAAGAGTACGCTCATCAACCTGATCTGCCGATTCTTCGACGTGGCCGAGGGGGCGATCCTGGTCGATGGGACCAACATCCGCTCCTTCCCGGTCGAAAGCTATCGCGGCAACATCGGCATCGTCTTGCAGGATCCTTTCCTCTTTTATGGAACCATCGCGGAGAACATCGCCTACGGCAAGCCCAGCGCGACGCGGGCCGAAATCATCACCGCAGCACGTGCGGCCCGCGCCCATGAGTTCATCCTGCGCTTGCCTGACGGCTACGATTCGATCGTCGGCGAACGGGGCCAATCGCTGTCCGGCGGCGAACGCCAGCGCATCTCGATCGCCCGTGCCCTGCTGATCGACCCTCGCATCCTGATCCTGGATGAAGCGACCTCCTCGGTGGACACCAAGACCGAACAGGAAATTCAGGCCGCCCTCGAAACGCTGATCGAAGGCCGAACGACCATCGCCATCGCCCATCGGCTCAGCACCCTGCGGCGAGCGAATCGCATCGTCGTCCTCGAGCGCGGCAACATCGTCGAAGTGGGCGATCATGCCGACTTGATGACGAAGGGGGGCGCCTACGCCACCCTTCACATGGCCCAGGCGACGCCGCAAGCGGTGGGAGCGTGACATGGAAACGCCGTTTCGCCTTCATTACGACCCCTTCGGCCGGCTCGTACTGACCATGACGGACGACGCCACTCATGTCGGCGTCGAAGCCGTCCGCTCCTTCCCCGCGACCGATCCCGATCGCTTCGTGTCCATCGTCGATGCGGAGGGGCGCGAGGTCATGTGGGTCGATGATCTCGCGACGCTCCCGCCGGATTTGCGGCGAACTCTGGAAGCGGAGCTGACCCGCCGCCATTTCCTGCCGACGATCGAGCGGATCGTTCAAGTAAAAGGAAGCATTCAACCGACCGAATGGGAAGTGGAAACCGACCACGGCCCCGTGCGTTTCACGCTCAACAGCGACGAGGATGTTCGCCGCATGCCGAACGGCTGGGTCGTGATCGCGGACGCGCAGGGCGTGCGCTATGCGGTTCGCAACCTCGATCGACTCGATCCCGCCAGCCGGCGTTGGCTCGATGATTACATTTGGTGACGCTATGTAGCCTTCTTCGATGTAGCCCTCTCGCTCCACGAGAGGCAAGCGGCAGTATCACACGCGACAGCATGGCACTCATCCGCTTTCCTCTTCTATGTAGCCCTCTCGCTCCGCGAGAGGCAAGCGGCAGTATCACACGCGACAGCATGGCATTCATCCGCTTTCCTCTTCTATGTAGCCCTCTCGCTCCGCGAGAGGCAAGCGGCAGTATCAAACGCGACAGCATGGCATTCATCCGCTTTCCTCTTCTATGTAGCCCTCTCGCTCCGCGAGAGGCAAGCGGCAGTATCA
>JAIEPT010000366.1 GCA_019748295.1 Gemmataceae bacterium | reverse complement strand
GTTCTCGAGAGAATTAGTAGAACATGATCCAGCTGCCCAGTAAATACGTCATTCTTGGCCGCGTGAAGAATAATCGGCATTGATGCCTGCGCGAAAGCCGGCGTTCCAGTCGGCGGACTTGTGCTTGTCGGCAGGGCCGATCTGGCCCACCATCGCGGCGGCATCGCCCAGGATTCCCCATTCTTTTCGGGCTTCGCGCACCGCCACGATGCCGGCGTTGAAGCCTTGGTCGAAGTCCGTGAGGGGCGGGCGGCGGCCGTCGCATCCGGCGAAGAACAACGACAGCGCCATCATGCAGACAAGAACCAAATGTTGAAGCATGGCGATCTCCTTTCAAATCGGGCCCGAAAACGAAAAAGCCCCAGGGCGACACGCGCCATGGGGCTTGGGTGAACGGATCGAACGGCGGACTACTGCTGTTGTTGCTGGGTGGCCTCGGCGGTCTGGTAGAACTCGGGCGTCTTTCGGTCGCTTCTCGGAATGCCCAGGGCTTGTTCCAGAAAGCGGCTTGCCTCCTGGCAGGAGCTTCCGGAATAGCCGACGGTCTGGATCGAGACCTCGCCTTGGGGCGAGATCGTCACGTCGATGACGCGATTCACGCAAGGGCCTCCGCGTTCAAAATGGATTTCCGCAGCCGCGCGATGGTGCGCTGCTGCTTCTCGACGGCGTGGAACGCTCGCCGCAGGCGGCTCATCCAGCGGTGCAGGAGCTTTTCTTCGGCCGCAAGCCGCTCCCCCAAGCGTTCGAGCTTTGGGGTCGGAAGAGCAATTGGCGTTGGCCGGATGATCCGGCGGCGGGGCAACGTCATGTCAGGCCGCCTCCGCGATGCGAAGCTGGATCGAGCCGTCAGCGAGCGTCTGCTCCTGGACCAGGCAGCCGCGCCGGCGTGCTTCCAGCTTCGCCCTCTCGACCGCGTAGGCCTGAAGAAAGCGATCGAGATGCGCGCGGTCGCCCCAATGGCCTTCGAAGGTGTCGAAGCGGACTTCGCCTTTCGCGATGTCGATAACGGCCGGATACCGCCATTCGGGCAGCATAAGCAGCAAGCCGGTTACCGGCCCCTCGAAGAGTTCGGCGGTTCCCTGCTGGGGTTCCGGGACATTCAGCCTTCGGCACGCGGCCGAGATTGCGGCGGGGTCTCGGACCTGCGTCTTTATCGAAACGATGTGCGACAACGGGGCTCCTTTCGCGAAAGAGGAAACAAAGCGGCCCCGAGATGACGTTCGTGGAGAACGCTCTCTCGGGGCTCTTTGAGGAGGGAGCTATCGATCCCTCAACCAATAATGCCGCGGAAAGGGCCGGGATTAAGGCGATCTTGCCGCCATCAAGACGACGGATGGCCAATTTGGCCAAGGGGCTTTGGCCACGGGAGGCTATGTTTCCTTAAACTCTGTCACGAATGACATCAGTTGGATGCGTACGTCACCCCCAAGCTGAAAAGCTCTAGCCGAAGCCATTGGAGCCACGTGGCGATGTTGGTCCGCGGTTAAATGACCGCGTTCGCTTGGTTCGCGCGGCCCACAATCCACGCGTCGTGCACCCTCAATGGGTCTGCGGTCTGATGACCGCGGGTCGCTCGAACCTCCGACCTCATGGGTGTGATGCGGTCGTTTCGCCGTGTCCGGTTTTCAGCATGAACCCAACAATTCCGCAGAAAAACCGCCATTTCTTAGCGGTTCAAGGCTCCGACGTTCAGGATGTTACCATGCGTGAGATTGCCTGGGAATTCCAGAAAAAGCCTCATTCCTTGGAATGTTCCAGAAAACGATCTGGCACGGAATGATGGTCTTTGGTTCGTCGCCGTCATGCAGGCGATCCCTTCGGTTCCTCCCTTCGGCCCCGATCACGCACCTCAGAATCACTTGCACCCCCAATTACAATCGGGCCACCTCGAACCCCTGGTGCCCGCTATGCCCCGCAACGCCCGCCTTGCCCGCCTCGAACACCTCGCCGCCAAGGCGATCCCTGAGCCCGTCGACAAATCGTGGACGAAGCACCCCGATGGCGTGCCGATCTTGGCTGAACTCGGAGCTATCCCGCTTCAGCTTCCCCCTCCTGACCCCGACCAGCGGCGAGACTCGCCCAACGCCATCGCGGCGGCGCTGCGCGATCCGGTCCATGGCAAGCAGGTGCAAAACGCGTTCGCTCGGCTGGCCGAGGTGATGTGCACAGGGGCCGATACGTCGTGGATACTGAAGTTCGCGCACCGACGCCGATGAGGCGGTCGAACATCCAGCATCCGTTATGCTTGGTGCCTGGAGATTTGCCATGGGCATCAAGCAGCGATTATTACGTGCGGAGAAGCGGTGTCCGGCGCCCGATCCGAGCGGTTGGCCGGGCTTGCCGGTGTTCTTGGCGGAGAGAAAACGCCTGATGCAGTGGTTGGCGGAGAACGGAATCACGGCTGAGGAGGCTCATCGTCAACGCATGAAGGTGCCGGGCAACACCTTCTTGACGCTGAAGGCGTGGGTGAAGATGGAGAGGCTGAAGCCTCAGTGGGAGGCACAGCAGAAGGCGGAAGAAGAACGGCGGCGGGCGGAGCAAGAAGCACGTATGTCCAGAATCCAGCAAGGAGCATCGACATGTATGTCGAGCAGCGGAGACCTCAAGACCTGAAGCCGTATGAAGGTAACCCTCGGCTCAACGACGCCGGGGTGGAGGCGGTCGCGAAGTCGATCCAAGCGTATGGTTTTCGCCAGCCCATTGTCATCGACCCCCAGGGCGTCATCATCGTCGGCCACACCCGCCATAAGGCCGCCCTGAAGCTCGGCCTAGAGAGGGTGCCTGTCCATGTCGCCGAGGGGCTCAGCGAAGCCCAGGTGAGGGCGTATCGAATCGCCGACAACCAAACTGCGACGCTGTCCTCGTGGGATGACGACAAGCTGACGGCCGAGCTGATGGAGCTGGCGCAGCAGGACTTCGACTTGGACCTGACCGGCTTCTCCGCCGACGAAATCGCCAGCTACATCGAGGGCCCACCCGCTGAAGGCCTCACCGATCCGGACGCCGTTCCCGAAGCACCGCCAGCCATCACGCAGCCGGGGGATCTGTGGCTGCTTGGCGAGCATCGCTTGTTGTGCGGCGACAGCACGAAGGCCGAGGACGTGGCTCGTCTGATGAACGGGCAGATGGCTGATCTGTGGCTCAGCGATCCGCCGTACAACGTGGCCTACACCGGCAAAACGAAGGATGCGTTGACAATCGAAAACGACTCCATGGGAGGCGCCGAGTTTCGAGCGTTCCTCGTCGCGGCCTTCCGCCTTGCCTTCGACGCCATGAAGCCGGGAGCCGCCTTCTACATCTGGCACGCCGACCTCGAAGGCTATAACTTCCGCGCCGCCGTGCAGGATTGCGGGCAGGCGGTTCGTCAGTGCCTGATTTGAAAGAAGCAGGCACTGGTTCTTGGACGACAGGATTCCCACTGGATTCACGAGCCGTGCTTGTATGGCTGGAAGGAAGGGGCGGCCCACTCGTGGTACGCCGACCGCAAGCAAACGACGGTGCTGGAGGTCGACCGGCCCAACGCCAACGACGTTCATCCGACGATGAAGCCCGTCGCGATGTTCGCCTACCAGATCGGGAACAGCACGGCCTCGCAGGCCCTCGTCTACGACCCCTTCCTCGGCTCCGGCACCACCCTCATCGCGTGCGAGCAGCTTGGCCGACGGTGCTGCGGAATGGAGCTGAGCCCCCAATACTGCGACGTCATCGTGAAGCGGTGGGAGCATTTCACCGGCAAAAAGGCGGAGCGTGCGTCGTGAAGCGGAAGGCAGCAGCCCGGTTGGCGGATCTGGAACAGCGGTTAGCCAGTAAGGTCAACGCCCGGCCGCTCATCGACCGCATTCGTTCCTGGCGCCTTCACGAGCTGCTAGCCGAACTGGAGGCGATGAAGCACGGCGAGCCGAAGGTGGTGTGGCCCAAGCTTCCGCCGGACGTGGCCGCACACGAGCGACGGGAGGCTTTGGCGATTGCGGCGGAGCTGGATCGCGAGGATGCGGAGTTTCCGCAGAAGTATCCCGAGTACATGGCCGTGATTCAGGGGCGGCACGACTGGGGCGGAGAGAACGACACGGACACTTAGCCCGAGGTGCGTCCCATGACTGAGAGCCAATCGAAAGACGAAATCCTGCTGCAAGCATTGCTGTGTGGCGCCAGCATGGACGCGGCCGCCAGGAAGGCGGGCATGTCGCGTAGTGCCGGATACAGGCGGCTGGCCAATCCCAAGTTCGCCAAGCAATACCGCGAAGCGAAAGCCGACTTGGTTAAGCGTGCGACGGCTATCCTCTCCGCAGGGTCACTGGAGGCCAGCAAGGCACTTCTTGACCTCATCGGGGCCAAGAACCCTCCTGCCACACGGCTAGGCGCGGCACGGACCGTCATCGAGTTGGCGGCGAAGCTTCGGGAGCAGACGGAGATGGAAGAGCGGATGGCGTCGCTGGAGCAACGGCTGGATGCGGATCAGCAGCGGCGGGCGGGTTGAACTCACCCGCTTTATTCTTGAACGATCCGTTCGACTGCGGCCGGGGATTCTCTTGGCACGCGTGGCCTTTCGGCCATTCATTTTGGCCGCGACTTCTCAAACTCTTCGGCCGTGAACGACAAGTTGCATTGCTGGTCTACGTCCGCTGCGACCTTTTTCGCAATCACTTCGTTAGCGGGACCAAGGACGGTGAAGTGGTCGGCGCCTCCAACTTCAATGAAATCCACCTTTGGGTTCTTCGATCGCTTCGCCAATGCCTGGATGGCTTCACGGTTTCCTTTGACGCCCTCAATTACGAATGTCGGTGAGCGGACGGAATGAAGCCAACGCTGCGGCGATCTGACCCGAAGTTCCTGAGGGTCCGACAGTGGAAACGGATTCATAGCTGCCCCGTAAAGCACAACATCCTCAATGGGACCAAAACTGAAGACAGCCCGAAACCGCTCTGTGCATTCTGCGGTTAAGAGAACAAGAGTCCCGCCGGTGCTATGTCCGCCCAAATAAATGCGGTTAGGGTCGACAAACGGCTGCGTGCTCAGATAGTCTGCGGCCGCAAGCACGTCGTCGACCTCGCCCAGAAAGCCCTCCTTCAACCCAGGATTGTCGTTGCCGCCGCAGAGCGACGGAAACATCGTGAGGATGCCGTTCTTTCGATATTCGCTTGCCAAGAAATTGATGCCGCGTGTACCTTCTCGCCAGCAACCCTCGTCAATGGTGTTGCAGTCCCCTCCCGTCATCCAGACGATTGCTGGATGCTTCTTGCCATCTTTGGGATCGTGGCTGACGTAAGCCGCTAGCTCGCCCACGGGAGACGAGTAACGGATGAGCCGCAACTCTCCATTAGGCGGGGGCCGGTCTACCGGTTGCTTTTTCCTCTCGCTCGCGAACACCTTGGTCTTAAAGCCGCGACGCGCCTCAGCCAAGCTTAACGTTCAATTCAGGCTCAAAGTTGCTGACGTTCGGAGGCAAGACGCAAAAGCCTTTCTTCCCCTTTACCTCGATGAAGTCAATTGTCGTCTCGAGTGGAATGCGCAATGCGCTCTTCGGATCGATTGCGACCATCGGCCAGCCGCAGAAAAAAGACTCGTCTTCGGGCGTGTCGAACCTCGTTGCGAGTCGAAACTGAATGCGGAACGATTCGTCTACCCAAACTTTTAGATGTTCTTCGGGGCCATCCTCCGCCTTGATCAGTCTGGTCACTTCTTTTTCCGCGCTGGGGGTCAAGATGATATGCGGGCGCTTACGTGCCTCAGTAGCTTCTACGGTGGACGTGTCTTTTTTTGCTGCTTCGGAAACTTCCAGGTTCGAGGGAATAGGAATCGGAACAGATGTCGGCTTTGCGGGCGGCCTTGCGTCGCAGGCAACAGTGCTGAGGACGCAACAAGCCACTAGCCAATGAAGGAGACGCCGCATTGCATTACTCGCATCGTTCCTAGGGTCTAGCTGAAATGGAGGAGACGGGACGGGTGGAACCTTTTTATCGAGGGCAAAGCGGATTGTCGGAGGCAATTGCCGCCTTGTCAATTGTTGGCAGCCTGCCCGCACGGCGCGTTTGCGGCGGCTTCCGCCTTTAGGCTACCGTCGAGTCCTCCCCATTGAGGACTTTGCCCATGCTCTCCTTCAAGCACCGCTTAGACCGCCTCGACGCCCTGCTCCCCAAGCCGCCCGAGCCTCCGCCGGAAGTGGACGAGTACTGGCGGCGGGTCAAGAAGGTCTGGAACCTGAACCTGCGCTTGCTCCACGGCGCGTGGCTTTTGCTGTCGGAAGAGGAGCGGCAAGCGATCGTGAAAGCTTGGGAGAGTTGGCTCGACAATCGTACCGGGATGCTCGCCGGGTGGCTCGGCTCTCTCGAACATGGCACCTCGCGGATGCCGAAGTTCGCACCGCAACCGATGGCCGCCATTTGCCATGCGTGGCTATCTCCTGAGGTGGGCTACAACGTCAACGTCCGCCGCCAATGCGGCTTGGCGACGCCCGAGCAAAAGGCTCCGCCGCTCAGCGAATGGAAGCTGCTGCCAGGACACATTCAGGGAGTCGGACCACCGCCCTGGTACGATCTGCCTCGCTTCTTCGACGCTTGCCCGCACTGCGGCGCGGGCCATCTTGAGGTGGATCGATCCACTGCCGTGGTAGAGAAGGATTTTCCCTGGATAAAGCTCGACGGGTATGCGGGGCCAAAGCCGGTATGGCGGCAGACGGTATCGCGAAGGGTGGAACGGTGAGACGATTTGTCCCACCCGCTTTTGGATGCCTTAGCTGGCTGCGGCAAAACGTAATACCTTCTGGCAAAGCATGTTAGGTAGGCAATACCGCCTCTTGAAGCTTGTTTTCCTACGGCGCAAAAGGCCCGAAAACGTCCCACTTTGTGCCACGAAAACGGACCCAATTCGTAGGAACTGGGTCCGTTTTGCGGTTACCTCGGCCCTTTGATGCCCAAGACGCAAGAATCGCGAAGAGCGGTGGTGAAGACCGTTCCAGCAATCCTAAAAGCGAGAGAACTGTAGTGACGTGATCGTGCTCGATGAGATCGTCTCGGTGTTGCCCGGAACATTCAGCATCCGCAGACCGGCGGTAAGGTCGAAGAGGGCAAAGAGAACGACTTAATCGAATGGAGAAACCGCATGAAGCGAAGAGCCCCCGGAATCTTCCGCGACCGCTTGCTCGTCGCGGTCGCAGGTCGTCTTGACTACGGCGTTGACTGACTGCGACCAAGATGGCAGCGTCGCTCCGCTCGTGCCGCTGAGCGATACCCGATCCATTCTCACTCCGCCCTCCTCATTCCATTTGGCGGAAGGACCTACAGGAACGACTTGGAACCAAACGTTAGCCCAGCGGCCGATGGCGGCGAACTGGCCCGTGGACTAATCGGACTCAATCCAGCGACCCGGCTGCGGATCGAAACAACACGCCCGGTTGTACTGCAGATCGATGTCCGCATCGTGTTCCCGGCCCGGCCACTCATAGCGCGCGTGCACCGTATCAGCGGCAACCGCGTCGTCGCCGACAAGCTGGATCTGGATCGATCCGTCCGCGTCGTAGACGGCGAGATTGGCCGGAAGTGCTGTATTGGCACTTGTGCCTCCGAGGCGTCCTGAGCGTTCGTTAACTTCGTAGCTGGGCATGAACAGTATCTCCGATGTTTGAAGGCGGCGAGTTCAGAAAACCAACGTGCCGAGTGTCGGCGAATCAAAAAACACGAACGGTCCGAGCGATCTTTGCATGTCAAAATAATGATGAATGTCTTGAATGTCTCCTTTTCTCCTCTCCGAATGATCGTTGATGCCCCATTTATCTTCAGCTTCTCCAAATCTATACTAGCGGCCAGAAGGCCTTCCAATGTCGCTCGAACTCTCGATTCCAATCACCTCATCTCGATTTAGATCCAACTGAATCGTTACATCGGTGCGGTTGAAAAACTCCACAGCAAGACCCGCAACGCCGATTAGTGTATGAGGTTGTCCGAGAATCTCGTAAATTTGAGCCGGCCTAATCGGCGACTTGTCGCTGGACCGTTCGTGCAACTTACTGGCCGCATGAGCCGACTCACTGCCGCGATAATATCCGACACGATAAGCCGCAAAAATAAAAAGCGTCATCAAAATCAGGGCTAACGCTGATACAGTCATTGTCTTTATTTTCATTTAGATCATGCCTGTGGTGCAAGGATGTCGAAATTCGTGTCTTTTATTCTAAATCTAAATCGCGTGATTACCTTCTGGTCAAAGGCAAAACTAACGCCACCTTGTACTGGCTGCAGCCAGTCAACGTCATCTCTCACCCCGCCGTCAATTAACCGCCGGGCAATGGGATTGGCATTATTGAAGGGGTTCCACTTCTGTCGCTGCCTTCTCGCTGCTGCATCCTTTAGAATCCCAAATCCCACCTGAAGCGAAAGCGTCACCTCGCCGCCTTGCAATGGAGCCACACCCGGCAGGGCCTCGACTCTGTCGCTGTTATATTCAAGCAATAAATCGCTATTGCCAACAAGTTTGCCTTGGCGAACGCCGAGCGCGGTCAAAGTCTCTTTTGTCTCAACCCTTCTTCTGTCATCATTATATCTTCGGGCTTGAACAGAAATGAAAACCCATCCATCGTCGAGAGGGTCCGGTATCTGATTCTCCAACGCGATCCTCATTGTAGTGAAGAATCCACCTTGACTAACGGACGAGGCCTCATCGTGCTTCTTTATGTAGAAGAGTACAGGCTGCACTAATGCAATTTCATCGACTGACTTCACTTCAGCGGGAATATGCTTGTACTGAGAATTGAATCCAGGAAACATTGCCTTAGCTAAAATGGGGTCTTCGCGCATTGTCTTGATTGCTTCATCTAGCCCGTCGAGGGTAATAGATTTGATAAGTAACCCGCTCGGATCAGACGTGGTGGTTATGGAATTTCTTGAATACCGGTACAAATTGCCGTCACCTGCATCGAAGCTGAGCGGATCTTGGCTGATCCACCGTCCTGTCGAAGCGTCGTAGTAGCGAGCCCGGTTGAACTGGAGGTCGGCTTCGACGTCATACTCCCGTCCCGTCCACCCGTACCGCCCCCGTGAAGCGTCGTCTTGGAGGATATTGCCCCAAGCGTCGTAGTCGATCGACTCGACGCCGCCGGTCGTGATGACGTCCCGCACAGAGCTGAGGTGGTCTGCCAGAAGCCAATAGCGGTTGCTGCCTTCGATACGGCCGAGAATTTGATCGACAAAGTCGCCCCTGAAGTAGCGAGCTTGCAAGCTGTTGCTGCCGTCGAGATCCGCCCAAACGTCGGTGTTCTCAGTTCCGATCGGCATAAGCTTTGTGTTGTTCCACTTGTCCAGCGCGAACCGTGTCGTCGCTGCGGGCCCAATTCCTGCGCCGTCGATATCCACGATCTTGCGGACGCGGCC
>JAIEPT010000250.1 GCA_019748295.1 Gemmataceae bacterium | reverse complement strand
CTCGCTGCGATCGACCCCGGTAGGGGTCACATAAGGTAGCCGGTGGTTGAGCGTAGCGACACCACCGGACGTGGTTGAGCGTAGCGACACCACCGGACCAGCGGACCACCGGACCCGCACTCACCCGCCCTTCGGGCGAAGTCGGCAGTCTTTTCGGCGAGCGCTCGCTTGAGAGCCGCGTCGGCGGGCGTCTTCTCGACTCGCTTGACCAGATTGCCGAATCTGCGAGGTTATTTCGCGAGAAGCCTTGGCCAGGTCGTCCGCTCGCGACGTTCGTCGCCACATCAATCTGCAAGTCGATCTAAGCAGCTTCCTGGTCCCAACAGCTTTTTCGCGTTGGTCCAATAGATCTTGTCGAGCGCCTCGCGCGGCAAGGCGATGCCGCGCAGCATCGGCGTCGAAGGTTCGCCCGGCTGCGGTTTCCAATCCGGGTCGGCGATCGGGCTTGGTCCTTCCCAGTCGCTTTCCCACAACGTGCGCTGGCACCAGTATCGGCTCACGTAGTGCTCGCGCGGCAAGCCGTGTCGCGTGACCAGATCGCTGCCCCACAGGAAGCGATCGGCATATCGCACGACCAAGTCACGCACCTCCTTGGGCCTTTGCGAAACTTCGCGGACCTGCCATTTGGTGGCGGACATGTCGAAGCTGAGGTTCGGATATCGCTCAAGCATTTCCGCCAGATGCTCCGGATGCTCCGGATCGCCTCCCATATGGGCGCCGATCCAGCGGACCTCGGGAAACATCTCGATCATTCGGCGAAACCCGACGTACTGGTCCGGCTTCGTGCCGTACTTGGCCGAATCGGCGTAGACGGTGCGGAACCACGCGTCGGGATCCGCGACATGGACCATGACGATGCGAACGCCCGCCTTCACGGCGCGACGCACCCCTTCGATCCGCCAGGGAGCATCCACGAACAAGCCCCGGTCTCGTCCTCGGGGAGCGGACCAGAGCTTGATCATGCGCACGCCGAGTTCGAGGAAGCGTTCCAACGTGCGAAACGCATCCTCCTCCGTCTCGGCTGCGGTCCACCTCACGAGTTGGCCATTGAAGCTGATCCGGTCGCCGAGCTTTTCGCGAAGCATCGGAATGTCGTCGGGCAGGCACATCGAAACGGTGTGCTGAATGCCGAACTCGCGCCCGACATCGAGCATCACCTCCGCTTGATCCGAACTGGGGTCCGGACCCTCGGCCACGGGCGGCCCGGCCGGCGGATCGGTCGGGCGCGTGATCATCACATGGGCATGAAAGTCGAACAGCGGGCCGTCGTAGCGGAAATGGCTCCGCTGCGAGTAATCGATGCCCGTGACGTTGTGTTCCGGAGGCGTGCTCATGGGGCGACTCGGCGATGGCAAGCGACTGCGAGAATACGGCCGCGAAACGATAAAACGCGATGAGTTACACGAACGTCGGTTTGCCGAGGGCGCGGCGAGCAGCGGTGAACTGGCCCCCGTGCATCATCGTGTGATTGGAGACGACGAGAAGCAGATCGACGACTTTCGGCGCGATGGGAGCCAGGGGCCCGACGGTAGCCTTTTCAAGGTCCGTATCGCTGGCCGCCTCGACGGCCGCGATCGTGGCGGAGCGGACCTTGTTGAACAGGTCGAGCAATTGCGACTTCGGAAGATCGCCCCCTTGCGGATATTCCTTCGCCGAATTCCCCTTGGCGAGTCGTTCGACGACCGGCGGCAGCGGCGGAAATTGGGCGTGCGGCAAGTTCGAGGATACGAGCGCCTTCTCGGATGCGATCAAATGGCCCAGCTGCCAGGCAATGGTGTTCATGCCAGGAACCGGAACGATCTGCAGATCGGCATCCGCGAGGTCGGCCAAATAGCCGCCGAGCAGCCACTGGGTCGAAGCGAGCGATTTCTTCAGCACTTCTTGCGGTCGCATGCAAGCCTCCATGAAGTAAGTCTTCCTTCATGGTACGCGAAGCCGCACCGTAAGCGCAGCGCACGGTGGGGATCCCCGGGGTGCGCTGCGCTTACCCCGGGGTTTGGACGGGACCATGTTGATTTCGGTCGCTGGGGACATTAATCTCCGGGTCCGTTTCGCTCCGTTCTCTCCGAGGCTGCCGCAATGCCCGAATCGCTTCGTTTCGTTTCTCCCGACAGCATCATCACCGGATGGGATTTCTCCACGAGCGGCGTCAAATGCCTCGCGTTCGACGTCGAAGGCAATGTCGTCGCGGATGTTCGTCTCACCACTGATCTGTGGACGGAAGGGGGCGTTTCGGAAATCAACCTGCCGCAACTGGAAGGGCAGGCGCGGGGCACGGTCCGGGCGATGGCCTCGAAGCTCCGCGACCTTGGGCGACTCGGGCATTGGGTCGCGGGGAGCATCTCGGCCACGCACCATACGAATGGCCGGATCGACGCATCCCGCAATCAGGTTCGCCGGGCGATTTGCTGGAACGATCAGAGCCTGGCCGAATACCACGCCGTGGGCGTTAAACGGCTCGGTGGCCAAAAGAAGGTGCGCGAACGGATCGGCGGTCCCTGGGCGGTACGCTACAGCCTCAGCCATCTCGTGAAGGACGAAACGCATCTGCCCGAAAGCGATTGGAACCGCACCTTCCGCTGCCTGTCGCATGGATCGCTGGCCGCGGGATACCTCACGGGGAACTTCGATTCCTGCAGCGTCTCGTCGGCAGCGTCCACCGGCATGATGGACCTTCGGACGGGCCAATGGCGGCAGGAGATGCTGAAGGCGATTGCCAGCGAGACGTATCGCCATCAAGCATGGAATCAGCTGCCCACGATCGTCGATCAGTTCCAACCCGTCGGCCCGCTCAGCGAATCGCTTCGCCTGGAGGCAGGCCTGGGTTCGGTCGCTCCGATCGTGTTTCCCACCTCGGACGATCAGCAAGCGGGGCTCGTTGGAGGCGGAGCCGTTGATGCGGGGCAGATGGCGATCATCCTCGGAACGTCCGCGGTGGTGAACTCCTCGTCGAACCAGCCGCCCAGCACCGATTCGCTGGATGCGATGAAACTCAACTGGGGCCCTTACCTCTGGATGCGCTGTTACACCAATGGAGCTTCGCTGATTAATCACATCGTCGGAGCGAACCCTGATTGGGCCGGGCTTGAGGAAAAGGCCCGAGCATGTTCGCCGGGCTGCGATGGCGCGGTGCTGATGCCGTTCCTCTATTCGGAACCGTCGGTCGGCATCACGAAGAAGACCTTCGGATGGGAAGGTGCGGCGCCTCGGGAACCTGGCAAAAAGTTCCGCGCCGCGCTGGAGGCCCTGGCTTACCTGATTGCTCTAGGAGTGAGGCAACATGAGAAAGCGGGGCAAGCCATTAGCCGCATCACGGTCTCAGGCGGTATTGCCCGCAGTCGGCTCATGTGCGAAATTCTCGCCTCAGTGATCGATCGCCCGCTGGAGTTGCTCCGCAGCGACGAAGGCCCCGCCCTCGGCGCCGCCGTCACCGCCCTCGCGGGGTTGGAGACGCACCGCCGCCGCGAATCCCGGGACAAGACGCCTTATTTGGTCGGCGACGCGGTGGCCCAGATGGTGAAGTTCCGCGAGCCCGTTCCGCCAGTGGCGGAATGGCGAGCGGAATATGCGAAGGGGCTCAAAGCGTTCGAGAAACGGGTAAAGGGAGCGGCAGAGAAGTGACAAAAAATCATCGAGAATTCAAAGCCCAGGGGCGAGCGCAGCGAGCTCCTGGGTTCCAGACCGAAGACACGTTGCGCTTCCGACGCTCTTGAGTTCCAGACCGAAGACACGTTGCTCTTCCGACGCTCTTGAGTTCCAGACCGAAGACACGTTGCTCTTCCGACGCACTGAACCCAGGAGCTCGCTGCGCTCGCCCCTGGGCTTGGATGCTTCACTCGAATTGAAGAACGAACGCTGTTGAATCGTCTGTATTACGTCCGCTTATCGCCATTATTCGAAACCTATGTTCACTACCCCATTACACCGCATGCTTTCCCCGCCTTCCCCGAATCGCCCACCCGGAACGCCCCTGTTTTCGGAACTTTCGGCACGCCCTGCCGCTTTTTCCGGGGCACTGCGTCCAAGATCGTGATAAATTCGTCGTCCGCAGGTGTGTTTTGCTCGCTAAAATAAGGGTAGGAAAACCTCCGCCTCGCCCAATCGGCGGAAGCAAACCATATTGCGGCATCTCTCCAACCCATGCCGATTGATCGGAACCGATCATGAGCCGTCCTAGCGCTGCGTCTCGATACAACCTCGAAGGCCTCGAACAGATGTACCAGCAATGGCGCCAGGATTCCGGCTCCGTGCCGGAATCCTGGCGCTGGTTCTTCGATGGCTTCGAACTTGGATACACCCAGCTTTCGCCGAACGCGGCTTCGGCGGGGGCAACGTCGTCGCAGACGAGCGTGGTCTCCCTCATCGACGCATTCCGCGGTCAGGGACATCTGCTCGCCAATCTCGATCCGCTCAGCAACGCCCCCACGTCGATCCCCGCGCTCGAGCTTTCCGCCTTCGGCTTCACCGACGCGGATCTCGATCGCGACTTCGACGTCAGCCATTTCGTGGGCATGCAGAAGGCCACGCTCGGCCAGCTCGTCGCGGCGTTGAAGGAAACGTATTGCCGGACCATCGGCGTCGAATACATGCACATTCAGGACGTGGGGATTCGCCGCTGGCTTCGCGAACGCATGGAGCCGCGCCGCAATCAGCCCGAGATGGCCCGCCGTCAGCGCATGCGGATCCTGATGGAGCTGAATCAGGCGGAGTTGTTCGAAGAATTTCTGCACACGAAGTTCATGGGGCAGAAGCGATTCTCGCTCGAAGGCGCCGAGACGCTCATTCCGCTGCTCAACGAAATCGTCGAAAAGGCGGCCGATGCCGGCGTCCGCGAAATCGTCATGGGCATGGCGCATCGCGGCCGGCTCAACGTGCTTGCCAATGTGCTCAACAAGCCTTATACGGAAATCTTTTCGGAATTCGAAGACAACTATCAGCCGAACGCCACCTCCGGCGACGGCGACGTGAAGTATCACCTCGGCTTCTCGAGCGATCGCGCCTCGGCCAAGGGGAACAAGCTGCACCTTTCGCTGACGCCGAACCCAAGCCACCTTGAAGCGGTCAATCCGGTCGTCGAAGGACGCGTTCGCGCCAAGCAGCATCTGCTCAACGACCGCGATCGCCGCACGCTCGTCATGCCGCTGCTGATCCACGGCGACGCCGCCGTGGCAGGCCAAGGCACGGTTGCCGAGACGCTCAACCTGTCGCAGCTTCAAGGCTACAAGACGGGCGGCACGGTGCATGTCGTCGTCAACAACCAGATCGGCTTCACGACGCGCCCGTCCGACAGCCGCTCCACCCGATATGCGACCGACATCGCCAAGATGATCGATGCGCCGATCTTCCATGTGAACGCGGAAGATCCGGAAGCGTGCCTCTTCATCGCCGATCTCGCCCTCGAATTCCGCCAGACCTTCGGCCGCGACGTCGTGATCGACATGTACTGCTGGCGCAAGTGGGGCCACAACGAAGGGGATGAGCCCAGCTTCACGCAGCCGGTGACGGTCGCGAAGATCCACGAAAAGCCGTCGATCAGCGAGACGTATCAGAAACAACTCGTCTCCCGCGGCGACATGACCGAGGAAGAAGCCGAGGCGCTGGTCACGCAGTTCAAGGGGACGCTCGAAGAGGCCCGCGAAAAAGTCCGCCAAATGCCGCACTATGTCGGCATGCGTGGATTCGATGGCCGCTGGAAGCAGTTCAGCCCGCGCTACACTCCGGGCCGCATCCAGACGGGCGTCAGCTACGAAAACCTGATGAAAGTGGCCGAGGCGTTGGGCCGCATTCCGGAAGGCTTCACCGCCCATCCGAAGGTGCTGCCGATCGTCGAGGGCCGACTTCGCGACATCAAGGAAAAGAAGCCGCTCAATTGGGGAGCCGGCGAAGCGCTCGCCTACGGCACGCTGCTGCTCGAAGGCACGCCCGTCCGCCTCAGCGGCCAGGACAGCCGTCGCGGCACGTTCAGCCATCGGCATGCCGTCGTCTACGACCTCAAGACCGAGATGCCGTACGCATCGCTGCAGCACATCGACCCGAATCAGGCGAAGTTTTCCGTCTACGACAGCTTGCTTTCCGAAGCGGCCGTCCTTGGCTTCGAGTTCGGTTATTCGCTCGACGCACCGAATGCATTGGTGATGTGGGAAGCTCAGTTCGGCGATTTCGTCAACGGGGCCCAGGTCATCATCGATCAGTTCATCGTGAGCTGCAACTCGAAGTGGAATCGCGACAGCGGACTCGTCATGCTGCTGCCTCACGGCTACGAAGGCCAAGGCCCGGAGCACTCAAGCGGCCGGCTCGAACGCTTCCTGCAGCTTTGCGGCGAAGACAACATTCAGGTCTGCTACCCGACGACGCCCGCGCAGCTCTTCCACATGCTGCGTCGCCAGATTCACCGCAACTTCCGCCGTCCGCTGATCGTGATGACGCCGAAGTCGCTGCTGCGACTGCCTGCCGCGGTTTCGCCGGTGGACGACTTCATCAACGGCTACTTCCGCGAAGTGATCGACGACGCCGAAGCGGATGCGGCCAAGGTTCGCCGAGTGGTGCTGTGCAGCGGCAAAGTATGCTACGACCTCGCGAAGGAACGCCGCGTGGACGACGGCGTGGCGATCATCCGCGTCGAGCAGTTCTTCCCGTTCCCAACCGAAGCGCTCGCCGAGACGCTGCTGAAGTATCCGGAGGCTCGCGAAGTGGTGTGGGCTCAGGAAGAGTCCGCCAACATGGGTGGATGGTTCTTCATGGAGCCGCGGTTGCGGGCGATGGGTTTCAAGCCGAAGTTCGTCGGCCGCGATGCCAGCGCCAGCCCCGCCGCGGGTTCGCTCAAGGTGCATCAGCGCGAGCAGAAGGAGTTGGTCGAAACCTCCCTGCGTGGGAAAGCCCCGCACCTCGTGCAAGCCGCCCCCCGCAAGGAAGAAGGCCCCGGCCTCTGGGAACGCGAACCCGGCGACCAACCGACGATCGCCCTCGAAACGCACAAGGTGGCGTAGGAAGAGTTTTTGCACTCCAAACTGGTGTGCGGCGCACCGCAAGGATTCGAAATGTTTACGATGCACACTTTGGGCCAGTGGATAACCGCGGAGCCCTTTCGTCCCTTTCGGATCAAGATGGCAAGCGGACAGACCTTCGAAATTCGTCATCCGGAGATGATTTCCGTGGGACGAAGCTCTGCGACGCTTTCCTTTTTCTTGAGCGATAGCGTGGATGAGGCCAATCAACGAAGCCGCGAAATCTCGCTGATGCTTATTGAGTCGGTCGAACCACTCGATGTTCCGGTGAGGAACGAAGCCAAGTGATACGCGAAACAGAGCCATCGCCTGGAAGCCCCTACGTGGGGCTTCCATTGCTTTGCGATTAGTGCGTGTTGCAGGAAGTTCACGGATACCCTACTGGTGGGGCGGATCATGCTGACTGGGCAACGACTGAACAAATGGGTCTTCGCCGAACCGTTTCAGCCGTTCCGCATCAAGATGGCGAGCGGGGAAGCGCATGAAATTCGCCACCCCGAGATGATTCATGTCGGCCGCAGTTCGGTGATGATTTCGTTTTTCCTGGACGACGAAAAGAGCGACTCTCAGCAACGCGACCGCGAAATCTCGCTCATGTTGATGGAAACGATCGAACCGATCGATGTCCACGTGTCGCGAAGCTGAATCGCGACGACCTCCGAACCGTAAGGCCGACGTGCCGTCAACCGCTCGATCCACGGCGGACTAACGCCGCCCGCTCGCCGTTGCGTGTGGCGGCGAATCCTGCGTGGCTCGAAAGTAATGGTACGATCGTGGCTCAGAGCCGATAAAACATCCAGACGCGAAGCCGGCCCGCCGCCGGTCGCCGACAGTCAATCAGAGAAGGACAATCCATGGCGGTTCCTATTTCGGTCCCTTCCGTCGGAGAATCGATCACGGAGGGGAGCATCGCTCGGTGGATGAAGAAGGATGGCGATCTCGTTCGCACGGATGAGCCGATCTTCGAACTGGAGACGGAGAAGGCGTCCAACGAAGTCCCCTCCCCCTCCTCCGGCCGCCTGACGATCAGCGTGAAGGAAGGCTCTCGCGTCACCATCGGCCAAGTCGTCGGGTCCATCGAACCCGCCGACGTTCCCGCCGCGACCAAGACGCCGGCTCCCGCCGCTCCGACCACGCCGCCCAAGGCGGAGCCGACGCCGAAGACGGATCATGCCATGTCCCCCGCGGCCCGTGCCATCGTTGCGGAAAAGGGGATCGATCCCGCCTCGATCGCCGGTTCCGGCCGACATGGCGTGCTCACCAAGCCGGATGTTCTCGAGCATCTCGAAAAGAACAACGCCGTGAAAGACGGCAGCGTCGCCCCGCCCCCCGTGCCGCAAGGCCAAGTCGTCCCGCTCGATCAACGCGAGACGCGGCAGCGCATGAGTTCGATCCGCGCTCGCATCGCCCAACGGCTTCTGCAATCGCAGCAGACGACCGCAAGCCTGACGACGTTCAACGAAGCGGACATGTCGGCCATCTCCGAGCTGCGTGCGAAGTACAAGGACAAGTTCAAAGAGAAACATGGCGTCAATCTCGGCTTCATGTCTTTCTTCGTGAAGGCGGCCGTCGAAGCGCTCAAGGCGTTCCCCGTCGTCAACGCTCGCATCGATGGAGACGACCTCGTCTTCTGCCATTACTGGAATATCGGCGTGGCCGTCAGCACCGAGAAGGGCCTGATGGTTCCCGTGCTTCGCGATGCGGACAAGCTGAGCTTCGCGGACATCGAGAAAGCCATCGGCGGATTGGCAGTTAAAGCCCGCGACGGCAAGATCGGCGTCGCCGACCTGCAAGGCGGCACCTTCACGATCACCAACGGCGGCATCTTCGGTTCGATGATGTCCACCCCGATCCTCAACCCGCCGCAAAGCGCGATCCTGGGCATGCACTCGATCACGAAGCGAGCCGTGGTGAAGGACGACCAAATCGTCATCCGCCCCATGATGTACCTCGCCGTCACCTACGATCACCGCGTCATCGATGGCCGCGAAGCCGTGCAGTTCCTGGTGCGAATCAAGGAATGCCTGGAGAACCCGGAACGGCTGCTGCTGGAAATCTAGGACCGGTTAGAAGTTGTTTCGAAACCGTGTGTGCAGGTTTTCCGCTTGCGGCTTAGCGAGTTCAGGGCTTTCTCCGAACGCTAAGCCGCAAGCGGAAGACAGAGGTTTCGAAAC
>JAIEPT010000175.1 GCA_019748295.1 Gemmataceae bacterium | reverse complement strand
TGATCACAGGATGGGATTCCAACCCTCGCTGCGATCGACCCCGGTAGGGGTCACATAAGGTAGCCGGTGGTTGAGCGCAGCGACACCGCCGGACGTGGTTGAGCGTAGCGACGCCACCGGACGTGGTTGAGCGTTCTCTCGCCGGTTTCGCGCTTGCGATTGGCGCGAAACATTGCGAAAACAGAGGCGGGCGATGCGGCATGCTGGTTGCGTTCGCTGTGCCGCCAATTGTTGGTCCCATTCCTCCAAGGGGGTTTCACATGCGTCGTGGTCTTGCGTTTCTCGCGCTGTTCGGATTTGCGTTTGCCTCGTCTGCCGCTCATGGTCAAGAAGTCGATGCGAAAGAGCGGCAAGAAGTGATCGCCAAGGCGGTCGGGTATTTGAAATCCTCGCAGGGAGCGGACGGCAGCTTTTCGCCGAAGATCGCGGGCCCGGGCGTGACGTCGCTTGTCGTGGCCGGCCTGTTGAAGAACGGGGTGAGCCCGAAAGAACCAGTCGTTGAGAAGGGGCTGAAGTACATCGAGTCGCAGGTTCAGAAGGACGGGGGCATCTACAGCAAGGGGTTGGCTACCTACACGACCAGCGTTGCCGCGATGGCGCTCAAGGAAGGGAATACGGACAAGAAGTACGACGCGTTGCTCAAGAATGCCGGCGAATTCCTGAAGCGCATTCAGATGGACGACGAGACGAAGCCGACGCATGGCGGGTTCAACTACGGCGACAAGAAGTCCGCTCCCGACCTGTCGAACACCGCCTTCGCCGTCGAAGCATTGATCGCGGCGGGCATCTCGAAGGATGATCCGGCTCTGCAGAAAGCGATGAAGTTCGTGAGCCGATCTCAGAACCTGGCGGGGGAGACAAGCGATCTGCCCTTCGCGAAGAAGGCGACCAAGGAAGACCAGGGCGGCTTCGTGTACAACCCATTCGCCGGCGCCGACAGCAAGCACGCGACGGCGGCGGGCGGGCTGCGGTCCGTGGGATCGATGACGTATAGCGGCCTCAAGAGTTTCTTGTATGCCGGCGTCAGCAAAGAAGACCCGCGGGTGAAGGCGGCCATCGGTTGGATCCGCCAGCACTACACGCTTGAAGAGAATCCCGGCCTGGGGAAGGCGGGGCTCTTCTACTACTACCACACGTTTTCCAAGGCGATGGACGCGCTGGGCGAAGATCCGTTCACGGATGCCGCGGGGAAGAAGCACGCGTGGCGGAATGAGCTTTTCGATGCGCTCAAGTCACGGCAGCAAGCGGATGGCAGCTGGCGGAACTCCGGCGACCGGACCTTTGCGGAAGACAACCAGGATCTCGCAACGGCGTTCGCATTGCTGAGCCTGAGTTACACGAAGAAGTAAGTTCGCTCAAGCCCAGGGGCGAGCGCAGCGAGCTCCTGGGATCCAGACCGAAATCATGTCGCACTTCTAACGCTCCGATCCCAGGAGCTCCCTACGGTCGCCCCTGGGCTTGGGATTGGAAAGGGTTCCTGACTGCTAGAAGCGGCATGAATCTTGCCCTGGAGAGGTAGACGATTCCTCTTCGGGGCTTTCTATGCGCGCGTTGCTGTTGACGAATCCGGGCGCTCGCCAGGGAGGATCGAAGGCCGCGAACGATTTTTTGACGCCCTTGCGCGAATCGGGGATCGAAATCGTCGAAGCCGACGTTTCGCCCAGTGAATACTCCGCGGAAATTCGGCGACGCAGCGACAAACTCGATCTCGTTCTCGTCGGCGGCGGCGATGGCAGCATGAACGCGGCAGCCGACGGATTGGTGGAGACGAACCTGCCTCTGGGCGTTCTGCCGTTAGGAACCGCGAACGATTTGGCCCGCACCCTTGGTATTCCTGCCGACCCTATCGAAGCAGCGAAGTTGGTCGTTGCGGGCAAACGTCGGCGGATCGATCTGGGTTGGGTCAACGGAAGCCACTTCTTCAACGTCGCCAGCCTGGGCCTGACGGTCAGCATCACCCGGCAGCTTTCCAGCGAGACCAAAAGCCGATGGGGCGTTTTCGCCTACCCGCTCACCGCGCTGCGCGTGCTATGGAACGTCCGCCCCTTTCATGCGGAAATAAGGACGAACGGCGAAACGCATCGCGTGCATGCGGTGCAGATCGCGGTCGGCAACGGCAGGTACTACGGCGGCGGGATGACGATCGCCGAAGATGCGGCCATCGATGATTGCCGGCTCGATTTGTACAGCCTGGAAGTGCACCGCTGGTGGCAGGTGATTTCTCTGGTGCCCGCGTTGCGAACCGGGACGCATGCAGGCAACAAAGGCGTGCGAGTATTGCGTGGCCGCGAGTTCGAGATCACGACGCGGAGGCCGCGGCACATCAATACGGACGGCGAGATCACGACGCGAACGCCGGCGGTTTTCCGCGTGGCGCCTCAGGCGATTGAAGTCTTCGTGCCCGCAGACGCCGGCGAGCAGCCGCGGTAAGGCGGCTGGTACAGTATCCCCTGGAGTCTCGCGATCCGCAGACGGCAAGGACGCCGTTGTGGGGCGGTCTCTGACCGCCTCACATGGCCCGACCGCAGGTCTCCATCATCAATCCGAACGCTTCACGCCCATACCGCGGTTTGGGACTCAGCCCTCGGAAGCTTCATGGAGACCTTCGGTCGGGCCGTGTGGCACGGTCAGAGAACGCCCCACAACGGCGACCGCCCCACAACGGCCGCGTTCGCTGCCTGAGAACAAGAGACTCTTGCGGACACTGTACCAGCCGCCTAACAGCGGCTGCTCGCCTTAGCTCGGTTTCACCGCGATTTCGGCGGCGAGGAAGCCGCATTGTTTGTGGGCGCCGTCGCAGAAGGGGCGATTCTTCGATTGGCCGCAGCGGCATAGCCCGATGGTTTCCTTGCCGGCCGGAATCGTGAACTCGTTACCCAGGTGGTCGAACAGCTTCACCGGCCCCGTAATCAAGAGCGGGCCGTTCTCGCGTACTTTGATGGTGACTTGCGGTTCCATGCTTGGCTCCAATGAAGGTTCATCCGTTGAAATCGTCCCGTATGATCGCATTGTAGTCAGGCGCGGGGCGGTTCGCGCTAGCCGAGATTTTTCGTTTCTCCCTGAAATTGTGCTTCATTTCCTTTTCAGGTTCGGGCATTGTGCGTAAGATGGGTTTGATTGAACATTCGTCTCTCCCGAGCGGGCTCTCATGTTTCTCCGCTCGATACGCGAACTCGCGGGCGGGATGGTCCAGCTGGTCTATCCGCCCTTGTGCTGGATTTGCCAGGAAGCCGTCCCGGTGGGCCCCGAGGGGTTTTGTCCCGGATGCGTCCAAGCTGTGGCGAACGATCCATATGCGACGTGTCCTTGCTGTTCCAGCACGGTAGGTCCGCACGTGTCCGTTGAGCAAGGTTGCTCCCATTGCCGCGACGAGAGGTTCGCGTTCGATGGTGCGATCCGCTTAGGCCCCTATGCCGGTTTGCTTCGAGACGTCGTTCTGCGGATGAAACGCAGCGGTTCCGAGAGTCTTGCCGAAGGGATGGCCGACCTGTTGGCGGCGAAGCTGAACCAGCGACGGAGCGAGCGTGTCGATGTGGTGGTTCCCGTACCCCTTCATTGGACGCGACGCTGGATGCGAGGCTTCAATCAGACGGAACTGCTTGCGGAGCGAATTGCTGGGTCGTTGGGAGCGCGATATCGCCCGCGATGGCTGCGCCGAATCCGGCGAACCGACCTGCAAACCCGGCAAAGTTCGCCGCAGGGCCGTCGATCGAACATGAAGAACGCGTTCGCCGCCACGCGGTGGTGCGAGGCGAAGGATCGAACGATTGTGCTGGTTGACGACGTATTGACGACGGGGGCGACGGCCCATGAGGCGGCGAAGGCGCTTCGGTTGCAGAAACCGGCGAAAATTTTGGTCGCAGTGCTGGCTCATGGCGCGTGAGATGCAAGAGACTTCGAGAAGAATGATCTCGAAAACGGATTTCGGGCGGCCCGCGTTCGCGTTGTCGCACCTGTTCCAGATGCCGCAAATGTCGGGAACAGGAGTACGGCATGGGAAGCGTGGCGTAGGCGATGTGGCGAGAATTCGTCAGATGCCGTCGCTAGCTTGGCCGAAGTAAGTCGCGTGCGCGGATTCAGTCTGGATCGCTTTGACGCATTAGGGAATGCGCGTCATAGATTCGTAAGGCTCTTTTCCATCCCCTCATCCTTGGCAACACGTGCCCTCCGGCACGGTAGGGATGTGCGGAGCAACGTTCGGCAAGGCAAGGCACTATGTTTCGGCAAACGCTGGCTTTGTGCGTGGCATTGAGCGCGACTTCGCTCGTGCACGCCAATCTTGAAACCATGTTCGACGAGGTCAACCGCGATTTCGGCTCCGTGCCGCGCGGCCAACTCATGAAGCATCAGTTCCGGTTCGTCAACAACACCGGACAACAGCTTCAAATCGGCAACGTCCGCGTCTCCTGCGGATGCACCACCGCCCGCGCAGTCCTCACGACGGTCGCGGCCGGGCAGGAAACGTACATCGACGCCCAGATGGACACTCGGCGATTCCAGGGGACGAAGACCGTCACCATCTTCGTGACGTTCGTGTCTCCCAAGTTCGAAGAGGTTCGCCTGTGGGTCACGGCCAACAGCCGCGATGAAATCCTCTTCACGCCCGAATCGCTCGCCTTCGGCAAGATCAACGTGGGCAAGACGCCTTCGACGAGCATGTCGATCGATTTCGTCGGCACCACCACCCGCATCACGGAGATGAAGCCGGAAAGCAACTACGTGCAGGTGACGATGCAGGAAACGAAGAAGCCGACCGGCGAGTTCTCGTACAAGCTGGACGCCGTCGTCCGCAAGGACATCCCGGCCGGCCGTTGGTACACCGATGTGTGGCTGACCACGAACAACGCGCAACTGCCGAAGCTTCGCATCCCGATCACAGTGGAAGTGGAAGCGACGCTGACCGCGAGCCCCAGCAAGGTTTCGCTCGGCTCGGTTCAGGCCGGCATGGAAACCGAACGCAAAGTGATCCTGCGAGGCGTCGAGCCTTTCAAGATCGCGGAGGTGCTCGGCACCGATGCGGAACTGTCGGTTCGCGAACCGTCGAACGAAGTTCGTGCGGTGCATGTGCTGACCGTGACGCTGAAGCCCACAAAGGTCGGCGAGTTCTCGCGGACGCTGAAGATCCGCACGAACCTGAAGGATGGGGATATCGAGGTGATCGCCCAGGCCGAAGTGACCGCCGCCCCGGTTGCTAACCCGGGCGTCCAAGCGCAAGCTCCCGCCGTCGACCCGACCCGCGAACCGCCGCTGAAGGAAGAATAAGCCGTCTCTCGAAACATGTTGCCCAACCGAGGGATTGCCGCAAGCGTCCCTCGGTTTTTTTGTCGGCAAGCAGCCGCTGTCAGGCGGCTGGTACAGCGTCCGCAAGAGTCTCGTGATCGCGGACCGCAAAGACAGAATCATTACGTACAGAATGATCGGAGACGTAGACCCGTTGTGGGGCGGTCTCTGACCGCCTCACACGGCCCGACCGAAGGTCTCCATGACGCTTCCGAGGGCGAGATCCCCAGTCCGAGGTAGAGGCGGCAAATCATCGGCAACCACGAATGACTCACCACTAAAGTATTCTTGGAATATTCGTCTCGCCGTTTGGTTCGAAGATTTCAACGGTGATTCTGTCTTCTTCCCAGCCGTCAGGTGCATCGAGGGGCACTGAAACTGCCCAACCAGAGCGATGGTGATTGCGCTCAACCAACAACGCGACGGTAACCAAATTGCTTCGTCTTGAGTCATTCGGTCTCCTTGCGAAATGTCGCTGGTCGATCAGCATGAATGTTACGGGAGAGGGCAGATCCATTTGTCTTCATCCGTGCATTCCCTGTCATCCGTGGTTGATGTTTCTCCGGTTTGTCGACGTAGCGTTCGGAAGCGTCATGGAGACCTTCGGTCGGGCCGTGTGGGACGGTCGGAGACCGGCCCACAACGGCGGTCTTTGCGGGCTGAGAACAAGAGACTCTTGCGAACACTGTACCAGCCGCCTGACAGCGGCTGCTCGCCGGCGTTCGTGTCGCCCCTTGCATCGCCTGCATAGAATGACGGCAAAGAAGGGGCGTGGCGATGGCGATCGTCGAAGTGCGGGACCTCGCGAAAACGTATCGCGTGTTCCAAAAAAAAGAGGGGCTGTTCGGAGCCTTTCGCGGGCTGGTTCGCCGTGAATACAAGGAAGTGAACGCGGTTGCAGGCGTCTCCTTTTCTGTGGAACCCGGCGAGATCGTCGGATTTCTCGGGCCCAACGGCGCCGGCAAAACGACCACGCTCAAAATGCTCTCCGGACTCATCTATCCCTCGCACGGCTCGGCCGAGGTGCTGGGGCATGTGCCTTGGGAACGGGCGGACGCGTTTCGGCGAAAGTTCGCGCTCGTGATGGGGCAGAAGAACCAATTGTGGTGGGATCTGCCCGCGCAAGACAGCTTTCGCCTTCACCGCGAAATCTATTCGATCCCTCCCGACGTCTTCGATCGCACCGTCGGCGACCTCACCGAGATGTTCGAGGTCGGCTCCCTTCTGCGGCAGCCCGTGCGCGAATTGTCGCTCGGCGAACGCATGAAGATGGAGCTGATCGCCTCGCTGCTGCATCAGCCGCAACTGTTGCTGCTCGATGAGCCGACGATTGGGCTCGATGTCGTTGCCCAGGTGACGATCCAGAAGTGCCTGCGCGAGTACAACACCAGTCGCGGCGTCACCATGTTGCTGACGAGCCATTACATGCGCGATGTGGAAGCGCTGTGCAAGCGGGTCCTGGTCATTACGCACGGCAAGCTGGTTTACGACGGGCCGCTCTCGGGCATCACGGAGCAGTTCGGTCGCGACAAGTTGGTCCATCTGCAGTTCGAGGCCGACGGCGTTCCCACCGACATCGAGCGCTATGGAGCGGTCTTCGAACGCGAAGGCCCCACCGTCGATTTGCGCGTCGATCGAGCGAAGGTGGCCGAAGTGTTGGCGGCCGTGCTCGATCGCCACACGGTGCTGGACGTCAGCGTGCAGGATCCGCCGCTCGATCAGGTGATTGCTCGCGTGTTTGAGGAAGGGAAGGCGCGCCATGCCGCCGCAAACGCTTGAGCTTCCCGTTCCCACGTGGCAGCAATCGGTAGGCAAATACCTGAAAATCCTTCGCGTATCGCTGATCGAACGGCTCACGTATCGGGCCGACTTTTTCGTCAGCACCTTCCTTCGCTTTCTGCCGTTGCTGACGACGTTCCTTCTCTGGGAGGCCGTCTTTGCCAGCTCGGGGGCGAAGGAAATTTCAGGTTTCTCGCATGACCAGATGCTCGCGTATTTGCTGCTGGTGCAGATCAGCCGGATGTTCTCGAGCATGCCGGGCCTCGCGAGCGGGATCAGCCGGGACATCCGCGACGGCAATCTCAAGAAGTACCTGCTGCAGCCGATCGACATGATCGCGTATCTGATCTCGTATCGCGGCGCCCACAAAATCGCGTACATCGCGACCTCGGCGGCGCCGTACGGAATTCTGTTCTTTTTCTTCCGCGACAAGTTCAACGTCATGCCCGACCTGACGACATGGGCGGCCTACCTGGCATCGCTGCTCATGGGCTTCATGGTCGGCTTCTTCTTCGAGGCCGCGGTCGGCATGGCGGGGTTTTGGCTGCTGGAAGTGACGTCGCTTCTCTACATCATCCACACGCTGAACTTCATTATCTCGGGCCATATGTTCCCGCTCGATTTGCTGAATCCGGCATTGGCGGGCTTCTTGAAGTTGTTGCCGTTTCAATATCTCGCCTATTTCCCTGCGATGATCTTTCTCGGCAAGATCCAGGGGCAGGAATTGGCGAATGGGTTGGCGGTCGAGTTCGCGTGGGCGTTCGGGTTGTTCCTGACGTCGCGCTACCTGTATCGCGTCGGCTTGCGTCGCTACTCCGCCTACGGCGGTTGATTGCGTTTTCTATGTAGCCCTCTCGCTCCGCGAGAGGTAAGCGGATGAAGGCCATGCCGGTGCATGGTTCGTTGCCGCTTACCTCTCGCGGAGCGAGAGGGCTACATAGGTCGCCTACGGCTCCCCGTTAAACGAGTTGGTCCTACATGCTCGCACGTTATTTCCGCCTCTGGTTCGCACTCGCGCGCTTCAGCTTCGCGCGCGAACTGGCGTTTCGCGGCAACTTTCTGATCAAGATCTTCGTCGAGGTTCTTTGGCTCGGAATCCTGCTGCTCTTTTACGACACGCTTTTCGCCAAGACCGACACCGTCGCGGATTGGACGCGGGCGCAGTATCTCTTTTTCGTCGGCGTCCACTTCGCGCTCGGCGGGCTGATCGAGACGTTCTTTCTGGAGAACTGCAACCAGTTCGCGGATTTGGTTCGCACCGGCGATTTGGATTTTTATTTGCTCAAACCGATGGACGAGCAATTCCTGGTGACATGCCGAACGGTCGACTGGTCGTGCGCGCCGAATGTGCTCATGGGCTTCGGCGTCATGATCTTCGCCCTGGTGCAACTCGGTAGGCCGGTCGGCGCCGGCGACGTCTTGCTCTTCTTGACCCTGCTGACGTGCGGTTGCCTGATGGCCTACGGCTTCCTCACCGCGCTCACGAGCGTCTCGGTGTGGTTCACGCGCAATCAGAGCCTCATGGAAGTGTGGTGGCTCTTCTCCACGCTGATGCGTTACCCCCGCGAAATCTTCCGCGGCGACTTCGCCTCGCCGGTCGGTTGGTTCTTTTCGTTCGCCGTGCCCATCATCTTGGTAACGAACGTCCCCGCCCGTTCGATGGTCCGCATCCTCGAACCCTGGCTAGCCATCTACATGGTCGCCGCAACGCTCGGCGTTCTGGTGGCGAGCCGATTGATCTTCCGCTACGCCCTCAGCAAATACCGCAGCGCCAGCAGCTAGAGCAGTCCTCACGAGAGTGGTCCTCACGCTCCGCGTGAGGTCAGCGGCGATGCAAGGTCAGGCGGCCACCTGCCTATCGTGGCGACAAGTTTATCCAACTTGTCGGATTGGTTTTCGAAGCGATTTCAAGCAAGTTAATAAACTTGTTTCCACGACCGTCTGACCGTGCATCGCCGCTGACCGCCTTTCGTGGCGACAAGTTTATTAACTTGTCGGATTGGTTTTCGAAGCGATTT
>JAIEPT010000286.1 GCA_019748295.1 Gemmataceae bacterium | reverse complement strand
ATTGAGGCCCCGGCACCCGAAAGGGCCGGACGGATAGGCCGCCCCTAAACCACCGCGCTACCTCTCGACTCTACTTCCATTCTGACTTCTGCATTCTCACTTCTGCCTTCGGAAGCGCCCCTCAGCCGCCCTTTGGACGCCTTCTCTCCCGCGGTTACTGTTCGGCAAGTGCAATCGTGATCGCTGCGGGGGAGAGGGGAAACTTCGCTGCGTGCACCAACGCTTGGCGCGGGATCTGTCGGCTACTCCGTCCTCCGTCCGGGTTCGAGGTCGGCGAAAGGTGCGATCTGCACATTGACGCGGAACTGTTGGTGGCAGCGATTGCAGCTGTTGGCGAGGGCGACCAACGACGCCTTGCTGCGATCGTAATCCTTGTTCGCGATAAGTTGAGCGAGGCTAATGGCCTGGTTTCGCAACCCGATGCTCCGCTCGAACCACGCTTCCTGCCCCTGCTTCTGCGGCGGCCGGAGCATGAGCAGGTTCGCCGTTTCGCCGATCAAGAGCGCTTGGCCGCGGGCGAAGATCCAGGCCTGATTTTCCTGCGGCCGATTTTCGAGAAGCCGTTCCAGTCCCTTGAAATTCGCCTGGGCGAGTCCCTGCATCAGCAGCTTGGTTTCCGCGATCGCCTCCAGTTTCGGCGTGGGCCGCGCTGGCGGATTTTGCTGCGCGAAGGCGAAGCCCGCGAAGAGAAGCAGGATCACGAGGGGGCGAAGGGTGGACATGGGAATCTCGCTAATGGTTAGCCGCGACGCGCAGCGGAGCGCGGAGAATGAACCCCGTGTCTGCATGGCTCGCAGTACGCGCTCCGCTGCGCGTCGCGGCTAACCGGGTTGCGCTTATTGTTTCTTTTCCGGCACCTCGACCTGCACTTCCTCGCCGACTATTTGCGTCTTGTAGCAGCCGATCTTGATCCGCGGATTGTCGGCCCATGCGCCGTCGTTGAGCCGGAAACGCCAGGCGTGCCAGGGGCAGGTGACGATGCCGTTTTCCACCCAACCGCCGGCGAGGGAGGCGCCCATGTGGGGGCAAAAGTCGTCGATGGCGTGGAATTCGTTTCCTTCCTTGAAGACCGCGATCAGCTTGCCGTCGATCGAAACCGTCTTGCCTTCGCCGTCCTTCACATCGTCGATCTTGCACGCCGTCCGAAAGTTGCTCATGGTCGTCTCGAGTGGCCTCGTTCTTTTCATGGTTGCCCGCGTGGGCGAATGGTGGGCGGTCCTTAATCTTACAGGACGCAGTCCCCGCGCACCAAGGAGCGACGGCCATGCTTGAAATCGAAATGAAGTTTCCCGTCGCCGATTTCGCCGAGATCGAAGCGAAGCTCAATGCATGGAACGCATCGCCGGCCGAGAGCCATCTCGAAGCGGACCATTATTGGAACGCGCCGGATCGCGACTTCCGCAAGACGGACGAAGCCTTTCGCCTGCGACGCGTCGGCGCGAAAAACGTCGCAACCTACAAGGGGCCGAAACACGACGGGCCCGCAAAGACGCGGACCGAGATCGAAGCCCCGCTTCAAGACGGCGACGAAGCGGCGGACCTCTTTTGCAAACTCGTCGAGCATCTGGCGTATCGACCGGTTGCCGTCGTTCGCAAGCAGCGGGTCACGCGTTCGTTTTCGCGCGATGGCTTCCAACTTAACGTGTGCATGGACGACGTCGAGCAAGTGGGTCGATACGTGGAAGTCGAAATCGTCGCTCCTGAGGACCGAAAAGAGGATGCGACGAAAGTGCTGACCGCGGCGGCCGCGGAACTAGGTTTGTCGGACCAGGAAAAACGCTCCTATCTGCAACTGCTCGTCGGCTCGAAGTAACCTCCGACGACACGAAAGGACTCGCTCTTGCCTCCCCTCATCGTGGCCACGATCCCAGAAGTGCGGCATGCCGTCGCCAAGGCCAAACGTGCGGGCAAAATCGTCGGCTTCGTCCCCACCATGGGCGCCCTGCACCAGGGGCACGCGAGCCTGCTGCGGCGAGCCAAGTCGGACCATGCGTTCGTCGTCGCCTCGATTTTCGTGAATCCGACGCAGTTCGGGCCGAACGAAGACTACTCGCGCTATCCGCGGACGCTGCAAGAAGACGTCCGCATCTGCGACGCGGCCGGCACCGATGTCGTCTTCCTTCCTGACGCGAACGTCTTCTACCCGGCCGGCTACCAAACCTTTGTCGAAGTCGCCGAACTGCAGCAGGGCCTGTGCGGCGCGTCACGGCCGACGCATTTTCGCGGCGTCGCGACTGTCGTGTTGAAATTCTTCAACATCGTGCAACCGGATGTTGCCTACTTCGGCCAAAAGGATGCCCAGCAAGCGCGACTGCTCGAACGCATGGTTGCCGATCTGGACGTTCCCGTGCGAGTCGAGGTGTGCCCGATCGTTCGCGAAGCGGACGGACTTGCGATGAGTTCGCGGAATCGCTATCTCGATCCGGACCAACGCCGCCACGCCGCGGTGCTGCATCGCTCGTTGGAGACGATGCGTGCTAAGGTCGAAGCGGGAGAACGTTCGGCCGAAGCGATCAAGACGCTGGCGACCACGATGATCGCCGCGACGCCGGGGGCGAAGATCGACTATGTCGAGATCGTCGGCTGGAACGACCTTCGTCCGATCGAGTTGCTGGAAGGCGAGATCCTGATCGCGGTAGCCGTGTGGTTCGGGACGACACGGCTGATCGACAATGCGCGAATCCGCGTTTAGCCGCCGCTCTCCCCCTTGGGGAGAAGGGCCGGGGGTGAGGGGCGATGACGGTGCACAACCTTCGCATTGTGCACCAAGCCCCTGGGTAAGCGCAGCGCACCCTGGGGATCAGACCGCGGGCGCGATGATCCCCACCGTGCGCTGCGCTTACGGTGGGGCTTGGCGGACAATAACAAACGTCAACACCGCTTGCGCCCCTCACCCCCAGCCCCTCTCCCCAAGGGGAGAGGGGAGCAAGAGGTCAAGCCCCTCTCCCAGTGGGAGAGGGCGCCGGAACGGGAACATTTCATGCCGCATGCTCTGTTTGGTCCGGAAGTCCGGCTGATGCTCGAGGGGAACCACCTCGAGGAGATGAAGGTCTTTCTCGGCGACCTGCATCCGGCGACCATTGCCGAGACGCTTTCGGACGAACTGACGGTCGAGCAAACCTGGAAATTCTTGGAAAACACCGGGCTTCGCAATCAGGCCGCCATTTTCGAGTACTTTCCGATCGATTGGCAGATCCGCATGGCCGAGGGGGCCGGCAAAGAGCGGATGGCGCATCTCATCGAAAAGATGTCGCACGACGACCGCGTCGATCTCATGCGGCGCTTGTCGCCTCGCGTCGTCGAAAATCTGCTGCGCCTTGTTGATGAGGCGGATCGCCGCGATATCGCGACGCTTGTCCGTCAGGATCCGGAGACGGCCGGCGGCCTGATGACGACCGATTACGCCTGGTTGCCGCAGAATCTCTCCGCGACCGAGGCGTTGGAACGACTTCGCGTGCAGGCGCCGGAAAGCGAGACGATCTACTACATCTTCATCCTCGACGAACAACGCCGGCTGCTTGGCGTGCTGTCGTTGCGCAACCTGATCCTCGCACCGCGGCATGCGCTGGTGAAGGACCTGATGGAAACGCAGTTCGTCTCGGCCCGCGTGGAAGACGACAAGAACGTCGCAGCCGATCTGATCGCCCGCTACGACTTGCTCGCCTTGCCCGTGGTGGACGAAAGCGGCCGGTTGGTCGGCATCGTGACGCATGACGACGTCATCGACTTGGTGGTGCAGGAAGCGACCGAGGACGCCCACAAGATGGGCGGCGTCGGGCCGCTTGCGGAAAACTACATGGAGGCGGGCTTCTTCACCGTTTGGCGCAAGCGAGCGTTTTGGCTTTCCTGTCTCTTCGGAGCAGAACTGTTCACGTTCACCGCGATGGCGTCTTTCGACGATGAGCTGAAGAAGATCACGGTGCTGGCTTTCTTCATTCCGCTCTGCATCTCAACGGGCGGAAACTCGGGCTCTCAAGCCGCGACGCTGATCACGCGAGCCATGGCCTTGGGCCAAGTGAAGGTGAAGGAATGGCGTCGAATCTTGGTGCATGAGCTGCTGATGGGCATTGCGCTGGGAGCGGCTCTGGGCGGGATTGGGTTCATCCGCGGAGCCATGACAAGCGAAGGTCTGCGTGAGGGCCTCCCCTGGCACACCTTGGGCTGGATCATCGCCTCTTCGGTCATGTGCATTTGCATTTGGGGGACGCTTGTCGGCTCGATGTTGCCGATCGTTTTCAAACGCGTCGGCGTCGATCCCGGCATCGCGTCGAGCCCCTTCGTCGCCACCTTCGTGGATGTGACCGGGATCGTGATTTTCTTTTCGTTCGCGAAGGTGTTCGCGACATTTCCGCCTATGTAGCCCTCTCGCTCCGCGAGAGGTAAGCGGCAGCGAATCCTGCGACGGCAAGGCATTCATCCGCTTACCTCTCGCGGAGCGAGAGGGCTACATAGCTAGCGGTTGGTGCCGACGAAGCTGCCGCCATTTTCGCGGGAGAGGGCCCAGAGAAAGGCGCCCACATCAGGGCTTTCGAAGAAGAAGCCGACGGTGTTGATGCGAACGCGTTGGCCGGCGACGGCGCGGTTCCAGTCGTTCTTGAGCCGCGTGCGAACGTGTTTGCCGAGGATTTCCGATTTCTGCTGCTCGCTCAGATTCGCGGTCGAGGCGGGCAGGCCTTCGCCGGCGTTCGGCAGGCCGTCGGAGAGGACGTAGATCGATTCCAGCCCATGATCGCGAT
This sequence comes from Gemmataceae bacterium, assembly GCA_019748295.1. GTDB lineage: Bacteria > Planctomycetota > Planctomycetia > Gemmatales > Gemmataceae > JAIEPT01. Next base: position 4,301 of record JAIEPT010000286.1, on the reverse strand, counting down.
ACCGGAACGCTTCCTCGAAGGCAGCGAACATATTCGTCTCGCCGATAGGGCGAATCTTCTTGAGCCGATTTGCGGCCACCTCGGCGTTCTCTTTGCCCTCGTAATTGAGCCAGCGGCCGTCATTGCCCAGCGGATAGCGGACGCGGTCGGAGAAAAGGATCACCTGATACTGCTTGAGGTCCGGCAACGACTGCATGAGCTTCGACACCGTCTCGCAGACTAGGGGCCATTTGTCCGGGTCGGCGGTATTCTCGTCGCTAAGCTCCATGCTCCCCGACATATCGACGAGAAACAGCACCCGGCTTCCCGTGAGCGGAACGCCGGCGAACCGCGCGTCGGCGGCGAGTTGCATCGCGCGGGCACGATCGACCAGAACGGATCGCTCGCTCTGAAGCGACGCGATCATCGCCTTCGCTTGCTCCAACTCCTTCGCCGTCAGCGAGACCTTGCTGTCGACGTTCTTCAGATTGGCGAGCAGATCGCGTAGCCGGCGGTCGGCGTCGATCGCATCCGTCTTGAAGCGGACGAGATCCTTCTCGAAGCCTTTGAGCCGTTCAAGGTCTTGCTCGAGCACCGTGATGCGAAGCTCGGCCACCTTCACTTTGTTGAGGCTCTGGACTTTTTCCGTGTTCAGCGAAGCGAGCAGCTTCTCGGCATCGACCAACTTGGAAGCCGTCGCCTTCGCCTCCTTCGACGCCCCGGCGACGGCACTGTCCCGGGCGTTCAAGTCGCGTTCGAGGATGCGGACTTTCCCCTCCGCCTCGGCGATTTTCGTCAGCAGCGCGTCGTATGCCTTCATCTTGGCCGCGAGTTCGCTGGCCGTGAGCGTGCTTTTGGATTCGAGTTCGCGAAGATCGATCTTGGTGCGGGCGAGAAGCGATTCGGCGAGAGCGTGCGTCTTCTTGAGGTCGTCGAAATCTTTCCTGAGGACGAGCGTGAGCTGATCCGCTTTCGCCTTCATGTTGCGAAGCTCGTCCACCTCGACCAGGATCGCCACCTTCTGCTTGGCGGTCTCGGCCAACGACGATTTCAGGCCGACGTTTTCCAGCGACAAGGATGCGATCTGCGATTCCTTGTTCGCGAGCAACACGTCTTTCTGATCGAGCAGGTCGATGGCGTTTTCGTTCGCATGGTGGCTGACTTGCCAGAGAAGGATCACGCAGCCGAGGGCGCAGCAAATGACGTCCAACATGTAGATGTTGAAAACCGTCGGCACCTTGTGGCGAATCGCCATCGCTACCTCGTGGAATCAGTTCGTCTGCGAGCAGCCGCTGTTAGGCGGCTGGTACGGCGTCGGCAGAAGTCTCATGATCTCCGACAGCAAGGACAGAATCATTACGTACAGAATCATGGAATGCGTAGACAAAACGATGGGAGGACAAAATGATGAAAACGAGTCGTGCAGAGAGAGGTAATTGATTACGTCATTTTCGCTCCCCATCGTTTTGTCTGCGCATTCCATGATTCTGTACGTAATGATTCCGTCCTTGCTGTCGGAGATCATGAGACTTCTGCCGACGCTGCACCAACCGCCTAACAGCGGCTTCTCGCCTGCGTCACACCGACACGTTGCGGAAGCTGGGTTGGCCCAAAAACCGCACGGCGGGGCCGCGTTGGCCTAGGCGGATCCAGTCCCCGGCACGCAGCACCACCGATCCGTGCACGGGGTGATCGTTGACCAGCGTTCCCTGTCGGCTGCGGTTGAACAAGACGTAGGCCCGGTGATCGTAGCGAATCTCGCAGTGCCTCTCGGCGACGTCGGGATGGCTGTGCGGGTCGAAGGGCAGGTGGCAACCTGCGTGCGATCCCATCGAGAATTGGGCGTCGTGCAGCAGGAACTCGAGGCCGTGGAATTGCAATCGAGCGGGGCCTGCTTCCAAAGGTTGCGGCAGCGGCAGGGGGGCCATCAGATCGACATGCCCACGCGGCAGATCGCTTTGGAAATGCGTCGCAAGGGCATGGGCCGCCCGGGCGACCGCATCGGGAGAAAGCACCACGACCCGCGACGGCTCATGGTTCACTTCCCGCAGCAAGCCTTCGCCGAAATCTTCCACCGAGGTGCGGCGCGGCTCATGGGCGACGGGCGACGCCCCGATCATCGCTTCCGCTTTTTGCCGAAGAGCCTGCGCCAAGCCCGGCAATCGGCCCGCGGCGTTCGTCATCAATACCACGGACGGTATTTCTTCGTGCGGCAGATTGCGGAACAACATGTCCGCTTCGTTCAACGCCTGGCGGACGAGAGCGGTGCAGTAGTGTCCCGCCTTGTCCGGGTGGATCAGGATGTTCTGATACCACTGATTCCCCTGAATGCCGATCTGCACGATGCGGCCCATCAGCGTTGCTTCGAGCAAGCTGTCGAGCTGTTCGTAGAGCCGCTGTTCCGCGACTGGGGAATCGCGTGGATCGCGGCGGCTTTGCCAAACGCAGAAGTCGGCAAGCACATCGAGCAGTCGCTGCTTCCACGCCCGCAGGCTGAGCGAGTTCACCGTGCGGGTGTCGAGCAGATGAGCCTGCCCCGTGACCGATCGCACGATCGAGAGCGTGAGCGCGTGATCGTCCGCATCGACGACGAGCACGGAAGACGACCATGCCTGTTCCGCGAAACCAACGAGGGCGGCGGCGAGCGGCGCGGGGACGGTGCCGATCACCGGAATCTTCGCCTTCTCGCCGAGTTGCCGAACGAGGTCGGCCTGCTCATGGGCGAGATAACCCGGCACCGCGACGACGACGCCGCGGGTCTTGGCGCACATCGGCTGAAGGCGCTTCCACACTTGCTGCATCACGGCGGAAGAATCGAGTTTCGATCGGCCATGCTTCCAGATTTTCGCGGACGAACCAGAGCGGCCGAGGTGAGGCAGAAAGTCGGAGACTGTCAGATGCGGCTGATGACGCAACAGACGAAACCCGGCCGATCCCAGGTCGGCGGTCCAACCTTCCAGGCTGAAGATCATCGGCAATTCATGGGCGGGCGGCTCCATCGGGAGCGACGTGGGATAGTCCCCCGTCGAGCCGAGAACGCCGCGAGCGCGGGTGCCGTTGATGTCAAGCCCGAGCCAATTCATCGCACAACCCTCTCGCCCATTCCTTCGGCCAGCATGGTCATGCCGGGATGTCCGTTGCCGAGCGAATTGCCCAGCGGGTCGTGCGAGGTTTCCGGTTCGTAGATGCGGTTGACGAGATGCTCGAGGCAGAACTGTTGGCAATCGACGATCAGGGATTCTTCCTCACGTTGGATCACATGAATGAAGAACATGATCAAGAGGCTGAGGCCGAGGGCGACGAGCGTGCAATCGAAGGCGACGGTGAGATGTTGGGTGGCGATGCGGATCTGATCGCCGCCTTTGCCCGCCACCGTCATGCTTCCCGCAAGCCCGCGAACGGTGCCGAAGAAGCCGATGGCGGGAATCGCCCAGGCAAGGTAATTCATCGTAGACATTGAGGCGACAAGCCGGCCCAGGTCCACATCCGCCTGCGTCTTCACGGTCGTGGCCACATCCTGGCTCGATCGGCTGACGATGAATTTGGAAAGCGCTTGCCGGATCATGTTGGCGAGGATGAAGGGGCCACGCCGCTCGACGATCTGGTCGATCTTGCGGCCCAGCGGGCGAGCGTCTTCCTGAAGGATGCGGCTGCCTTCCTCCGTGGACAGAAAGCCGAGATGGAACCCGCGGCGTTGGCGTCGCACTTCGCTCCAGCGGGAGAGGAAGATCAGTGCGGCCCAAATGAAGCAGCAGTAGCAGGCGATTTGTTCGGGGCCGATGAGCAGCTTGATCCAGCGCTGGGCGGGCCAATTCGCCATCGAGGTCGGATCGTCGGCGGAAAGCGTTTGCACATAGGGGATGCAAAGTATGCCGACAAGGCCGACGGCGAGGAGAAACAGCGGCCATTCGCGTGTCGGCCGTTGCGAGGGGGTCAAAGGCATGGACGGCCCCAAGGGAGCGGATGCGTAACGATTGTAACGGTCCGGCCGGGCGTAGCGGACAGATGGACAGTGCAATTCTACCTTGCCGCTCGCATTTGGGCGGCCGTTTTTCCGAAAGTTCAGCGTCCGCCAGGGGATGCTGGTATCGGTGATTCGGTCCACGTCAGCGAAGATTTGAACAGCGGCGATCTTAACCTGTAGGAAACGCCCTCCGTGGCGTTCCGCGGGAATGGGCGTTTACATCCAATGCGTCCACATTCCGCGATTACCGCTTGCGGGCTTAGCGATTCGGAATATCCCTACGAACGCTAAGTGGTCCGTTTCACAAATAACGTCCGGGTTAGCCAAGGCCGTCGCCAGGGATTTTCAATTCGGCGAA
>JAIEPT010000365.1 GCA_019748295.1 Gemmataceae bacterium | reverse complement strand
AGTAGTCCTCACGCTCCGCGTGAGGTCAGCGGCGATGCAAGGTCAGACGGTCGTGGAAACAAGTTTATTAACTTGTTCGAAACCTCTCCCAAAAAATCATCCCGACAAGTTAATAAACTTGTCGCCACGGAGGCGGCTGTCTGACAACACATCAGACGGTCGTGGAAACAAGTTTATTAACTTGTTTGAAACCTCTCCCAAAAACCATCCCGACAAGTTGCCACGAAGGCGGCTGTCTGACAACACATCGCGGCTGACCTCACGCGGAGCGTGAGGACCACTCTTCCTCACGCTCCGCGTGAGGTCCGCGATGCAAGGGCAGGCCGCCGTGGAATCAAGTTGATCCAACTTGCTGGAAGTCGCTTCAAAATCCAATCCGACAAGTCAGCTAAGCCGCAAGCGGAAGAAAGACGTTTCGAAACATGTTCGGATCGAATTTGTCGCTGGCATACCCGGGTGCATCGGTTACAATTCGTGAAACCTTCGCGGCGCCTTCATCCCACCCCCGCTCCGCGAACGCCCGCCTACCGCCTCCGCCTTTGGGGCTGTCTCATGCTTCGCCGCTTCTCACGCCTGATCGTCGCTCTTGCAGCGATCGCGTTGCCGAGTTCGATCGTTGCTCAGGAAAAATCGGCCCCGCTGCTCACCGGGGATCGAACGATTCCGCAGGCGATCGATCATTATGTCGAGCTGGCCCAACGGGAGAGCAAGACGCCGATCGCGGCGATCGCCGATGATTCGGAATTGTTGCGACGATGGATGTTGGACCTGGTGGGCCGCATTCCGGTCGATGCGGAACTGAATGAGTATCTCGCGTCCAGCGATGCGGACAAGAAGACGAAGCTTGTCGATCGCTTGCTCGCCTCTCCCGGCTTCGTTCGCCATCAGACGCAGGAAATGGCCGTCTTGCTGCAGGCGAGCAAGAAGGGGAAGAAGTCGCTTTACGAATACGTTCAGGCCGCCACCGCGGAGAATCGGCCCTGGGACCGCGTCTTCCGCGAGATCATTACGCCGGACGAGAAGGACGCGAAGCAGGAAGGCGCCAGCGAGTTTCTCAAGTCGCGGGTGAAGGAACTCGATCGGCTCACCATCGACGTCAGCAACACCTTCTTCGGCGTCAACGTCAGCTGTGCCCAGTGCCACGATCATCCGCTGGTACCCACCTGGACGCAGGACCATTTCTATGGCCTCAAGGCGTTCTTCGTCCGCTCGGTCGATGCGGGCGGCTTCCTGGGCGAGAAGGATTTCGGCGTCGTGAAGTACATCCCCAACAAGGGGAAGGAGAAGATCGCCCCGCCGATGTTTCTCACCGGCAAAAAGATCGACGACCCGGGCTTGAAGGAAGCGACCGGCGAACAAAAGAAGAAGGAAACGGAGCGTCTGGAAACGGCGAAAAAGTCGAAGAAACCGCCGGAGCCGGCCGCGTTCAGCCTGCGGGCGAAATTGGCGGAGACGGCCCTCGCTCCCGATCAGCGGATGTTTTTCTCGCGAGCCATCGTCAACCGCCTGGTTCATCGCCTGACCGGCCGCGGCTTGGTGATGCCGCTCGATCAGATGCACCTCGAGAATCCGGCCTCGCATCCGGAACTGCTGCAATGGCTCGGCCGGGATTTGGAAGAACATGGCTACGATCTGCGCCGCCTTGTTCGCGGCATCGTGCTCAGCAACACCTATGCTCGCGCGAGCCGATGGGAAGGCGACAACGCGCCGCAGGAAAAGTGGTACGCGATGGCCAACGTCCGCCCGCTGACCCCGCATCAGATGGCTGCGTCGCTGAAGATCGCGGCCATGGATCAGACTTCGCTCCCCGCGGATCCGAAGGAACGCGACAAGCGGATCGAAGACGTTGTCCGCGGTTCCGAAGGTTTGGCGGTCCACTTCCCGCAGCCTGCGGAAAACTTCCAAGTCAGCGTCACGGAAGCGATGCTTTTCGCGAACAACGAAACGCTCACCAAGCAACTGCTCGAAGGCCCCTCGACGCTCGTCTTCCGCATGAAAGCAGAGAACGACCTCGAGAAGCGAGCGGAACTGGCCGTGCGAACGGTGATGTCGCGCAAAGCTCGGCCCGATGAAGTGCAGGCGATCGTCGGCTACCTGCAACGCCGCACCGACCGCGTCGAAGCGGCATGCCAGCAGGTGGTATGGTCGCTGATGACCAGCGCGGAATTTCGATTCAACCATTGATGTTGGATCAGCAAACAAGCCCAGGGGCGACCGTAGGGAGCTCCTGCGATCGGAGTGTCGGAAGCGGATGAAGTTTACGGTCTGAATCCCAGGAGCTTGCTGCGCTCGCCCCTGGGCTTGGGTGTCACTAAAGAGGGGGCTACGACCATGGCTCGCAAAGCATTCTGCGGTTCGCCGGAACATGGCTTCGGCCGACGCGGGTTTCTCGGCGCGGTGGCGGGGGCGGCGGGAATGGCGGCGTTCTCCGACATGTCGGCGCTCAACGTCCTCGGCGCCCCGGAAGTCTCCAACGAGCTGCGTCGCAATCAAAAGCGATGCATCCTCCTTTGGCTGGCAGGCGGTTCGAGCCAACTCGAGACCTTCGACCCCAAGCCGGGCGTGCCGACGGGCGGGCCGTTCAAGGCGATTCAGACGTCTGTCCCCGGCATCCAGATTTCGGAGCTGATGCCGAAGCTGGCCGCGCGGATGAAGGACACGTGCATCATCCGTTCGCTCAATACCCGAAATGCCGACCATGGCGGCGCGGCGAAGATGATGATGCGTGGCCGGCCTTCGGAAGCGGGGCTCGACTATCCCGACCTCGGCGCCGTCCTTTCTCGCGAGTTGGGCCTCGAATCGAGCCAGGTGCCCGACTATGTTTCCTTCTATTTCGCGACCGAAGGCCGCGGCATGGCGCCGGGCAATCCGGGATTCCTCGGCGCCCGCTACGGGTCGATGAATCTCTACACCTCGATGATCCCGGAGAACATTCGTCGTGCGGGTGTTACCGAGCAGGATCACCGCGAGAGAGCCGAGTTGCGGAACCTGCTGAGCCGCGGCTTCGAGCGAGGCCGGCCATCGCTGGCCGTCGAAAGCCATCGCCAGGCGTATGATCGCGTCTCCGGCATCATGGCGAACGAACGCCTGTTCGACATCACCCAGGAGACGCAGCGCGTTCGCGATGCGTATGGCCCAACGCTGTTCGGCCAACAAGCCCTGGCCGCCCGTCGTCTGGTGGAAGCGGGCGTTCCCTTCGTCCGCGTCGGGCGCGCGTGGTGGGACAGCCATGCTCAAAACTTCGAGTCGCATCAAGAGATGGTGCCTGAACTTGATCACGTGATGACGACGCTGCTCGACGATCTCGAACAACGCGGCCTGCTTCGCAACACGCTGGTCGTGACGCTTGCCGAGTTCGGGCGTACGCCGAGCATCAACTCGACGCTGGGCCGCGACCATTTCGCATCCGCCTGGAGCGCCACGTTGTCCGGCTGCGGGGTGAAGGGCGGATCGGTCTATGGCCGAACCGATGCGAGCGGCAACCGCGTCGCCGACGGCGAGATCAACGCGGGCCGGCTGTTCGCGACGATCTACCGGGCGCTTGGCATCAACCATCAGAAAAACTACTACCTCGGCGCCCGCCCCATCCCGCTGACGGACCCAGGGATCGAACCTGTTTCCGAAGTGCTGGCGTAAATGTCGCGACCCCAAGCCCAGGGGCGAGCGCAGCGAGCTCCTGGGTTCCAGACCAAGAACACATTCCGCTTCCGACACCCCGATCCCAGGAGCTCCCTACGGTCGCCCCTGGGCTTGTGGACGATTCTGAACAGCCCCTTGACCCTGCCGTGCCTTGTGCGACAATTTGGCCCTGATTGCTTTCCACCCCGCCTCCGAGGTTTGTTCCGATGCGTCCCTCCCCACGGTTTCTTCTCTTCCTCGCTGCGATCGCACTGGGATCGCTCACCTTCTTCGGCAGCGTAACCGCCCAGGACAAAAAAGACGTCAAGAAGGACGAGAAGAAAGAAGAGAAGAAGGTCGAAGAAAAGAAGCCCGAACCGTTCGTGCCGGACAAGGCACAGGTCGAGTTCAAGGGGCATGGCGATTGGATCAACGACGTCGTCTTCTCCGCCGACGGCAAGACGATTCTCTCCGCCAGCCGCGACCGCACGGCCAAGACCTGGGATCTGCTAGGCAAGAACCTGCAGACGCTCAAGGGGCATGCCGAAAACGTGAAAGCGGCCGCGTTCGTCGGCGACAAGATCGCGACCAGCGCGGGCAAATGGAACAAGGAAAAGAAGGCTTGGGAAGGCGAGATCAAGCTCTGGGCCGGCGACAAGCAGGCCGCTTCGCTGAAGGGGCATGACCAGACGATCGAATCGATCGCGGTATCCAAGGACGGCAAGACGCTCGTGACCGGCAGCGAAGATCAGACGATCCTCGTATGGGACGTGGCCGCCGCCAAGCCGAGCCAAACGCTGAAGGGTCACACGGGCGCCGTGCTTGCGGTGGCGGTTTCTTCCGACGGCAAGAAGGTCGCCTCCACAAGCCGCGATCGCTCGATCAAGATTTGGGACGTGGCCTCCGCGAAGGACGTTGCCACGATGAAGGTCGAGATCGAAAAGAAGGTCGAGCCGAAGAAGGAAGAACCCAAGAAGACGGATCCGAAAAAAGCGGATCTCAAGAAAGCGGATCCCAAGAAAGCGGACCCAAAGGCCGCGGCTCCCGGCAAGGAACCGAGCCGCGAGTTCGTGAGCCTTGCGTTCAGCCCGGACGGCTCGAAGTTGGCCGCGGGCAACCTCGACGGCATGGTCAAGATTTACGACGCTGCCGACGGCAAGGAGATCGGCGAGTTGATCGGTCACGAAGGCGTGTGGGCGTTGGCCTTCGGCCCCGACGGCTCCAAGCTCGCAACCGGCGGATGGGATCAGACGATCAAAGTCTGGGACATCGCGTCGAAGAAGGACGTGCAGACGATCAAGGCCCACATGGGCACCGTGACGACGCTCGACTTCAGCCCGGATGGCTCACTGATCGCCTCCGGCGGCACGGATAACCTCGTCAAGATTTGGGCAGTGAAGAAGTAAGCGAGTCCGTCGAATTTGCCCAGGGATGCACCGGGCGCGTCCCTGGGTGTTTTTACGCACTGCGCGAGTTCATGGAAGCACTCCGCTTGAGAGTGGTCCTCACGCTCCGCGTGAGGTCAGCGGCGACGTCAGGTCAGACAGCCGCTTGCCTTTCGTGGCGACAAGTTTATCTAACTTGTCGCAATGGGCTGCATAGAGGCTGCATGGAGGTCATTTCAAACAAGTTAATAAACTTGTTTCCACGGCGGTCTGGCCTTGCATCGCCGCTGACCTCACGCGGAGCGTGAGGACCACTCTCGAATCACTCGTCGTCGTCGCGGAGTTTGGCGAGGACGGACAGATCTTCCAGCGTCGTCGTGTCGCCGGTCGTTGCACGGCCGCTGGCGATATCCCGCAGCAGGCGACGCATGATTTTCCCCGATCGCGTTTTCGGCAACGCTTCGGTGAAACGAATCTCGTCCGGACGGGCCAACGCGCCGATTTCCTTCACCACATGCGACTGCAGTTCCTTTTTCAGCGCGTCGCTCGGTTCCTCTCCGCCTTTCAGGGTCACGAAGCAGCAAATGCCTTCGCCCTTGAGGTCATCCGGCTTGCCGACGACCGCGGCCTCGGCCACCTTCGGATGATGCACCAGAGCGCTTTCGACTTCCATCGTGCTGAGCCGATGGCCCGACACATTGAGAACGTCGTCCACTCGGCCCATGATCCAGAAGTAGCCGTCCTTGTCGCGACGGGCGCCGTCCGCGGTGAAATACACGCCGGGGACTTGGCTCCAATACGCCTGCTTGTAGCGTTCGTCGTCGCCATAGATGGTCCGCATCATCGCGGGCCACGGCTTGCGGACGATGAGGAAACCGCCCGACTCTGCGGGGACCGGATTCCCCAGGCGATCGACGATTTCGGCGATCACGCCTGGAATCGGCTTCGTCGCGGAGCCTGGCTTCGTCGGGATCGCGCCGGGCAATGGGGCGATCAGGATCATGCCGGTTTCAGTCTGCCACCAGGTATCGACAATCGGACAACGGCCGCCGCCGATGACTTCGTGATACCACATCCACGCTTCCGGGTTGATCGGCTCGCCGACCGAACCGAGCAGACGCAGACTGCTGAGGTCGTGCCCCTTTGGATGATGATCGCCCCACTTGACGAAGGCCCGAATCGCGGTGGGAGCCGTGTAGAAGACGCTTACCTTGTACTTGGCGATGATCTCCCAGAAGCGGTCTTCGCGCGGATGGTTCGGCGCCCCTTCGAACATCACCGTCGTCGCGCCGTTGGCGAGTGGGCCGTAGACGATGTAGCTGTGCCCCGTCACCCAGCCGATGTCGGCCGTGCACCAGTAGGTGTCGTCTTCCTTCAGGTCAAAGACGAGCTTATGCGTGTACGACACGCCGAGCAGGTAGCCCGCGGTCGAATGGAGCACTCCCTTCGGTTTGCCGGTGGAGCCGGAGGTGTAGAGGATGAACAGCGGATGTTCGCTGTCGAGTTGCTCGGCCGGGGAGTCGGACGAAGCCTCGGCCATCAGTTCATGCCACCACAGATCCCGACCCGCCTTCATGTCCACTTGCTGATTGCAGCGGTTGAAGACGATGCACTTCTCGACCGTCGGCGACTTGAGGAGGGCGGCATCGACGTTTTGCTTGAGCGGAACCACCTTGCCGCGCCGCCAACCGCCATCCGCGGTGACGATGAGCTTCGCCTTCGCATCGTTGTTGCGGTCCGCGACGGCCTCGGCGCTGAAGCCGCCGAAGACGATGCTGTGCGTCGCTCCGATGCGGGCGCAGGCGAGCATGGCGATCGCGAGTTCCGGGATCATCGGCATGTAAAGCGTGACGCGGTCGCCCGGCTTGATGCCTTCCTTCTTGAGAACGTTGGCGAACTTGCACACTTCGCGATGCAGCGTCTGGTAGGTGAGCACGCGCGTATCGCCCGGTTCGCCTTCCCAGATGATGGCGGCCTTATTCTTGCGAGGGCCCGTCAGGTGGCGATCGATGCAGTTGTAGCTGGCGTTGATCTTGCCGCCGTCGAACCACTTCCAGAAGGGTTCGCTCCCGGAAAGGACCGAGTTCCACTTCTTGAACCAATCCAGCGACTCCGCCTGCTCGGCCCAAAACTTTTCCGGATCCGCCTCCGCCCGTTCGAAGAGGGTTTCGTACTCCGCCGGGCTCTTGACATGAGCCTTGGCGGAGAACTCGGCCGACGGCGGAAACTGCCGGCTTTCCTTGAGGACGCTGGTAATGTTCGGCGACGGAGAGGACATCTGGCAAACCTCGGCAGAAACGGAGAATCAACGCGGGCGGATTTAGATCGTACCAACCACGTTCGTGGGAGCAAGTTTATTCGAAGGGCGGTCTTGCTCCCCTCTCCCCTTTGGGGAGAGGGGCTGGGGGTGAGAGGAGGAAGCGGTGCATAGGCTTCGTGCCCATCCGATCTGGGAAGCTGAATATGCGTGAAGCACTGCGGATCGTCTCAAGATGCCAATCCCAGGTTTCCAAGAATCGAGACATCGCCTCCGGCAATTCTAACTTCGCAAGCGGAAAACTCGGTCGAAGCCGCGTGCGGTCTGCGGGAATCGAGACTCCCGAAAAACGGAAGTGCGACAAATTTTTCGGACGGATAAACGGGTCCTCGAACGCTGAAGGCGTTTTCCAGCAAAGCCCAGGGTTGGCGACCAACGGGAGCCAACCCTGGGTAGGATGCCACCAAACAACCCGAGCTCTGAAAGAGCTCCCCCAGGACGCCTATTGCTTTCGATGAACGTCCCCTAGTAGGTCGGGGCCTCCTGGGGAACTCTTTCAGAGTTCGGGGTTGTTTGGTGACATCCGACCCAGGGTTGGCTCCCGTTGGTCGCCAACCCTGGGCTTTGCTGGGGAACGCCTTCAGCGTTCGCGGCCCCATTTATCCGCCCGAAAAATTTGCCCTACTCCCAAGCGGGAACAGTTCCATCGCCAACGGCTTGCATTGCGTGCGAAACGAGCGAGAATCGGAGTCAGCTCTTCCGCCCAAATGCTCGGAGTCGCACATGGTTCGCATCAGTTTAGTCTTCGCTTCGGCGCTTGCCTCGATCGGACGTTTGCAGGCGCAGCCTGAAGGGGCGCCGCTGCAGATGAATCGAGTTCTCCGATCCGTCGCCGATGCCAAGAATTACGCCTGGACTTCGCAGGATTCGCCGGGGCCGGAAGCGGCGCCGGTGAAGGCCGAATACGAAAAGGGCAAGCCGTTGCATGTAGTTGCCGACAAGCTGGCGTGCTATCGGCAGGGCAACAACGTCGTATATCTTGCCGACAAGGAATGGGCTCGAAGCCGGACGGGAACGCTTTCGGATCCGCTCCGCATCTTGGGGCCGGTCGCGAAGGTTCGCTCGCTGCGGTTGCCGCACGAGGAGACGACTATTGTCCTCGAATCGGGACCAAAGGGGGAAGTGACCGTTCGCAAGGAAAAGACGCAGACGAAATGGAGCTTCAGCTTGAAGGAAGAAGCGGTCCGCAAACTGATTCCGCCGCGTTATTCGCAGGTAGCCAAGGACGGCGCGATTGAGATATGGGGCGAATCAGGAAACCTCGTTCGTTATCGCATCCAGATCACCCTCCAGGGAACAATCGGCAACGCCGAGATCGATGGGCAATACCTCCATGTTGTTGCCGTCAAGGATATAGGCGACACGATGGTGATGCCGCCGGCAGCAGCGATGAAGTTGTTGGAACCCATGCCCTGATTCGTGGCGCAGGGCGATCGCAATGAATTCCCCGGAAGGACGATCAACCACGGATCACACGGAGAGCACGGATAACCCGCCTTCATCCGTGCTCTCCGTGTGATCCGTGGTTGAACTTCTGGCCTGTGACCAAGATCCCCTGGCGGTTCATGGAGACCTTCGGTCGGGCCGTGGGGGGGGCGGGGGGGGCGGGGGGGGCCCCCCCCCGCCCCAACAGGGTGGTGATGGGAGCGC
>JAIEPT010000367.1 GCA_019748295.1 Gemmataceae bacterium | reverse complement strand
CCGCGCACGCAGTAAGCGGTTCGGCGTGACGCCATGCGAAACCGCTTACTTCGTGCGCGGCTCCTTCGTCTTTCGCCCCGGCCAGGGACCCGCCCAAGCATGGCACGTCGCGGCTGCTTCCACAGATCCAAACGACTTATGTCGAAGATGCAAGATCTTGCCTCAGGGGAGAGGGGCGATCACGATTGCGTTACTTGGAACAAACGGAAGCATTGCTGAAGATTCGCGCGATGATCCAAAATCAAGGCGCCGAAGACGCGAGCGATATCACGCGAGGGGAAAGCGAATGTTACGAACGCTCGTCAAGCAATTGGCGAATCCGGGCGGCCAAGGTTTGCGGCGTGTAGGGCTTCTGCAAAAATGCGACTTCCGCCTGCTGAATGCCATGGCGAAGAATGGCGTCGTCCATGTAGCCGCTGACGAACATCACTTTCATCTTGGGATGCGTCTTCGTCAGAATCTCAGCCAATTCGCGGCCATCTTGTCCCGGCATGACCACGTCGCTGACGAGCAGATGAATATTCGGGTTGGCTGCGGCGATGCGGAGGGCTTGGGTTGCATTGGATGCGCTCAACACGCGATAGCCGTTCGACGAAAGTGCGTACTGGGCGAGCGCGAGCACCGCTTCTTCGTCTTCCACCAACAGAATCGTCTCGCCCCCTCGAGCAGGCGCCTTGGAATCCGTCGCTTTTCGCTCGACGGCCTGCTCGGAAACTGCCGGGAGCATGATGCGGAAGGTCGTCCCCTTGCCCACTTCGCTTTCGACTTCGGTGCTTCCGCCGCTCTGTTCCACGATGCCGTAGACCATTGCGAGACCGAGACCCGTCCCCTTTCCGACTTCCTTCGTCGTGAAGAACGGCTCGAAGATGTGGGCCTTCACTTCGGGCGGCATGCCGCATCCGTTGTCGGACAGGGAAAGCACGACGTAGCGGCCCGGCCCTGACGGAGCGTTGTCGCCAGGAACCGCGGTGAAGCTCTGCGTCCGGATCCGCAACGTTCCGCCCTTGGGCATCGCGTCGCGGGCATTCACTGCCACATTGATGAGAACTTGGCCGATCTGGCCGGGATCGACTTTGACCTGAGGGAGGCGTTCTTCCAAGTCGTTCGAGAGAACGATGTCTTCGCCGATGAGCCGGCGCAGCATTTTCTGCGTGTCCTGCACGACCATGTTGAGATCGAGCACCTTCGGCGTGAGCACGGTTTGCCGGCTGAAGGCAAGCAGTTGCCGAGTGAGCGATGCGGCTCGCACTCCTGCATCGTGAATGGCAGTGATCGACATCTCGTGAGGGCTGTCGGCAGGAAGGGAGGCGAGCACCATCTCGCTGAAGCCGTTGATCACGGTGAGCAAGTTGTTGAAGTCGTGGGCGACGCCGCCTGCAAGCTGGCCGACCGCCTCCATCTTCTGGGCTTGCTGAAGCCGTTGCTCGAGCTTCTCCTGCTGCGTGGCGTCGCGTTTGATCGCGATGTAGTGATGGATCGCGCCCCCTTCGTCGCGCACGGGAGCAACCGTCATCTCCTCCGTGTACAGCGATCCGTCCTTGCGGCGATTGCGAATTCGGCCGAACCAGGTTTTGCCTGCGGCGATCGTGTCCCAGAAGGCTTGGTAAAACGCTTCGTCCTCCAAGCCTGACTTGAGCAATCGAGGATTTTGCCCGATGGCTTCTTCTAGCGAATATCCGGTGATTTTGGTGAAGGCGGGATTGACCCACTCGATGTTGCCGGCCGTATCCGTAATGACGACGCCGTCGGCGCTGGCGGTGACGGCGGCGGAAAGCTTGAGCAGTTCCGCTTCCGCTTTGCGACGAAGCGTCACGTCGTGAGCGAGAATGACCTCCGCTCGTCGGCCGGCGAAATCGAGCGTGTGCGAGGTGATCTCCACATCGATCAACGTGCCGTCTTTCTTGCAGTGCCGCCAGTATTTCGCCGGATTCATCCCCGGCTTCACTCTCGCCACGGACTTGCGAAGCTTGGCCACGTCCTCGGGCGGCCGAATGTCCGCGATCGTCCTCGCGAGGAACTCGTCCCGCGTGTAGCCGTAGCGTTCGATGGCGGCGTCGTTGACGGCGAGAAAGGCCAGCGTGTCGCGGTCGTACACCCACATGGGATGCGGGTTGCTCTCGAAAAGTTGGCGGTAGCGAAACTCCGAGTCGGCAAGCGCCCGTTCCGTTTCCGCTTGCACCTGTCTCGATCGCAAGGCGAGGATGCCGAACGCCAGTTCACCGGCAAGATCGGAAAGCAGCACGATTTCGTCGCTATCGAACGCATCGGGCTCGGGGGAGTAGACCGAAAAGGCGCCCAACACATGGTTGCCGTTTTTGAGCGGGACGGCGATCGTCGAGCGGAAGTGCGAGGCATCCGGCGCATTCCACCAAGGTTTGGAACGCTCGGAACTGGAAATATCGTGAACGATCGATGCCTGCCCCGTGCGGATGGCTGTTCCCACGGGCCCTTGCCCACGTTCGGTGTCGCTCCA
Organism: Gemmataceae bacterium; assembly: GCA_019748295.1. Lineage (GTDB taxonomy): Bacteria > Planctomycetota > Planctomycetia > Gemmatales > Gemmataceae > JAIEPT01. The sequence continues at coordinate 6,375 of JAIEPT010000367.1, read as the reverse complement.
GACGGGCTTGCCGTCGATGAGATGCCGCTCCGCCCCTCCTGCGACCGCGGCGACCCGAATGGAACGCTCGGCATCCTGTTCGGCCATGCCGACCCACGCCATCAGATAGCCGCCATGATGAACGGCGATGTTGCAGATGTTGCGAAGCAGCGTGCCTTCGTCTTCCGCATGCACCAACTCATGGGTACAGCGCTGAAGCATTCGCAAAGCACGTTGCGTTTTCAGGAGGGACAGAGAAAGCGATTCCGGCGATGCGGCGGCGCCGTCGGCATGGTCCTTCGAGCGATGCGAGGCGCTTGGGGAACTGCGTGAAACTGGATTCGACGAGGAGTGCGGCATATTGGGACGCATCCGTGAGATCCCTGGAGTCCATGATCTTATTTCAAATGTACGCCCAACGCCAATGCCGGTAATGTCCCGTGTCATTAGCGGAACTAATTTAGGAATTTTCGACCGACCCACGCCTAAATTTTCGTGGGAGGCGCGAAAAAATAGGCGGCCCTTTATAATCCTGGCATGTTCGCACGCCCGTTCGTCCTGTTTGGACGCTGCACCCATTTCGCTTTCGCCTCCCTCTGGGCTGGCTTCGCCAGCATTCGGCGACCTCACGAAGTGGCGTCTCAGCTGTTCCACATCTTGATCGGCGCGTTGCCGCTCGGCTTCGTCGCCGGCGTGGCATTGGGCGTCGTCGTTTGGGTGCATCTGCACAATGTGGTGGAACAGGTTTACGCCGCGAAAGTGCCGGAATATCTGGCGCTCGCGGTCGCTCTCGAATTCGCGCCGTTGGGAGCCGGGCTTGTCATCGGCGGAAGGACCGGAGCCAGTCTGGCGGCCGAACTCAGCTCGATGAAACTGACGGAACAGATCGACGCGCTCGAAGCGATGGGCGTCTCCCCCATGCGGCGCCTCGTTGGCCCGCGTGTCTTGGCATGCATGCTCGCGTTGCCGTTGCTGACGGTCTTCCTCGGCGCGTTCGCACTCGGCAGCAGCTTTCTCGCTGAAATGATCGGCGGGACGATGTTTCCGACGCCTTATCAAAATGCGCTGTTGGCCGGGTTAGCCCGGTCCAAGCTCGCCGCCGCCATCCTGAAAACGACGGTCTTCGGCTGGCTCATCGCGGTGGCAGGGTGTTGGTGCGGATTGCATCCGGAGCCCGGCGCCGAAGGCGTCGGCATCGCGGCCACACGCGGAGTGGTCGCCTCGATTTTCGCCGTCATGATCGCCAACGTGCTGCTGGTTCAGGTCATTCAGATGCTGCCCTGACTTTGGTATTGCCTTCGTGAATGGACTTCAGAGGCACGCGCTCAGTCAGACCGATGCCGTCGCGCATGGCGTCACACGCGCCGGTTGTCTCGGACGTTGGCTTCGTGGTCCGCCAAGATTTCGCGGGCTTCGTCCACATCCTCCGGCGTCACGTTCACTTTGATCTGCATCGTCGGCAGTGCCGTCATTTCCGCCTGATTCATGCCGTCGAGAAAGCAGCGGATGCCGGCTGCTTCGAGCGTATTGCGGATGATTTCCGCCTCGATAGGATCGGTGACGGCATACACGACGACTAGTTCTTCGCCCGCTTGCATGGGAGGTCTCCTTCGCGTGGCCGTGTTTGACGACGCTCGGAAACAGGACGGCAACTTTCGCGCCCCTTTTTCCCTCAGTGGGGGAAAAAGCGTCCCCCTTCGCGCACCATCGTGCGGAATGTTTCGGATGGAACGAATCGCTGGCCAAGCGGGGCGTACTTCTCCAGCTTCGCTTCGAGGGCGGATAGCCCTTCCGCATCCGCCCAACGCAACAGCCCGCCTCGCCAATTCGGGAAGCCCATGCCGAGGATCAGGCCCATATCGAGATCGGCTGCCGAGCGGACCACGCCTTCATCAAGGATGCGAACGCTTTCGGTCAGCATGGGCAAGAGGAGCCGATCAATGATCTCGTCCGCCTCGATCTTTCGGGAATCCCTGCGACATGCCTCGAGCAGCGGTTCCACGGCCGAATCATCCATGCCGCGCGGCCCCTTGGCATAGCTGTAAAAGCCGAACCCTGACTTCTGCCCCAGCCGGCCCGCTTCCACAAGCTTGGCAAGCAAATGATGCGATTTGGATCGCTCGGGAAACGCATCAGCGATCACCTTGCCGGCATGAAGCACCGTATCAAGACCGACGACATCGCAGAGGGCGATCGGCCCCATCGGCAACCCGAAGTCGGTCGCCGCCTTGTCCACCGCACGAAAGTCGGCGCCCTCTTCGACCAGTGCGATCGCCTCGTTCACATAAGGGAACAGGACGCGATTCACGAGGAAGCCCGGACCATCGCGGACCACGATCGGCGTCTTGCCGACGCGCTTGGCGAACGCGACCAGCGTGGCCGTCGTTTCGTCGCTCGTCTCTTTGCCGCGAACGACTTCGACGAGCGGCATCCGGTCGACGGGATTGAAGAAGTGCAGCCCCGCGAATCGTGTTGGATCTGAGGTCCCCGCCGCCATGCGTGTGATCGAAATCGTGGATGTGTTCGATGCGAGGATGGCATGAGCGGGCAACAGCGGAGCGATCTCAGTAAGCAACTGTGTCTTCGCCGTCTCGTTCTCGACGATCGCTTCGATCAGCAGATCGCAATCGGCAAGCACGCTTCGCGGAGCGTCGTGCTCCCCTCTCCCCTTGGGGGAGTGGGGCTGGGGGTGAGGGGGCGGCGCCGCGCGGAGAGCCGTCGTGGTCAGACGACCCAACGCGGCTTGCATGTCGCCGGCCGACATGCGACCCGCTTGCACCCCCCCTTGCATCACGCTTGCGATCGACGCCACCCCGCGCTCGATCGCAGGCGGAGCCGCATCGGTCATCACGGCGGCCACGCCGCGACGTATGCAAACGCCGGCGATGCCCGCGCCCATGATCCCCGCGCCGACAACGCCAACACGTTCGATCGTGCGTGGCGCCGCCTTCGGATCGCTGACGCCAGGATCCTTCTGCAGCCGTTGCGTCTCGAAGAACAACGCAATCAAATTCCGCGAGATCAAGCTGCCGACAAGCGGGATGAAAAGCTCGGTCTCGACCGCGAGGCCTTCTTCAAGCGTCAAATTGCAGCCGCGCTCGATCGCTTCTACCGCCGCCATCGGCGCGGGCAGCTTCCCTTTGGTTTTCGCCAGCACCTGTGCTCGCAGCGCAGCGAATCCGAAACGACGCTGATCCTCCGACAAGCCGACGGGCTGTTGCTTGCGGCGACGAACTTCTCCCGAATCACCGCTCTCGGCCGACCACTTCAGCAAACGCAATCCTTCGCTCAGCAAACGATCGCTGGGCACGGCGTCGAAGACGATTCCGAGTTCGCGAGCCTTATCCGCCTTGGCTGATTCTCCCGCTGCAATGCGTTCCGCAGCGACGAACGGCCCGATGACGCGTGCCAGGCGCTGCGTGCCGCCCCAACCCGGAATAAGCCCGATCTTCGTCTCGGGCAATCCGATCTCAGTCTTCGGATGACTTCCCGCGAGGCGGTAATCGAAGCCGAGCGACAACTCGAGCCCGCCCCCCATGCAGGAGCCGTCGATGAGGACGACAGTCGGGTAAGGCAGCTTTTCGAATCGAGCGATGAGATCGAGCCCACGTTGAACGACGCGGCGATTGGTCGCTTCGTCCGAGGCCGCTCCGAGTTCTTTGAGGTCCGCCCCGGCGATGAACATCCCCGGCTTGCCGCTCGCGAAGAGCAATCCCTTCACGTCTCGGCGGCGTTCGAGGTCGTCGAGCACCGCTTCCAGTTCAGCCTGCACCGCTTGCCCCAGCGTGTTCGCCTTGCTGCCGGGCAGGTCGAAGGCAAGGCGAGCGAAGCCAGGTTCGGGGAAGTCGAGTTGAAAGGCGGACATCGATATTCCTCTCCGCGAGCTATGTAGCCCTCTCGCTCCGCGAGAGGAAAGCGGCTTACCTATCACCGCGGCGTGGCGCACTGCCGCTATCCTCTCGCGGAGCGAGAGGGCTACATAGGCTCCCCCAAGGGGAGAGGTTACTCCTTGCCGCGGGCGAAGCGGTAGATGCCGCGGCCGCTCGCGTTGTAGGTCAGCAGATACACGTCGCCGTCCTGATCCTCGCCGAACGAGAGGATCGGCATGTTCTTGCTCTGCAACGGCTGATTCGCCACGACCCGCTTCTGCTCGGCGTCGTAGCGCAGCGCCCAGAGCCGGCCCGAGACGTAGTCGGCATACACGTAGGCCCCTTCGAGTTCGCTCGCCCGCTTGCCGCGATAAACGAAACCGCCGGTGATGGACCGGCCGATATCGTGGTGGTATTCCCAGATCGGGTCGACGAATTCCTTCTTCTGCCCCGATCCGCGGGCGCCGAAGGGATGCAGGCCCTCGCGGCGATTCCAGCCGTAGTTGCCGCCGGCCACGAAGAGGTTGATTTCCTCATACAGGTTTTGGCCGACGTCGGCGCCCCAGCATTGGCCGGTCTTGCGGTCGAAGGAGAAACGCCAGACGTTGCGCAGGCCGTAAACCCAGGTTTCCGGCTGGAAATCCTTGTTGCCGACGAAGGGGTTGTCTTTCGGAATCGCGTACGGCTTGCCTTCGTCCTTGTTGTCCACATCGATGCGGATGACTCGGCCCAGCAGCGTTTGCTTCCTCTGCCCGTTGTCGTAAAGGTCGTTGGCCGAACCGCCGTCGCCGAGGGCGAGGTAGAGCATGCCGTCGGGACCGAAGGCGACGGTGCCGCCGTCGTGATTCCAGAAGGGATGCTCGACGGTGAGCAGAATCTCTTCGCTCTTGGGATCGGCCGCAGTGCGGTCCTTGTTCATGCGGAAGCGGGCGAGCACGTTCGTATGCGGATGCTTGGCGCCCCGCAGCGTGTAGAAGCAGTAAAGCTCGCCGTTTTCCTTGAACTTGGGATGAAACGCGAGGCCGAGGAAACCTTCCTCATTCTGATTGTCGCTGTAACGGCAACGATCCTGAATGTCGAGAATCACCTCGGTCTTCTCAGCCTTCTGATCGTTCGGGAAGGCGTGGATCACGCCATGCTGCGTGGCGACGACGACGCGATTGCTGCCGTCGTTGAAGTGCGTCAGAACGATGGGCCGCAGCGGGTTGATCTTGCCCGAGTCGGTTTCGCCCTTCCAACCGGTCCACTTCAGATTGGGAAATGCCACTTCGGTCCCTAGTGCCAACGGCTCGTTCTTGACTTCCGCGCCCGGCACTTGAGCCGCGAGGGCAGTCAGCGTCCCCGCTTTCATGTCCGGAACCAACACCGACCGGCCATCCGGCGAGAGGCACAGATCGGCGGCCGACTCGAAGCCTTCCGCAAGCAGCTTCGGCGCATCGCCAGGCCGACCGATGGCCCATACCTTGCCCTGCTTCCACGAGCTGACGAACAGCCGGCCGTAGTGATCCCAGGCCATGCCATCGAGGCCTTCCATGCCCTCCGCGATCTTCTCATGCGAGCGATCCGCGAGCTTCACGCGGTGGATTTGGCCCGTGGCGAAATCGCCCACGAGCAGGTGGGAGGCGCCATCCAGCACCAGGCCGTTCGGCACCTGCAACTCGGGCCAGTTCGCTTTGCTGACGACCGTTTCGACAAGCCCCTTCGGCGTGATCTTGTAGACCGCGCCGTCGTTCCCCTTCAGGTCGCCCGAATCGCTGACATAGACCATGCCGCTTTCCGGATCGACGGCCACATCGTTGAGAAATTGCGGCGTTACCGGGAATGCGTTGGATGGAGCGAACAGCGTGACCTGGCCGCTCTTGCGCTCGATGCGGAGGACACGATTGTTGTCGGCAACAAACAGAGCGTCGCCAAAAGCGGCGAGCCCTTTCGGATCGTTGAGTCCTTTCACGAACTCGCGGAACTTGCCGTTCTCGAAGATGACGATCGAGCCGTCGCCGTCTTTGCCGAACTCGCCGATCACGCTGACATAGATCTTGCCGTCCGAAGAGACGGCGACCGATTCCGGATTCTTAAGCCCCGTTCCCATCGGCTTGGGCAAATCCGCGGCCGAAGCGATTGCGGGCAAGCCCATCGCAGCCGCGAGAAGGAAGATCCATCGATGCATGAGAAACCGCTCCTTGCGTGGGTCGAAACATAACGTTTCCAGGGACTGCCAGGATAAGCGGGCAGCGAGGCAACCGCAAGAAGGGGATAGCTACCCTAGAGGTTGTTTCGAATTTCGGAGGGCATCTCCCCTGCAACAAACGTGGTGCGCTGTAGGGAACGCCCTCCGTGGCGTTCCGCATGACTGGACGCGTCCGATTGTTCTTCAACCAACGAGCAATCGCCCCCGCCGCTCGCGGCTTAGCGAGCCGGGTAGTCTGGATGATCGCCAAGGCGAGCGGCGCCTGCATTTCTCCCCTCTCCCTCCGGGAGAGTCCGGGAGAGGGGCCGGGGGGCTTACAGGTGTAGGTTTCTTGGTGGC
>JAIEPT010000334.1 GCA_019748295.1 Gemmataceae bacterium | reverse complement strand
ATATTGAGTCCCCGGCACCCGAAAGGGCCGGACGGATAGGCCGCCCCTAAACCACCGCGCTACCTCTCGACTCTACTGAATCTTCTTCTTGTCTGGGAACCACGATCCCTGGCGATTCATGGAGACCTTCGGTCGGGCCGTGTGGCACGGTCAGAGACCGTGCCGCAACGGCCGGCCACAACGGCAAACCGTCTGGGATCACGAGACTCTTGCGGACGCTGTACCAGCCGCCTAACAGCGGCTGCTCGCCTTTCTACTCGACCCGTTGGCCCGCGATGAACACGGCGGCGACGCTGCCGGGGAACGTCATCCCCTCGAAGGGGCTCCAGCCGCATTTCGTGCGGAGCGACGAACGTTCGATGTTCACCGGCTTCTTCAAGTCCAGCACGGTGAGCGAACCGATGTAGCCGGGCAACAATCGCCCGAACTTTTCACGCTGATACGGGGCGACGAACTGGCCCGGATTCGCCGAGCAGATCGCGGCCACCCGTTCAGGCGTGAAACCTTTCTCGATTATCAGCCATGCGGCGAACGGGCCATACGTATCCAAATGCGGCTGGCCCGAGACGCCTTTCGCCTTCTCCTCCAACGTGTGCGGTGCGTGATCGGTCGCCAAATAGTCGGCCGTGCCGTCGCGCAGGGCTTCCAGCATCGCTTCACGGTCCGAAGGCGCTCGCAACGGCGGGTTCATTTGCATGGCGCCGCGATTCTCGGGCGTGATCTGAGCAGTATCGAAGAACACATGATGCGGCGTCACTTCCGCCGTCACCGCGAGTCCCTTTCGCTTCGCGTCCCGGATCAGCGGCAAGCCTTCGCCGACGGAATAGTGACACAGCTTGCCGATGAGGCCGTACTTCTCGATCATCGCGAGCGCGAATCGGGTCGCGCTCAGTTCGCATTCGGGCGGACGGCGCTCCTCATGCGTTGCCGCTCCGCGGTGCTTCTCGAGGAGGATCGGATCCTCGCAGTGGAAACTGACCGCCTTGCCGCGGTAACTGGCGAGCGTCCGATCCAGATCGTCGAGCGATCGGAAGTATAGCTCCCCCACGCTTGGCCCCATGTAAGCCTTGTAGGGCACGTCGCGACTCAGAGGGTGGGCGCCCGGGCCAATGCCCGCATAGAGCGTGAAGATCGTCGGCAGATGCTGCTTGAGCAAGTGGCATTCTTTCGCCGCGTAGCTTGCATCGTCGATGGGGGCGGCGGGATTGTTGGGCATGTCGGCGACATGCACGACTCCGCCATGAATCGCTGCCGCCGAGGCGGTTGCGAATGTTTCCTTATAAATCTCTTTCCCTGTCACGTCTTCGCGGGCATGGATGTGAACATCCCCCATGCCGGCGAAGATGAGGCACGATTCGCCGAAGGCATAGTCCGCTCGGCCAAGCCCTGTTCCGACTGCGGCAATCCGCCCTTGCTCCACGACGATCTGCCCGGGGCGGACGCCATCGATATCCGCGAGTCGGCCTTCGATAATGGTCGTGTTTCGCATGCGAAATTCCCGTTCGTTCGGAAGTTGTTGCTATCGTATGACCTCCGCTTGCCGCTGCTTCGAGCGAGCGCTGCCATGTTGCAGACCGCCATACTGTGACAGCACAGTGCGTCGTCGAATTCCACGACAAAACCGCTTCGCCTTTCCCGGACAGACTTGGGTGTTTTTCGGGTGATGATAGTACGGATCGGACTCATGCCGTGCCCCATCGTTTTCCTGCTTGCCGCAAGCGGAAACGAAATGCATGGTCGGACTCGCATCACTCATTTTGCATGAAGATAGGACGAGCCTTATGGACATCACTCGTGTGCGCGACGCAATGGCGGAAAGCTGCCGAAACCTGTGGACGCTTCAGTGCCAAAAAAAATCTCCCCTCGGTTTCCAGGAACTGACGGCCGTCGAGACGCAGGCGATCGTATTCGCGGTCATCGATGGGCGAGCGGGCGTGGAAGTGGCCGAAGAAGAAGTGGAACGCGTGCTGGAGACGGCCGCGGAAGCGAAACGGGTGTGGTGCCGGCTTCAGGCCGCCATGCTCGGCCAGGCGACCCTGCGCTTCGACGGCCAGCAAATGCAGATGGTAACGCAGGCCAAGACCTGCGAGAACGGCGGATACCGCACCGCCATCTCCGAGTCGTCCGAACGGGCCATGGTCGGGGCCAACTAAGATACGGGATCTGGCCGATGATCGGGAGCGGGAGGGTCTCGCCCGCCTCGCCAAATCCTCCGCTGGGTTTTCGAAACGATTTCCGGACGCCGACTTGGATTACGCGCTTTCCGAAAGCCACCCTTGCCGCAACGCATACCGCACGAGATCCGCACGCGTCTTGAGATTCAGCTTTTCCATCCCGCGCGCCTTGTACGTCTCGACCGTGCGGACCGTGATATCGAGCGAAGCCGCAATCTGCTTGACGGGATGGCCTCGCGCGATGCGCTGCAGCACTTCGCATTCCCGCTCGCTTAGCTCGACGGTAGGAACCAAATCCTGAGAGGGCGCCGAAGGCGTGACCAATAGACCGGCAACTGCAGGATCGATGTAGGTTTTGCCCGCGGCCACGGTGCGGATCGCACGCACCAGTTCGTCCGCCGCCGTGCGTTTGATGACGTAGCCGCTCGCGCCCGCCCGCATCAGCTTCTGCACGTAGCCGCGTTCCTCGTGAGCGGTCAACGCGAGAACCTTCACCCCTTCGCACCGACGACGCATCTGCTCGGTCGCCTCGGCTCCGCCCATGCCCGGCATCGAGACGTCCATGACGACGACGTCCGGCCTGACGTCCGAAGCCATTTGGATCGCCGCCGCTCCGTCGGACGCTTCACCCACGACGTCCATATCGGGTTGGACGTCGATCAGGCCGCGCAGCCCCGATCGCAACATGGGGTGATCGTCGGCAATAAGGACTCGCAATTTTGGCATGACTCATCATACCTTGGGACCAATAGAAACATGAATGAATTCGCTCGGCATTTCTTGCTCCGTTCGGAATCTCGGGCAAACGTCAACTCCCATCGCGAATGACTCTTTCAACTCCCATCAGTACCTGAACGCGTTCTTGAGTTGCATGCGGCGGTTTGGGCGAAATCCTTGGCCCGCCACGTATAATCAAGGCATCCCAACGCCCCCGGTGGAGCCCGGCATGAAGATTGTGAAGTATCCGCACCCCGCGCTAAGGCATCCTGCCAAGCCGGTGCGGTCGATCGATAGGGAGATGCACCTCAACGTAGGCCGCATGAAGGAGCTGATGTACGAAGCACGCGGCCTGGGCCTCGCCGCCACCCAAGTGGCACTGCCTTGCCAGGTTCTGGTCATGAACGTGACCGGCGATCCGAACAAGAAGGAGGCGGAGGAAGTCTTTCTCAACCCGCGCATCGTCGAACGCAAAGGGGTGCAGGAAGACGACGAAGGCTGCCTGAGCTTTCCGGGCCTGTATCAGACGGTTCGCCGGGCGAAGACGGTGAAGATTCAGGCGTACGACCTGGGGGGCGCCCTCATCGAGCGGACGCTGCATGATCTGGAAGCCCGCGCCTGGCAGCATGAAATCGACCACCTCAACGGCGTTCTGTTCATCGACATGATGGGGCCCATCGCCAAGATCGCGGCCCGGTCGAGCGTGAAGAACTTCGAGAAGGAATTCCGCGCCGCCCAGGCACGCGGCGAAATCCCCGCCGATTTGGAAATCGAGAAACTGCTGGCGGCCCTCGAAGCGAACCTATAAGCAAGACGCTTCCTCTTCAGCGTTCTGGAGTTGTTGCATGCGTTTGGTGATGATGGGAACGGGCGGATTCGCCGAGCCGACGCTCGAGGCGTTGCTGGCTTCGAAGCATGCAGTCGTCGGCCTCGTGACGCAGCCGGATCGTGTCGTCGGCGAAAAGCGCGGCACCACACGGCAGGTCGGCAAGGGCATGAAAGAGATCGCCCTCGAACGCACCATCCCCGTTTATCAGCCGGAATCGATCAACACGCCTGAAGGCGTCGCCAAACTGATGGAATGGAAGCCGGACCTCCTGGTCGTGGCGGCGTACGGCCAAATCCTGAATCGCGATGTGCTGTCCGCCGCCCCGCGCGGCGGCATCAACGTGCATGCGTCGCTGCTCCCCAAATATCGCGGAGCCGCTCCCATTGCATGGGCGATCCATCACGGCGAAAAGGAAAGCGGCGTCACCATCATCCGCATGTCCACCGCGCTGGATGCGGGCGACATGCTGATGCAGGAAGCCGTCCCCATCGGACCAGACGAAACGGCCGGAGAGTTGGAATCCCGCCTCGGCCCCCTCGGTTCGCGGATGGCGCTGCAGACCATCGAGCAACTGGAAACCGGAACGACGAAAGGCATCCAGCAAGACAAATCGCTGGTGACGAAGGCCCCGAAGCTGACGAAGGAAATGGGCCTCATCGATTGGTCGCGCCCTGCTCCTGCGGTGTGGAATCAGATTCGATCGATGCACCCTTGGCCCAGTGCTTACTGCTATCTGCATCGGCCAAGCGCGGAACCGATGCGTCTCATCGTGTTCAAGGCTCATCCCGTCGTGGAAACAAGTTTATTGACTTGTTCGAATTCTTCGTCTGAATCGAAGCAAGACCGACAAGATAATAATCTTGTCGCCACGAAAGCGGAGGCGGGCGCGGTTCATGTCGAAGGCAACGCGTTGCTGGTCCGCTGCGGCGAAGGCTGCCTCGCCCTCGACGAAGTGCAACCCGCGGGCAAACGGCGCATGAACATCATCGACTTTCTCCGGGGCAACGCCATTCCCGCCGGCTCTCGCATGGGGGCGGCATGAGGAAGTCGGTTGTTCCCACCGCCCGCGTCGCCGCCCTCAAAGTCCTTCTCCAGGGGAGCGGACGCGAAGGTTTCGCTCAAGACCTGCTCGATGTTGCGCTCGAGGATGCCGACCTCTCGTCCCCCGATCGCCGACTTGCCACTCAACTCGTTTACGGCACCTTGCGCCGACGCGGCGCCATCGACGCCTTGTTGCGGCAAGCCATCCATCGCGACCCGGAGAAGGTGGAAGCCTGGATTTGGGAGTCGCTGCGCCTCGGCGTCTTTCAACTTCTCTATCTCGATCAAGTCCCCGCATACGCCGCGATAAATGAGACGGTAGAACTGGCCCAGCGGCTCGAGATGCCTCGGGCGAAGGGGTTCATCAACGGCATCCTGCGGAAGGTGGCAAGCTGGATCGCCGCTGATCGAACCGATGCGCCTGCCTCCAATGCCGTCCCGCTGCGAGATAACCAATATCGGCAACTCGCGGAGCCTCGCCTTCCCGATCCCAAGCGGCATCCGGTCGATTACCTCGCGGACGCGTTTTCGTTGCCCGCATGGCTCGCCAAACGCTGGCTGGATCGCTTCGGCTGGGACGAATCCGTACGGCTCGGGTTTTGGTTCGCGGAACCCGCGCCGATCTGGCTTCGCGTCAACACGCTGAAGACGGACCCCGACGCGATGCTCGGCGCGCTAAGTCATGCGGGCGTGAAGGCGGAACCGGGCCGGCATCCGCAATCGATCCGCTTGCTTGAGCCGACGCCGATCCGAGATTTGCCGGGATACGCGGATGGGATGTTCGTCGTGCAGGACGAATCCGCCATGCACCTGGCGTCCGCACTGAACCCGCTACCTGGAACGCGAGTGCTCGATCTCTGTGCCGCCCCCGGCGGAAAGACGACGCACCTCGCGGAACTCATGAAAAACGAAGGCGAAATCATCGCCTCCGATCTCGACGAGTTTCGTCTCGACCTCGCGATGCAATCGTGCGAACGCCTCGGCATCTCGATCGTTTCCGCTCACCCGATGACGCCCGAATCAACTCCGCCCGAAGGCCCCTTCGACGGCATCCTCGTCGATGTCCCCTGCAGCAACACCGGCGTGCTGGGCCGACGGGCCGAGGCTCGCTGGCGCTTGAAGCCATCCGACATCCGCCGGCTTGTGCCGCAGCAAACGCAATTGCTGACGGAAGCATGCAAGCGCCTGAAACCCGGCGGGCTGGTCGTCTATTCCACGTGCAGCATCGAACCGGAAGAGAATCTCGCCGTCGTCGAAAGCGTCCGCAAGGCGTTCCCCGAAATGCGATTCGACGGCGAAGAAGCGAGCATCCCCGGCAAACCCTCCGACGGCGGCTACTGGGCACGCCTTCGGCGAAAATAGCTTAGCACGCTGCGCAAGCAAGTGATCGCAGGTTCCCGTCGATGGATATACCCCCATCCGGGAACCTGCGATCACTTGCTTGCGCAGCGTGCTAAATCACGCCTGCTGATAAAGCTTCTTCACTCGCCTTGCGATGAGCCAATCGAGCAAGCGCGGGAACCAGCGGTGCATCCGGAGCATGCGCCGCGCGTCGCTGCCGACGACCGTCTCGGTCTTGTTCTTGCGAATCGCCGTGACGATCGCGTCGGCGACGTCCTCCGGCGGCATTCCCTTATCGAACTCGATGTTCGCCTTGCCTTCCGTCTTGAGGAAGCGCGAAGGGAAGCCGCTATTGGTGAGGCCGGGCACGATCAGCAACGTGTCGATGCCGAAGCGGACGAGTTCGCCGCGCAGCGATTCGGTGAGCCCGCAGAGGGCGTACTTGCTGGCCGAATACTCGGACCACGCCGGCATCGCTTTCCGCCCGCACATCGAGGCGACGTTGACGACGGCCGCATGGTTGCCGTTGGTAAGAATCGGAATCGCCCGGCGAATCAAGTCGACCGGGGCGAAGAAATTCACCTCCATGATTTGGCGGAGAATCTCTTCGTTCGAGCTGGTGAAGTGTGCCCAGGATGCGATGCCCGCGTTGTTGATGAGGATATCGAGCCCGCCGAACCTGCCGACGGCGGTATCGAGGAGCCGTTGGCGATCCGCGTCGACGGTGAGATCCGCGCCGACCGGCAGCACTTCGCTTGGAAGCGACGCAGCGAGAGTGCGGAGCTTCTCTTCGGATCGACCAGCGAGTACGAGGCGGGCGCCTTCGCTGGACAGTTTTCGCGCGAGCGCTTGGCCGATTCCGCCCGAAGCGCCGGTAAGCAGAACGCGTTTGCCTCGAATGTCGCGAGCCATATTCGTTCACCCCGTTCCGGTGGCATACTGTTGGGTCGGCGCGAGCCGCAGGAACAAAATAGGCGAGCCATGGCGGCTCGCCTATTCTGAAGCTTGTCTTTCGAACCACGTCATTTCGACATCGTGTGCGGAAACCAGCACATCGACTTGCGCCGTGAGCAGAGTGGTCTCGCTTGAGTGAACCCCTCTTCGGGACATTTGAGGAGACGTAACTCAATCAAGCTTAATGTCGAATTCCTGATTGGCTTTTGTGACGTTGATCGTTGCGGTCGTGGTTTCTGGCGACTTGTACTTCGCCGGGACGTCCACGACTTTTTCAGGCCGCGCATTCGCCGCGGGGATCACAGGCGTCCCTGGGGGAGCTTTGGAAGTCGGCGTGATGCCTTTGGGAGCCGCAATTTCCACGACGACCTTCAGTTCCTGGATCGGCAGATCGGTCGCAATGAATGTTCCGTCCGACTTGATCGTGGAACCGCCTAATTCCTTGTTAGCCACATCGAAAAATCGAACTCGGCCCCAATTCAAATTCTTACCGTTGTGCGATAGTTTTCCCGTTGCCACGACTTTGCCGTTTCCGGTATCGCAGCCAACGAGCGCCATCGCCGAAAAAAGAAACATCAGCTCGAGCAGCCCACGCATAGTAAAAACACCTAGAACGGTGTCCGGTCGAAAATATTCGACCGGACATTTCGAGTTTAGTGATTAGAAATCGTTTCCGCCGAGTTGCCCGTCATCCGGGTCCGTGGCGTACTGCCAAGACAGCAGCGAAACGTTCGTGTTTACCATTCGAACGCTGCCGTCGCACAGACCAACCACTGAACCGCCGACCGTGAAAGCTTGAGTTCCGTTCGACTGACATGCCGCCTGAGTAGGAGAAGACTGCGGAGGGTTTGGATTGCCTCCGTTAATTGCGTATACCGCCATCCAAGGCCAGTTCCAGTCGCCGTGAGCCCAGAGGGATCCTTCGTTTCCGCACCTCCCGTACTTCTGCGCGAAAGCAATCGTGTTGGAGGTGCCGTCACGGATGGAGACGAGGGACTTCTTCGACATCCAATTGACGCCGGGCCGCCCGAAGACATAATGGTTGCTCGCATAGTTCGACGCGGCCCAATCGCCGGTTGCGATGCCGTTGTTAATGGTGAAATCGCGTGGATCGAGGAAAATAGGAATGACAGCACTGCGAATGGACGCATCGTCGTGCGGATAGGTTCCGGAATACGCCATGCCCCTGTTGTAGAGCGGTGTTTGCTCGACATAGGGCAGAATCCAGAAACTGAGGCTGGCAATCTTCGTTTGGGTCGGTTCCGGCGAATTCCATTGGGGCGGAACTCGCTTGTACGTGTCGTGGAATCCATGCACTGCCAACGAAAGCTGCTTGCAGTTGTTTACGGATTGCGTTCGGGCCGCGGCTTCGCGGACCTTTTGAACCGCCGGAACCAAGAGAGCGATGAGTACCGCAATGATGGCGATGACGACCAGCAACTCGATCAGGGTGAATCCGATCCTTCTGTTACGCAACATGGCTTTCCCTTCTGAAATGAACTGAAATGAGTGATCATTCCCGGAAGAACGCCGGGACGACTGTCTCGATCCTACTGCCTAAGTTCGGAAAAGAAAATGGATTTCTTCTTAAAAAACTCTGAATTCTCGGATGCCGACGAACCGCAAGGAATCACTTACGTATCTGGTTGCGTCGTGATGTGCGCCGTGCAAAGGCGCTGGTTTTCAGTGGGTGCGAATCCCACCCGGCAGCTTGGTCATTCTAGCCGG
>JAIEPT010000060.1 GCA_019748295.1 Gemmataceae bacterium | reverse complement strand
CCTGGTCGAAGTTCGGCAGCTTCGGAGCGGCGGGCGTGGACCAGACCAGTTTTCCTTGGTCGTCGAAGATTTCGACGAACCACTGCTGAAAGGGATGCGTGAGCACCTTCTTGTCGAGCGCGGTATGAAGCTTGTCTTCCTCGTCGTGAAACTCGGTCAGGTCCGACTTCACGGCCGCGATGTCGGACAGCAACTTCTGGTTGAAATCCGCACGAATCGCTCGGCCGAAGAAATGCTGGACCATGACGAACGTGAAGGCCACCAGCAGCAAGACGACCGCCGTCAGCCAAAGGACGAGGCGGATTCGCAGCGTCGGAAAGAGGCGCCTAAACGGCCCGAAGGGCATAACCTCGGCCTCGCACGGTGTGGATCAGCGATTCCTTCGCCCCCTTCTGGAGCTTGTTGCGAAGGCGGTTGATGTGGACTTCGATGACGTTCGTCGTCCCTTCCCAGTCGGAGGTCCACATGCTCTCGCAGAGCATCTTGCGGGTGACGACGAGGCCGGCATGCCGCATCAGCATTTCGAGGATGCTGAACTCCGTCGGCGTCAGGTCGATTTCGGTGGCGCCGACGGTGATTCGGCGAGTCGTGAGGTCGAGCCTCAGATCGCCGACCTGCAGCGAAGCCGATGGCTTGTCGCTGACGCGTCGGGTGACGGCGTCGATGCGAGCGAGGAGTTCCGCCATGTCGAAGGGCTTGGCCAAGTAATCGTCCGCCCCGGTTCGCAACCCCTCGATTTTGTTGTCCACCGACGACAGGGCCGTCAAAACGATGAGCGGCGTCTTGATCCCCTCGGCCCGGACTTTCTTGAGGATCGAGAGGCCCTGCTCTCCCGGCAAAAGCAGATCGAGCACGATGAGGTCGAACTTTTGCGACCGTGCCGAGTCGAGGCCCAGCTTGCCGTCGGTAACCCAATTGCAGTCATGCCCCGCCTCGGCGAGGCCTTGCTGGATGGCTTTGCCGATCACGGGATCGTCTTCGACGACAAGGATGTCCATGGGGTCGGATCTCTTCAGCCGCGGCGGGGCGGAGCCGACGGCGTCCTGGGAAGTGACGTCATTGTAATGGAGCGGCACAGTGGGGGAGGCGATGTTCATGAAGTCGTTACGAACGAGGCCGAAAGTGAGGTTGATTGCTTGCTGAAGATTAATTGTCTGTCGTCGAACAAGTGTTCCTAGGTCTCGCCCAGGTTTGCGGGGATTGACGCTGAAAACGTCGCAGCGATTAGCCGGTGGTTGAGCGCAGCGATACCACCGGAAAACGCCAACCTTAAAGCGAATCGACCTCGGAAAGGTCGCAGGAACAAGAATCGTTGCGGTTTCTGCGATCCCTCCGGGATCGGTCGATATGGGCTGTGGCTATCCGGTGGTATCGCTTCGCTCAACCACCGGCAATCGCTGCGACGCTTTCAGCGTCAATCGCTGAATATTCCTCGTGGTCCCACGGCATTCCAATCCTGGCAGTCAATGCCTTCGCCGCCGTTCCGCTCGTCTTTTGACTCGTTGCGCCGGACAATGGAATACGAAGGTTCCATCGAACGTGGGGATTTGCCGTGAGCCATCTGCTGGTGGTCGATGACGAAGAAGCCGTTTGCTATGCTCTCAGGCGAGCGTTGACGGCGGAAGGGCACACGGTCGCGGTGGCGCCCTCGGCCGAGCGGGCCATCGATGCCGCGGAAAAGCAGGTTCCCGACGCCATCGTGCTCGACGTTCGCCTGCCTGGCATGGATGGGCTCACGGCCCTTGAACGCCTCAAGCAAATCACCCACGACGCCCCCGTAATTATCATTACCGCTTTCGGAAACCTTTCGACCGCCGTGCGAGCGGTGGAAGGCGGCGCGTTCGACTACCTCGCCAAGCCCTTCGATCTGGACCAGGCGATCGACACCGTGCGGCGCGCCTTGCAGCGACGGCAACTGCAGCGCCAGCCCGCCCCGTCCGCCGAATTGCCGCTGGCTTCGCCCGAGGACATGGTCGGCGCCGGCCCGGCGATGCAGGGAATCTTCAAACGCATCGCGCTCGTCGCTCCCCGCGATTCATGCGTGCTCATTACCGGCGAAAGCGGCGCCGGCAAGGAACTCGTCGCTCGCGCGGTGCATCGCTACAGCAGTCGCCGCGATCGGCCGTTTCTTCCCGTGCATGTCGCGGCACTGAATCCGAATCTCGTCGAAAGCGAATTGTTCGGCCACACCAAGGGCGCGTTCACCGGGGCCGCCCAGGCACGCCCCGGCCTGCTGATGCTCGCGGCGGGCGGGACGCTATTTCTCGACGAGGTCGCCGAGATTCCGTTGCCGGTGCAGGTGAAATTGCTGCGGGTGCTGGAACAGGGGGACGTGACGCCCGTCGGCAGCACGCAGGCTCAGACGCTCGACATCCGCATCTTGGCGGCCACGCACCAAAACCTCGAACGGCTTGTGGCCGAGGGGAAGTTTCGCCAGGATCTGTTCTTTCGGATGAATGTCTTCCAGATCCACCTGCCGCCGCTGCGCGAACGCCGTGAGGACATCGCGCCGCTGGCGGAGCATTTCCTTCGCAAGCTGGACCCATGTTGCCTGCCGCTTCTGCCGGATACGTCCGCGTACATCGCGAGACAGCCATGGCTTGGCAATGTCCGCGAACTGCGCAACGCTCTGGAGCATGCGGTGATCGTGGCCCGCGGCGGGCCGTTGCTTCCGGAGCATCTGCCCGCCGCTTCCGGTCTGACGGCGGGCACGCCGGATGAGCAACTCACCTCCGCCGTCCTCAACTGGCTGCAAGACCGCATCAAGTCGTCCGGCCATGAGGCTCCGCAGAACCTGTACGAGGAGTTGCTTCGCCGTGTCGAGATGCCCGTGCTCGAAGACCTGATGCGCCGCCTGCAAGGCAATCGCTGGGCGGCGGCTCAGTGGCTGGGCCTCAACCGCGCGACCGTCCGCAAGAAGCTCAACCAATACGGCCTCGCCGACATCCACCGCGACGACAAGGACGGCGACGACGACGACGCGTGAGTTGCGTCACGGCAGGTGCGTTCCGGCCCGCAAATCCTCGACGCTGCGATACGCCAACATGCCCGCTCCTGCCGCCGCGCCGCCGATTCCGAAAACGATGCCGATGATCCAAAGCATGTGCCCTTCCATTTCCGGCCTCCCATTCGACTTGTTTGGGTAGCGTTTCCCTGAAGCGATGGTTGCTTGTGGGACGATTCACTCCAATGCTCGCCCTAGCCCGCAGCGGGGCTGTGCCGGGGCTTGTTCGACACAAACTCAACTAAAATCGGGTGTTAAGATCGGCTGCGTGAGGTGACGGCGATTGCCAGAGCGACGAAATCCGTGTCCGTCTCGACGACAATTAGCGTCCGAATGATGTCGCGAGGCGAATTGCTCAGATGAGATTCAGCAACGTATACGGACGTAGGGGAATAGGCCTTGCAATACTTAGTGCCTCATCCTTGTCACCACGGAGGCGAATCATGGCAGACCAGAAAAGCCGAGGCGGCCAAAAACAGGGCAACTTCGATCCGAAGCATTCGGAACAGAAACAGGGGACCGCGACTCATGGCCAGGGCGAACGATCCGACCACGATAAGCAACAGGACCAACGCAACAACCCCGACGATGCCGCTCGTCAACCGACCGACAAGCAACGCTGAACCAATCACCGCTCAGGCGAGCGGCGCGTGCATTTCTCCCCGCTCCCTCCGGGAGGGGCCGGGGGAGGGCGTGCGACATGGCTTTGCGCGAGAAAGGCACCCTCACCCCAACTCTCTCCCGGAGGGAGAGGGAGGTAGACTATCTCCTGCCGCTCGCCTTAGGTTCGCCAGGGTTAGCCGCGACGCGCAGCGGAGCGCGGACAATGAACCATGCGAGTGCATGGTTCATTGCCCGCGTTCTGCTGGTATTTCCGACGGAACGGTCAGTCGTCTTGTTCGAGTTTCTTCAGGAAGGTGAGCGTTTCGCTTTGCATGACGCCGGGGCCAGGGAGCGTCGCCCATCGGCCGGTGAGGCGTGGTCCCGCTTCGATGCGATAGAGATTCACGCCGCGGACGAGGCCTTTTTCGCCGGGGATCGCCCAACTCACGGCCAGATTGTTCCCCTGGCGGATGCCGAGGCCGTTGAAGGTGGAGCCGACGCCCACCATCCACTGGACGAGATACACTTCGTTTTTCTTGGCGATCACGCAAATGCCGTTGTACGTCTTGCCGCCAAGCTCCATGCCTTTGCAGGTGTAGTAGCCGTCGAGGTCGCCGACTTCCTCAGTGGAGGCTACTTTCGATTTCGCATTGGGATCGGTGCGATCGGGGCTGGAAGCGGCGAACAGCGCGAGCAGGACGAGAAGGGAGGACTTCATGCGGACGGGCTCCTTGAAAGAGAGGAGGCGAGAAGCCGGACGCCGTCGGAAGGAGGCGTCGACTTGGAAGCGAGCAATGCTCGCGGGGATTCGAGCCGCGGCGGTGGGCACGGTCCGCAGCCTATGGATTGGGTTACCATCGCGCAAATGGCCCAAGAAAGCAATGCGAAGTTTCGCGGAACGAGATTGAATGCGATAGCCGCTTGCTCAGGCGAGCGGCAGGAGATAGTCTGCCTCCCTCTCCCTCCGGGAGAGGGTGGGGGTGAGGGCGCCATTTCTCGCGTAACGCCACGTCGCACGCCCTCACCCCCGGCCCCTCTCCCGGAGGGAGAGGGGAGAAATGCAGGCGCGGCTTGCTCAATGCGGTTCAAGCGGGATCGCGATACGCCAAAGCAGTTTGCAGATCGACGTAGCGGCGGACGTTGCGTTCTGTAGGGAACGCCCTCCGTGGCGTTCCGCCGAACTGGGCGATGGCGGCCCCAGCAAACCATCTGCAACAACCGACTGAGCGGTGATGCGTGGCGTCCGAGACAAGCCGGGGTTTTCGCGGATTGTTGGATGGTGGGGGTCCGCATCGTCCAGTTCGGCGGAACGCCACGGAGGGCGTTCCCTCCAGAACGCAACGTCCGCCGCTACGTCGATCTGCAAACTGCTCTAAAGCCGGATTGCCGGCGGTTTCTCATCGTTGCGGCCAAAAAGCCTGATAAAATAAGCCGGCCTGCCCCGCTTCCTTCCTTGTTGGTGCTCACCATGCGTTTCGCGACGCCGATCGTCGCTCTTCTCGCGGTCGTTTCCGCGGTTTCCGCTCAGCCGAAGGCCGATCCCAAGCAGATCGAGTTATTCGAGACGAAGGTCCGCCCGGTCTTTGCCGAGTTCTGCAAATCGTGCCATGGGCCCGAGAAGCAGAAGGCCGGCATCCGCGTGGATGCGTTGCACTTTCTGCTGAAGGGGAACGAGGAAGGCCCGGCCATCGTGCCAGGCAAACCGGACCAGAGCCGCCTTGTGCAGGCGATCCGCCATGCCGGCGAAGTGAAGATGCCGAGCAAAAAGCTGCCCGACGCCGTCATCGCCGACATCGTCGAATGGGTGAAGCAGGGAGCCGCTTGGCCTGACGACGGAGCGAAAGTCGTCGATGCGGAAGCGTGGCGGAAGCACTGGGCATTTCAACCCGTGCGACGGCCCGTTACGCCGAAAGTGAAGGATGCGGCCAAGGTGTCGAACGCGATCGATGCGTTCATCCAGGCGAAGCTGGAAGCAAAGAGCCTGACGCCGAATCCGATCGCCGATCGCCGCACGCTGATCCGCCGACTGAAATTCGACCTGCTCGGCCTGCCGCCGACGATTGAGGAAGTCGAAGCATTCGAGAAGGACACGGCTCCCGACGCGTATGCGAAGCTCGTCGATCGCTTGCTCGCGTCTCCGCACTATGGCGAACGCTGGGCTCGCCATTGGCTCGACGTCGCCCGCTATGCGGACAACAAGGGCTACGTCTTCCAAGAAGAACGCCGTTATCCGTATGCCTACGCCTATCGCGACTGGGTGGTGAAGTCCTTCAACGACGACCTGCCGTTCGACCAGTTCGTCTTGCAGCAGCTCGCGGCCGACCGGCTGGTCGCCAAGGGGGAAGCCCCCGCGTCGGCTCAAGCGGGGATGGGTTACCTGACTGTTGGCCGGCGTTTCCTCAACAACATTCACGACATCATTGATGATCGCCTCGATGTCGTCGGTCGCGGGCTCATGGGCATCACGGTGAGTTGTGCCCGCTGCCACGATCACAAGTTCGATCCGATCCCGATGGCCGACTATTACAGCCTCTACGGCGTGTTCGCCAGCAGCGAGGAACCGAAAGACGGCCCGTTGGTGGGCGAGCCGGAGCGAACGCCCGAGTACCTCACGTTCGAGAAAAAAGTGGGCGAACTGCAGGGGGCGGTGGACAAATACAAGCTCGACAACAAGAAGGAACTCGACGCGAAGAACCGCAAATTCCGCGATGAAATGATGGCATTGCAAAAGAAGGTGGATGCGTTCAAGGCGTCGTCGCCGTTCGCTCCGCCCAGGGCGATGATCCTGCAGGATCGGGCCCAGCCCGTCGAGCCTCGTCTCTTCCTACGCGGCAATCCCAACAATCCCGGATCGCCAGTCAAACGGCAGTTCTTGCAAGTGGCCATGCGAGACAAGCGCGAGCCCTTCAAGGAAGGGAGCGGCCGACTCGAGATGGCGCGTGCGATCGTCTCGAAGGATAACCCGCTCACCGCCCGCGTGTTCGTCAATCGCGTTTGGCTGCATCATTTCGGCGCCGGCCTCGTGACCACGCCCAGCGATTTCGGCGTCCGCACCGATCCGCCCAGCCATCCGGAATTGCTCGACTGGCTGGCGGCCGAGTTCATGGAAAGCGGCTGGAGCATCAAGAAACTGCATCGCATGATAGTGACGTCGCAGGCGTATCAACGGACGAGCGCCGATCATCCGCAGGCGACCAAGGTCGATCCCGAGAACCGCCTCCTCGCCCGCGCCAACGGCCGACGACTCGACTTCGAAACGATGCGCGACTCGTTGCTCGCGGCAAGCGGCAGGCTGGATCCCAAGATCGGCGGCCCCGCGGTCGATATCCTCGCCTCGCCATTCCCGCGTCGGCGAACGCTTTACGGCTTCATCGACCGCCAAAATCTCCCGGGCGTCTTTCGCACCTTCGACTTCGCAAGCCCCGACCTGTCGTCGCCCCAGCGCTTCCAAACGACGGTGCCGCAGCAGGCCCTTTACTTCATGAACCACCCCTTCGTCCACGAGCAAGCCCGCGCGCTCGTGAAACGCCCCGAGGTGGAAGCCGCCAAGGAACCAGCCGAGAAGGTTCGGCAACTTTACCGCATGATTTACGCCCGCAACCCCGATGCGGACGAAGTGAAACTCGCGGAGGCGTTCTTGCAAATGCAACGCCGCGACCTGACCCGCACCTCCATCGCCGCGGCTCTGACGACGCCGCTGGGCGAATGGGAGCGGTACGCTCAGACGTTGCTGGCGAGCAATGAGTTTCTGTTTGCGGATTGATGGTTTTCGTGGCGACAAGTTTATCTAACTTGTCGGAATGGGATTTGTGCGACCTTCAAGGAACGAAGAACATTCAAAACAAGTTAATAAACTTGTTTCCACGAAGACGGACGGCGACTGGTCTTCGTGGCGACAAGTTTATCTAACTTGTCGGAATGGGATTTCGGCGACCTTCAAGGAGGGAAGAAGATTCAAAACAAGTTAGATAAACTTGTTTCCACGAAGACAGACGGCGAATGGTCTTCGTGGCGACAAGTTTATCTAACGTGTCGGAATGAGATTTCGGCATCTTCAAGAAGCGAAGGGCAGGCGCCATGGCAGAACGAGAGCGAATCCGAAGGCGGTTGCTTCCGCACTGGGATGTGCCCGGGGCAACGTACTTCGTTACGTCGTGCCTGGCTGGAAGCATTCCGGCTCAGGGCTTGCTCGACGTGAGCCGCTATCGTGATGAGCTTCGCACTCGAGGACGCCCAGACGGAATTAGCACGGAAGAATGGGAAACCCGAAAGCAAAAATTGCTTTTCGCACGCCTCGACCATTGGCTAGACAACGCTCCCGCCATCCGCTGGTTCGAAAAGCCTGAACTTGCCGCGATTATCGTCGATGCATTCTTTTTCGGGGCGGAAACTCGTTACGATCTTCTCGGCTATGCGGTGATGCCAAGCCATGTGCACTGGGTGTTTCGACCGCGAACGGAGTGGATCGAGTCGCAAGATTTCGGCACTCGTTCGCCTCGCCAAGCGATTGTGCATGCTTTCAATCTGCACACTGCCAAACGATGCAATGGCGCCCTCAAACGTACTGGCGAGTTTTGGCAACATGAAGGTTACGATCACTGGGCACGCGATGAAGGCGAACTGGAGCGGATTTTGCTTTATGTTGATGACAACCCGAGCAAGGCCAAGCTTGTAGTCGATCCGGCGGAATGGGTGTATTCCTCAGCCTGGTATCGGAAACAGCACCGGATCGAACTTGGTCAACCGCTAACGCGGTTGGCTGCCGCGTGATTGTTAGGGAAGCAAAAATGCATTTAAAACAAGTCAGATAAACTTGTTTCCACGAAGACGGACAGCGACTGGTCTCGTGGCGACAAGTTTATCTAACTTGTCGGAATGGGATTTGTGGGGCCTTCAAGGAACGAAGAACATTCAAAACAAGTTAGATAAACTTGTTTCCACGAAGACGGATGGCGACTGGTCTTCGTGGCGACAAGTTTATCTAACTTGTCGGAATGGGGTTTGTGCGACCTTCAAGAAGCGAAGAACATTCAAAACAA
>JAIEPT010000379.1 GCA_019748295.1 Gemmataceae bacterium | reverse complement strand
CCTTAATCCGCTTACTGCGTGCGCGGCTCCTTAAACCGGCGGGAAAGCGGTTACGAAGATGGGTCGGCCCCGAGCCGCAGTCTGCTGCAATGGTGGTTCGGTCGGACGCATCTCGTCACGACGCCGGACGGAAACCAGAGCGAGTTCCAATACTTCTTCGCTCAGCGGGAGGCATTGGAAACGATCATCTATCTTCTCGACGTGGTGGGGTATCGCGACAAATACGATCTGATGCGGTTCGATGCTTCAGGCGAAGTGAAGGCAAGTCTATTCGACGAAACGTGGCGGCGGCTTGTCGTGAAGATGGCGACGGGGGCCGGCGGGCGGCACGACCGACAGCAAGGTGGACCTGGGAACGATCGTTGATGCATTCAAGAAGGCGATCAACGCATTGACCATTCGAGATCGCGGTACGTCAACGATTCAGGACCGAATTCGACTTCGGCAAACGCGGCCGTTCGTCACTCAAGATCAGGGCTCTCTGATTCCGAAGAAGTGCGTGTTCAATCGAATGGTGGGAGACGGCAACTTCGAGCTTCAGTTTGCCGGCTTTCTCGACGGCTGCGAGGAGAGAGTGTGAGATACTGACTGATTGGCGCATCGTTTAGTAGTGACGGCCGTCAGGCCGTCGCCAAACGGGTTTTCCCGCATCGCCCGCCGTCACCAAACGGGTTTTCGCGCGTTTGCTTGTCCGCGAACCTCTGGTAGGATTGCGTGACCCGCGATAGAGCCGCAGTTGTTTCGCTTCTTCAGGAACCCTCCTCATGCGTCGTCTGATCCTGACGCTGGCGGTCCTTTTGGGGACCGTCGCCGGCGTCTCTGCCGATCCTGTGCGTTTCGGCCGCACCCCGGACATTTCGCCCGACGGCAAAACCATCGTCTTCAGTTGGCTGGGCGATCTCTGGCTGGTTGAGGCCACGGGGGGGAAGGCTCGCCTGCTCACCATGCATGAGCGGCATGATTTCTCCCCCGTCTTCAGCCCCGACGGCAAGTCGATCGCCTTCGCGTCGAACCGCCATGGCAACTACGACGTCTTCGTCATTTCCGCCGATGGGGGAAGGCCGACCCGGCTGACCTTCGACTCGGCCGACGACCTTCCCACGGGGTGGTCGCCGGACGGCAATCACATCCTGTTTTCGTCGAGCCGATCGACGGACTACCCGGCTCGGGTGGAGACGTATGCCGTGCCGAAGTCGGGCGGTCAGCCGCGGTTGGTGTCGGCGTATGAGGGGCGAGAAGCGGTGTGGTCGCCCAAGGGGGATGTGCTCGCTTACGTTCGCGGGTCGGGAACCTGGTATCGCAAGGGCTATCGCGGCTCGGCCAACGACGACATCTGGCTTTGCAATGCCGACGGCATGAACAGCCGGCCCGTGACCCAGTTCGATGGACAAGACAATTTCCCGATGTGGTCGGCGGATGGCAAGTTTCTTTATTACGTGTCGGAGCGTTTCGGCACGCCGGCGAATCTTGTTCGCCAGGAGATGAAGCCCGATCTCTCCGGCCCTCAAGGCGAACCTTCGCCGCTGACGAGCCACAAGGACGAAGCCGTTCGCCGGGCGCGGATCAGCCGGGACGGCCAGTCGATCGTATACGAGTGCGGGGCCGACCTGTGGCTGTACACGTTCGCCAATGGGCAGGATCGCAAGCTCGCCATCGAGGCGTTTGCCGACGACAAGGCGAACCCGGAGAAGACAGCGACCCACACGTCGAACTGCTCCGAATACGCCCTCTCGGCGGATGAAAAGAACATTGCGTTCGTCGTGCAAGGCGAAGTGTTCATGATGCCGCGAACCGGCGGCAAGGCCAAGCAACTCACGCACCACCCGGCCAACGACCACAGCCTTGCCTGGTCGCCCGATTCCAAGAAGATCTACATGATCTCCGACCGC
Organism: Gemmataceae bacterium; assembly: GCA_019748295.1. Lineage (GTDB taxonomy): Bacteria > Planctomycetota > Planctomycetia > Gemmatales > Gemmataceae > JAIEPT01. Next base: position 6,716 of record JAIEPT010000379.1, on the reverse strand, counting down.
GGCGGCCAGGAAGACGTTTGGGCGATCGAAGCGGATGATCCGGAGCATCCGGAGTTGCTGAAGGCCCATCGCTTCACCGCGAAGCAGATGACCAACACTCCCGACACGGAGAGCGGACTGACCTTTTCGCCGGACGGCAAGCGCGTTTCGTTCTTGCGCGGCGGCAAGGTTCACACCATGAACCCGGACGGCAGCGACATCAAGATCGTGACGCCGAGCGGCGCGGTGTTCGATTACGAGTGGTCGCCCGACTCGCGCTGGCTCTGCTACGCGGCCAACGACGCGTCGTTCGCCAGCGAACTGTACGTGATCCCTGCGACCGGCCCTACGGCTCAAGATCCGGCCCGCAACATCACGAAGTGGGCGACGTTCAACGGCGGCATCACCTGGAGTCGATCGGGCGGGCACATCGCGTTTCTCAGCACACGGAAAGGGAAGCAGGCATCGCCGTTCGTGGTCGCACTGCACAAACCCGCGACCACGGGGGCGCCGACCCCGAAGGATCCGGATTGGGAAGGCATCCACCTTCGCGTGAAACATCCGGCCCAACTCACGGCATCCGAATGCGCCATCTCAGGGAACGGCTCGAAGATCGCGTTTCGCTCGTCGCAGGACAACGATCTGTGGGTCGCCAGCGTGGACGGCAGCCAGGTGACGCGGCTGACCCAGGGGGGTGTGAAGCCGGCCCAGATCATCTGGTCGCGATTCTTCGAAGGACAGCTCACGTTCCGCGACGGCACGGGCGTGATCCGCACCGTCAACCTCGCGGCCGCGACTCCGGCGCCCGGACCGACCGCGCCGGCCGCGGTGCTCGGCAGCATCAGCTTCTCCGCTCGTCTGACGGTGCGGCAGGATGAAGTGTTCGCCGAGGTCTTCGAGCAAGCATGGCGTTCGCTGAGCGACTCGTTCTACGACGGCGGCTTCCACGGCGCCGACTGGAAGCGGGTTCGCGACAAGTATCGTCCGCTCGTCGCCCACTGTGCCCAGCGCGAAGACCTGTACGCCCTCGTCTATTTGATGCTGGGCGAACTCAACGCTTCGCACTTGGGCATCACCGGCAACCTGCCGACGCCCGAGCAAATGACGGCCGACCTCGGCCTGCTCTACGATCGCACCTACCCCGGCCCTGGGCTGAAGATTGCCGAGGTGCTGAAGGAAGGCCCGTCCGATCAGCGTGGGCTGAATCTCAAGCCGGGCGAGATCATTCTCTCGATCGATGGGCAGATGATCGACGGCGGCGTCGATCCGTCGAAGCTGCTCAACGACAAATCGGGCGAATCGGTCCGCGTCGTCGTCACCACGAATCCAGGCGATGCCAAGGCGAAGCGGACGGTCGAGATCAAGCCGGCTTCTCGGCAATCCGTCGGTCAGCTTCACTACGAGCGCTGGATCGAACGCAACGCCCAAAAGGTGCATGAGCAGAGCAAGGGGAAGCTCGCCTACATCCACATCCCGAGCATGGACGACGCCGGCGTGGAACGCTTCCTGCGCGGGCTCTACTCGGAGGCGGCCGACAAGGAAGGGATCGTGCTCGACGTCCGCTTCAACGGCGGCGGCTTCACGCACGAAACCATCCTGAATTATCTGCTCGGCAAGGAGCATGCGCAGTTCTTTCAACGGTCCGGCGCCCACGGATATTCGCTCAACGCGAGCGACCGCAAGTGGACGAAGCCCGTGGTGCTGCTCATCAACAGCCGGTCGTTCAGCGATGCGGAGATTTTCCCGAATGCGTTTCGGGTGCATGGCCTCGGCAAGCTGGTGGGCCAGCCGACGGGGGCTCATGTCATCGGCACGCGCAACATCAATCTCATCGACGGCTCGTCGTTCCGCATTCCCCGCATCGGCGTCCGCACCGACAAGGGGCTGAATATGGAAAAAGCCGGAGTGGAGCCGGACGTGAAGATCGACAACCATCCCGACCAGCTGGCGCGCGGCGAAGATGCTCAGCTTGAAAAAGCCGTCGGAGTGCTCACGCAAGACGTGGCAGTCTGGAAGAAGAATCGCCCCGGCCCGGCGACCACGACGACGGCCTCGCCGACGCCGCAACCTTCGGTCCAGTCCACGCCTGAGCGCAAGAAGTAGCTGCCGCCGGCGAGTTGGAGATAGGGCGGCACGGAGTAGATGAAATTCCGTGCCGTCTTTTTGTTTCCGGAAATGGTCCGCAATCCGATAGGCAAAGGGGCACGCCTTCGCTACAACTGGACGCATGGCAATGGAGAGCCGATCGGCGCGGCAGGTAATTTCGAGGTACGGTCGTGCGTGAGCCGCTGATTCTCAACTACTACGCGCTTCTCCGCAGTTCTCATGAAAGCCCCTCCGTCGAATCCGTGCAGGTCACGCCGGACGGAATCGATCGCTTCGTGCGTGCGGTGGAAGCACGCTACAACCAGGCTTCGCTCGAGAAACTGCTGCATTCGTCGCATGCCGAAGCCCGCCAGGCCGCGGTGATCGCCCTGGGCCGTACCGCAACCATCTCCGTTAATCGCCTCCTCGCTCGAGCCTTGCATGATGCCGACTCGCTGGTCCGCGAACTCGCGGTCGAGGCGTTGTGGTCTCTGTGGTTCCAGGCCGACGCCCCGGAGCACAATGCGGAATTGCGCCGCCTCAGCGTCCTGGAGCGCGAGACGGGCGAGGATCCGCTGCCAGGGCTTTGCGAATTAGCGAAGCAGGCCCCGCGATTTGCGGAGGTTTACAACCAACGCGCGATCGTCCATTTCCGCCGCGGCGACTACAGCCGATCCGCAACGGACTGCGACCGCACGCTCCGTTTGAACCCGGTGCATTTCGGCGCCGCGAGCGGCATGGGCCAATGCTGCATGAAACTCCGCCGCTACCGCGCCGCCCTCCGCAGCTTCCGCCGCGCCTGCCGCATCAACCCCAACCTCCAAGGCGTCCGCGAAGCGATCGAATCGCTCGAGAAGATGCTGGGGGAAGAGGGGAAGCGCTAACCCGCTTCGCGCCGCGTTCCAGTCCCGCTACGGTGAAGGCAGAAACCTGCTCGCCGGAGCGTGACGTATGGCTCCAATCTTGTCGCTGCCGATTCACGCCGAAACGACCCCATTGCGAGTCGATGAGGTCGGCGTGGTAATATCGAATTCGAATCAAGGCCTAACAGCTATCCCGCCCCGGGGATTGCATCATCGGGCCGATGCTTCTGGTTGCTTTCGTGCTGAATGATGCTGATCTTGCCTTCAGGTTCAAGGCGTGCGGCTTTCACTTTGCGGATATCTTCGATCCCTTGCAAGCGAAGCTGGCTTAGAAGCTCCTCCTTGGTGATCGACTCTTTCCGCATGTTGGCGAAGAGAAAGTGCCCGTCACGAATCAAAATCAGCGTGGGCAAATCGGCAGCGGGTTAGCGGCCAGTTGAATAAGAGTGGGCATCGCGATTCCGATCAAAACATGCCAGTCGCCCGCACTAGCCCGAAGCGTCACGTCAGCGAGGGGCGACGCGAAATTCCTCGCTGACGCTTCGGGTTGGTTCGCATGAATCGGGACCTTTGCGAAGACATCGGCTTCACGGCTCGAAAACAGGAATGCGGATGACATTCATGCGCCAATCCTTGAATTCGGGCGCCAGGTTGAGCATGCCGATTGTCGCGAAATCGTAACGGCAGAAGGCGCCGTACACGCTGTCCGGCGACACGTTGAACGTCCATACGGATCCTTCGGGGATGGGGCGTGCATCCTCCGGGCGGTGATGGCGGCGAACCGCATCCACCGATTTGTTGGCGTCCGCGGCCGATTCGTTTTCCTGCCAATGGCGAAAAGCGCCGTTGAAGGCGATCAGCCGGGTCATGAGCGGGTTCAATTCGGCCGCATGCTGATGGGCCCGGATCACGGCGCGGACGCGGACTTTGTCCGTGCTCGCGTCGGCCAAAATCCGTCGAGTGGGCGCTTTTCCGAAAATCAGCGATCGGTCGAAGGCTAAAGCCGGTTCGTCGGCGAATACCGTGAAGTCGTTCCACATGAAGCCGATGGTGCGCGGCCGCGTCGGCCATTCGGGATGGAAGTCGCGCAGATGCTCGTCCGCCAAATCCAAAGCCGCTGGATCCTTCCCCAACCAGCCGGCCCGCGCCGCGTGATACGTTTTCTGCCGAAGCTCGCCGAGAAGCTGATAGCGGAGCGATCCGTGAGCGGCCAACAGCGTGCGCGGATCGTAGCCCGGCTCCATGCCGCCGTGGTTCATCTGCAGGAAATCGCTGCCGTTTCCGACGTAGAACACGACCGGCAACAGGTCGTAGGCACGCATCACTTTCGTGATGTCCGCCCGTTGGCCGTACCTGGCGCGGAGTTCGGCGAGGAAGCCGTAGCGTGCCGCCAGGTGGAAATCCTCGTGGTTTCCCCGTGCGAAATGCACTCGATTCGGGTTGGCCGACTTCAGGCGAAACAAGGTGTAGAGAACTTCCGTCCCATACGCGCCGCGATCGGTGTAGTCGCCGAGGAAGACGAAGTGGTGCTTGGTTTCGCGGAAGCGGAACCCATCGAGAATCTTGCGATCGTTCAACTCGTCAAGCGTTCGCAGCAACGACCGCACGTCGCCATGCAGATCCCCCATGAGCATCGCGACGGCATCGTTCGGCAACACCAGCTTGGCCGCGAACGGCTGAAACGGCACCTCCTTGTCGCCCCACCAACTGCGAGCGAAATCGAAAAACACCTTGGGATCCGGCTGCTTGCCGACCCAAGTCTTGGCATCCGCGAGCGGCCCCTCGCGTTCGAGACGCAGAAAGCCATCGAGCGCTCGCTCGAAGTCGGCGAAGTCGGGAAGCGGCAGTACCTTGTTGTCCGGCAGTCTCCCCTTCAGCTCACGATTCGCCGGCAACTTCGCACACGCCAACCGCCATTGCCTGTAGTCCGGCAACGCTTCCTGAGCTGGAAGTAAGGAGGGGAGCAAGACCAGCGTCAGCAATGAAGCGGCACGCAGCATGAGAAAATCCGCGAGGGGCGAGTTCGGCCCGAATTGAATCAGGCTAACATGCATGGCGACCAATCGGAAGCACATCGCATAGGAACGAGCGACCTGCCTGAACATGGGGTATCATGTCGTTCGCCTCACCCTAACCTTTGCCGTTCTCGCTTCCATGCCGACGCAATCTGAATCTTCCGAGCCTTCGCCTCGCCCGACGTTGCTCCGCGCCCTTGGGCCGTGGATGGGGGTCGCCATCGTCGTCGGCACCGTCATTGGGTCCGGCGTGTTCGTGAAGCCGCGGGCGATCGCGCAGAATGTGCCGGACTTCGCGCATGTCGCCCTTGTGTGGGTGCTCGGCGGCATTCTCACCTTGTTCGGCGCGCTCGCGATCGCCGAGGTCTCGGTTCTCTTTCCGGTCGCGGGGGGCAACTTCGTTTACCTGCGCGACGGCTATGGCCGATTGGCCGGGTTCCTCTGGGGATGGGTGGAATTCTGGATCATTCGGGCGGCATCCATCGCGGCTCTTTCGACTGCGTTCGTCGATGGGCTGCATCGCGTCGTTCAGAATCTTGCGGGCGCCACCACGCCCTGGCTGTCGCCGACGATGCATGTCGGCCTGACCGCGAGCGTCATCGCGTTGCTGGCGGCCGTCAATTGTCGCGGCGTGCGCTGGGGCGGCGGCTTGCAACTCGTCGTCACCATCGCGAAGGTCGGCTCGCTCGTGTGCCTGATGGTGCTGCCGTTCGCGGTGGCGGGGTTTCGCGACCCGGAAGGGATTCGCGCCTCGCTGCTCGATCAACCGCCCTCAACCACGTTTTCCTGGAGCGGGCTGGGGGCGGCGTTTCTCGGCGTGGTGTGGGCGTATCACGGTTGGATGAGCCTCGCTCCGATGGCGGGCGAAGTGAAGGAGCCGCAACGCAATCTGCCGATCGCATTGGGCGGCGGAATGCTGCTCGTGATGTTTCTCTATCTCGGCGCCAACCTGGCCTACTGCGTCGCGATGTCGCTCCAAGAGATGGCGGCACTGCCCGATGGGAGCATCGTGGCCGCGGTCGTGGGGGGCAAGTTGCTGGGCCCGATCGGCGAAGTGCTGACGCTGGCGGCGGTGATGACCTCGATGTTCGGCGCCGCCAACGGCAACCTGCTGGCAGGCGCCCGCGTCGCCTTTGCGATGGGAGACGACGGCCTCGCGCCGCGCTGGCTGAGCTGGGTGCATGCCCGCTTCCGCACGCCGGTCAATTCGATCACGGCCCTGGCGGCCTGTTCGGTGTTGCTGGTGTTCGGCGGAGCATGGGCGCGAAGCCAGTTCGAAATGAAGCGGCAACTCTTCGACATGCTGACCGATTTCGCGATGTTCGGCGCCGTGATCTTCGAGACGCTCGCCGTGACGACGATCTTCGTCTTCCGCCGCCGCCTCCCCGATGTGCCCCGTCCGTACCGCTGCCCCGGCTACCCCTGGGTCCCGCTCCTCTCGCTGACGTTGCCGATCTTCGTGCTTTGGATGATGTTCGTGAACCAACCCGCCGAGGCGCTGTTCGGCGTGGCGTTCATCGGCGTTGGGGCGGCGGCGTATGCGGTGCAGACGCGCAAATAGCGAGAGCAAACAGGCTGCTTATCGCCGGATGCCCTGAGGTACAGGCCGGGGCAACCCTCACCGCCGGCTTTCTCCCACAGGGGGAGAAGGGGTGCTCTACAAGGCAGGCGAATCGCCCACCTTGATTGAGATCGCCGTGCCTCTGTGGTGTGCGCCGTGCAAAGGCGCTGGTTTTCAGTGGGTGCGAATCCCACCCGGCAGCTTGGTCATTCT
>JAIEPT010000276.1 GCA_019748295.1 Gemmataceae bacterium | reverse complement strand
TAGCCTTGCGGTTCGGGCCATCACCGCCCGCAGAGGATTTGCACCTCCTGAGACACAACATGCCTGGCGCACAACAAGAAACGCCCCGCGCAAGCTCGCGGGGCGTTTTCTTGTTGGAGTACAGAGCTTAATTCTTCTGGACCGGGGCGGGCCGGAAGAGGTCCGCGATGGCTTCTTCCGTGATTTCTTCCTCGCCGCTGTTGGTGTCGATCACCAAGGCGGTGCGGCTGGGGCTGACCCACACGAGGTGGTTGCCCAAACGGAAGACGTCACGCATTTCGGGATGCTTCTCGAGGAGCTTGAAATAGGCGTTGGACATCGCCTTCACCGTAACCGTCTTCATGCTGACGTCGTAGCCATCGTCGATCCACACGCCGCCGACATCGACCGCATTGCGGTCCTTGCCGATGCGCTGCTGGGCATTGCGCGTCAGTTGCGTCTGATTGCGAAGGCAGTTGGCGTCGAGAGCGTATTCCACCGCCGCCCTGCCGTTCTGCACGCGATCGACACGCCCGGCGGCGAGGTCTCTATTCGCCTGGCGGTACTGTTCGATCTTCTGCTTGGCTTCCTGGAGCCGGCGGGTCTGATCGTCGGTCGCGAAGCCGCCTGAAGCGGTCACGACAGGCACCTTGTCGAGCGCCTTATCCATGAAGTCGCCGCGGCCTTCGCCGGCTTTGCCTGCTTTCACGTCCGCTTTCTTGAGGAACTCGCCCAGGGGAACCTGGGCCTTACCCGGGCCTGCGGGGGCAAGCGCTGCCGGTGCTTCCTTGCCGTCGCGGACGGCGCCGAGATGGAAACCGACGTTCGGCACTGCCGGACGTGGCCCGCCAACCGGTCCCGCGACCGGAATCGTATCCGGCACCACGAGCCAACTCGTGTAAGGCGTTGCGATCGAATACTTCTTGGCGAGCGCGGTAACCTCTTCGACAAGCTCCTTCTTCTCGCCATTGGTGCGGATCTGCTCCAGCAGGTAGCCGACCTTGCGGCGAGCCCACAGGTCCTCGACGAACGCCTTGTCGCTGTTCGTCTTCTCCGCGAACGTCGTTTCGTACACGAACTCCTTCGCATCCTTGCCGACGTTCCCCGTCAGCTTCACCGCCGTCGCGCCTTTGCCCGTGTATCGGCCGAAGACGACGAGTTGCGAGCCGTGGAACAGGTCAGGCAGTTGCGGCGGATAGATTTCGCTGAGAGTGATCCCCTCGCCGACGGTCAGCTTGAGGTTGGCGAGAACCGGGTTGCTGATTTTCGCATAGAGGCTCGCGACCTTCGTATCGATCGATTCCGATTCGCGGACGTAGGTCGAGATCGCCCGCGACTGATCGGCCATGCGGTCGAGCAGCACGGTGTTGACGTCGTCGCCGAAGCCGAAGGTGAAGATGCGGGTGTTGGCGTTGTTCTTCTTGGCGACGTTCGCGAGGATCTTCTCCGGATTCGTTTCGCCGATCGTCGGCAACCCGTCCGTGAAGAACACGATCGTAAACGTGCGGCCATTGTCTTCGCTGGGCCGCAGGTCGAGTGCAGTCGACATGGCGTCGTTGATGGCGGTGCCGCCTGTGGTTTCCAACGCCTCGACCCACTTACGGCCCTTGGAGAGATTGTCGCCGTTGGCGTCGATCAGCTTGTCGCTGAACTTGTTGATGACCGTGGCGAAGTTGATCATCGTGTAGCGGTCTTTTTCGCCCAGGTTCTCGATGCAGAACTTGAGGGCGTTTCGCGCTTGTTCGATGCGTTTGCCTCGCATCGAGCCGGAGGTGTCGATGACGAACACCATGTCGCGCGGCACTTGCTGCGTCTTGCTAAGCTCTGCCCGCGGCGAGAGGAGCATCAGAAAATGGCCCGGCTGCGTCGGATCCGGACGATGGCCGAGGAACGTCAGGCCCACATCCTTGTCGCTGAGCGAGTAGAAGAGCTGGAAGTCGCGATCGAGAATGGCCTGGTCCTTTTCGAAGACGATCGTCGCCGTCTTATCGTTGGGCCGTTGCGTGGTGATCGCATGGCTCGGCGAGTAGATGGTCTGAATCGGATGCTGCGACTTGAGTTCGACCTTGAGCGAGAACTTTTCCAGCGTCCGCGCGGCTTTGCCGTCGGTGCGGAGCGGGTAGACGTATTCGATGAGGTTTTTGTCGGCCGAGGCGACTGAGGTGAAGCTCAGGGTGATTTTCTGTTCCCCCTTGGCGGGGACGGGGAAGACGCTCAATTTCAAGAGATCCTGCCCCATGTATTCGAGCAGGCCCGGATCGAGCGTGCGGCGAACGATGTCGGTGTAGATTTGTTTGGCTTTGGCTGCTTCCAGGAGTTCGCCGACTTGCTTCTTGCCGTCGATCCACATGGCGAACTCGCGAACCGAGGCGCCCTTGGGGACCGGGAAGATGAAGGTCGCTTCCAGTTCGCGATCGGTGTGATTGCGGAAGGTTTGCTCGACCTGCGTGACCGCCACCTGATCTTCCAGGCGGACGAACACCTGCTGATTCAGAAGAGCGAGCGGCGGCAGTTTCTTTTCGGTGGGAATGAGCAGGCCGGTGGCGTGCGCGGAACTTGCACAAGCCAGGAGCAAAGCAAAGACAGCGAACATGCGTCGCATGGCGGAAACTCCGTGGGGGAAGGATGTGCCTTCTGCCTATTCGACGATGTGCGAGGGGAAATGGATTGCGAATGGAAATGACGAATGGTTGGTTAGCCGCGACGCGCAGCGGAGCGCGGACTACTTGCCATGCGATAAGTGGGTGCGTTTTCCGCGCTCCGCTGTGCGTCGCGGCTAACCGGCTAGGGGCGCAAAAAAACTACCGGAAGCGCGGCGGTTCCAGGGGGGCTGAGAACCAGCAAACACGCTTCCGGAAGAGTTGGAACTCCGCGGACCTCATGGCGCGATGAAACACGCTTTTCAGGTCACGGCGGCGATGTCTTGTGTTGCGAAACGTTCGGACCAAACCGGCCTAGATCTGCAATCCATTCACTCATCGCAAGACGGGCGTCGAGCCGCAGGCTCTCGACACCAGAATCCTACCGGCACCCTCTGTCCACGTCAAGCGTCCGACTGCGAAAAACCCAAGAAGAATGCCTCTTGCAAGCGCTATTTCGACAAGCGATACGTGGCATACGCGTCGTCGGTTTCCCAAAGCGACACTTGCGTCACCGGAAAGCCCTCGTTGGCGGCGTGCTCGAAAATAAGGCGAGCGATGGTCTCGGCCGTCGGATTGACGTCGGTGAGGAAGACCGGCTCGCCCAACCTGCGAAACTCGGGAAGGATCGGATCGTCGCGGTGCAGGATCATGCGGTGGTCGAGATTCGTGTCGATCCAACCGCCGATCGATTTCTTGATCTTGGAAAAATCGATCACCATGCCGAGTTGATCGAGCGACGGAGCCGCGAACGTCAGCACCGCTCGGCCATTGTGCCCATGGAGGTGCTTGCATTTGCCGTCATATTGCAGGAGGCGATGCCCGTAGCAAAACCGCAACTCGCGCGTCACCTCGAACATGGCATCTTCCCAGAGCGAAGGCATCCAGTCCCTCCATTCTAGATGCGTTTCCATGATTTCCCAGCGCATAGTATCCAACCCCACCCCCAGGGGCGAGCGCAGCGAGCTCCTGGTTTCCAGACCGAAGACGTATTCCGCTTCCGACGCTCCGATCCCAGGAGCTCGCTGCGCTCGCCCCTGGGCTTGGGGCGATCGTAAGATAATCGCCATTCCCGCTACCCCTCGAAGGTTCCGCCATGCCGCTTCCTTTGCGTACCGCCAACGAATGCGAACTCGACGAAGTCTCCCTGGGCGAATGCATGATTCGCCTGAGCCCGCCCGGCCACGGACGCATCGAGTACACGCCGACGCTGGAGATGTGGGTCGGCGGAGCGGAGTACAACGTCGCCTACGCCTTGGCCCGCCTCGGCCTGCGATCCGGCTGGATCGGCGGACTCGTCGATAATCCATTGGGCGCCGTCATCCGCAATCATGGGCGGTCGGTCGGCGTGGACATGTCGCATGCGGTCACGCTCCCTTACGACGGCATCGGCCGCGAGGCGCGGATCGGTTTGAACTTCACCGAAGTCGGCGCCGGGCCACGCGGGGCAGTCACGCTCTACGATCGCGGCTACTCCGCCACCGCCAAGATGAAGCCGGGCGATGTGGACTGGAACCGCCTGTTCAAGAAACGCGGCGTCCGCTGGCTGCATACCGGCGGCGTCTTCACCTGCCTCAGCGAGAGCACTCGCCAGGTTGTCGCGGAAGCGATCGACGCCGCTCACTCGGCCGGCACGCTCGTCAGCTACGATCTCAATTTCCGCAGCAAGCTCTGGTCCTCGAAGGAAGCGATTGCCGTCACGCGACCGCTCGTTCCCAAGATCGATTGCCTCATCGGCAACGAAGAAGATTTCCAAAAGGTGCTTGGCTATCAGGTCGAAGGGCTCGACGAGAATCTCAAGGAATTGCCGATCGAGAAGTACAAGGACATGGTCCGCAAAGTGGCGAAGGACTTTCCGAACCTGAAAGTCATCGGCACCACGCTCCGCGAAGTGACCAGCGCGAACGAAAACAACTGGTCCGCGATTCTCTATTGGGCGGAGACGAAGGAGTTTTTCCACGGCCCCGTCTTCGAGGGCCTGATCGTCGAAGACCGCGTCGGCGGCGGCGATGGATTCGTGAGCGGCTTCTGCTACGCGTTCCTTACCGGCAAATCGCCGCAAGAAGCCGTCACCCTCGGCACCGCCCACGGCGCCATGCTGCAATCGACGCGCGGCGACACGTCGCAGATCACGCTGCAAGAACTGGAACACGTCGCCGGCGGCGGCGGAGCCCGTATCAACCGATAATTTCGTGGCGACAAGATTATTATCTTGTCGGATTTGACCCACGTTTGATCGTTCCTTCGAAACAAGTAAATAAACTCGTTCCCACGAAAGCCATCGACCCGCACGGCCGCCTAGAGTGTACTAAACTTCGATCGGACCCGTTTACATGTCGCGGACAGCCGGTTGGAGCGTAAAGCGTGAACAAGCATTCCCGCCACTTGGAACGTCTGCTCGAACAAGCCCACCCCGAAGGCGGGTGGGGTTACGCTCCCGGCCAGATCGCGCAACCCGAACCTACCTGCTTGGTGTTGCTAGCGGCAACGCTCGGCGAGAAGTCGCCGTTGCTGGATACGGCTCGCGCTGCCCTCGTCCGCACCATCAAGCCGGACGGCAGCTATCCGCTTGTCAAAGGCCGCGACGAGGTCGTTTGGCCGACGTCGCTCGCCCTCTATGTGCGCGCCGCGCTGGAAGACGCCGCCCCAGAATTAGTCCCTTCCGCCAATTTCCTGCTCGGCATCCGCGGCAACATTCCGCAGATGCCAGGGCCAGACGAAACGAATGCGATCGATCCCAAGCAGGACATCGACGTTCAGATCATCGGTTGGCCCTGGGCGGAGAAGAATTTCTCGTGGGTCGAACCCACCGCGTGGGCATGTCTCGCCCTCCGCCGTTGCGGCCTTACGGATCATCCGCGGGTGCAAGAAGGGGTTCGCTTGTTGATTGATCGCGCCTTCGATGAAGGCGGCATCAACTACGGCAATCGCCGGGTGCTCGGCAAACTGCTCGATCCGATTCCGACGACGACTGCCCTCATGCTGATCGCGCTGCAGGGCCAAACGCATCCGCGCATCGAGACGGCGGCGAAGTACCTTGTCAGCCAACTCGACACGCTCGACGTCGAACATCTCTGCTGGGCGAAGCTCGCGATCGAATTGCATGAGAACGTGCCCGGCGTTTCGGCCGCGCTCGACACGATCGACGACCGCATCGAGAAGGCGGTCGCCTATCGCGAATCGATTCCGTGGCTGAAACCTTCGATCGTCCGCCAGGCGCTCACGGTGCTCGCTTTGGGCACGCCCCTCCGCAATGTGTTCCGTTTGCCGTCGAATCCGACGAAGCTCCCGGTGTCGGCGAATCCCGGCAATCCGCGAACCAAATCGATCGGACAACGCATCGGTTCCTGGTTCCGCGGCCTCGCTTTGAAAGCAGTCAGCAACGTCAAGGAGTTGCCCGACTTTTCGAGCATCCACATCGCGAAGGCCGACGACTACGGCAGCGATCTCGTGGGCGTGCTCGCAAAGCAATTCGAGCACTATCGCGCGAAGGTGCCGCTCAAGGACCAACGCGTCGTCCTCAAGCCGAACCTCGTCGAGTACCACCGGAACAAGGTAATCAACACCGACCCGCGTATCGTGTCCGCCGTCATCGAGCTGTGCAAGCAAGAAGGCGCCAAGGAAGTGATCGTGGCCGAGGGGCCCGGGCATTGGCGGAACGTCGAGTACCTCGTGATCGAAAGCGGTCTCGGGGAGGTGCTGCGCAAGCACAACACGCCATTCGTCGATCTCAATCACGACGAACCCGTCAAACGGCCCAACTTGGGCCAACTCACGGGCCTGGAATCGCTGTACCTCTCGAAGACCATCGCGACCGCCGACGTCGTCATCTCGTTGCCGAAGCTGAAAACGCATCACTGGGCGGGGGCGACGCTTTCGCTCAAGAATCTGTTCGGCACGCTTCCCGGCATCTGTTACGGCTGGCCGAAAAACGAGTTGCACTGGCGCGGCATCCAAAACAGCATCGTGGACATTGCCCTGACGCGAACGCCCGACCTCGCGATCGTGGACGGCATCATCGGCATGGAAGGGGACGGCCCGCTCAACGGCACCCCAAAGCACGTCGGCGCCATCATCATGGGCCATGATCTCGTCGCCGTCGATGCGACCTGTTGCCGGCTGATGAAGCTCGACCCGCTCAAAATTCCGTATCTGGTGCTGGGCGAGATGAAACGACTGGGCAGACTGAAAGAAGCAGAAATTCCGCAATTGGGCGAGACCATCTCCTCGTTGGCGACGCGTTTCGAGCAGATCGAGCATTTCGAAGAGTTGATGGTGGTCTAGCCAGTGACGGCAATCCGGGCGGAATTCGCGGGTCGTGCGGAAAACATCAAGTCTGCCGATTGTCCGGGACGATATTGCTGAGGTTCCTCCCCTTGCGCGGCCCGGTCCGCGAGAGGATTTCGGATGCCTCGGCCCAGGACCCGCATACTGCCGTTCTTGATGCTGCTCGCCGTTACGGCGTGCATCAGCGTCGGCTGCCGTCGGCGCGTGGATACGCTCTGCCCCACTCCCGCCCAGGTCGGCTACCACACCCGCGATTTAATCGACGTTGCTGCTCAAAAGGAGCAGGACGACCTTACGCCCCCCAACCAACTCCTCGCCATCGCCGAACGGCTTCGCAAGGAGCGTCAGGAAAACCTCGAGAAAATCGCCAAGCAGGAAGGCAAGACGCAGACCAAAGGCAAGGAACGCTCAGTCCTCTGTCTCAGCGGCGGCGGCGCCCATGGGGCCTATACGGTCGGCATCCTAAGCGGGTGGACCGAACGGGGCGATCGCCCCGAGTTCGACGTCGTCACCGGCATCAGCACCGGCGCCCTCATCGCGCCGTTCGCCTTCCTCGGGCCGAAGTACGATCATGTCCCGCGGACCATGTACACCAACACCCGCGCGGATCAGATTTACCGGTCGAAACCGCTGTCGTTCATCTTCGGCGAAGCGATTGCCGACAACTCCCCCTTTGCCGCTCGGTTGGCTTCGGTGCTGACGCCCGAGGTGATGTCCGATCTGGCGGACGCGTATCGCGCGGGCCGCCGATGCTATGTCGGCACGACGGAAAACGAAGGGAAACGCTTCGTCGTTTGGGATTTGACCGCCATTGCAGCTCGCGGTTGCCCCGACGACCGGCAACTGATCCACAAGATTCTCATGGGATCGGCATCGCCCCCCGGCATTTTCCCTTCGTCCAAAATCGAAGTCATGATCGACGGCGTCTGCCATACGGAACGCCACGTCGATGGGGGCGTGTCGCTCGAAGTGTTTTTCCGCCCCCCCTACGTGAAACCGGAAGATCAATCGAACGTGGCACTGCGCGACCTCGCCGGCGTGAAGGTCTATATCGTCCTGGCCGGCAAGCTGTATGCGGATCCCGAAGTCATCCAGCCGCGCGGCTTCACCCAGGCAAGCAAGAGCGTTTCGACTTTGATTTACGCCCAGACTCGCGGCGACGTCCAGCGCCTCTATACGCAGTGCGTTCTTACCGGTATGGAGTTCCACCTCAATGCGATCCCCGAAGCGTATGTGACGCCAATATCGAGCGCCGAGATCGATCCGGTCGGCATGACTCAGATTTTCGAGGAAGGGCGTCGCGTGATTCAGTCGAAGGATCCCTGGCGCAAAACTCCTCCGGGTTTCGAAGCGAACGAAACGCCGCTGGCCCGCCAAGGCACAATCCTGACGCATATTCCGCGCGGCCCGCAGTTCCCCATTAAAGGACCAGACACGCGATTGATTCAACCCCGCGCCGGGGCCTTCGTGCCGACTCCCTCTCCCGCGGAACCTGGCAAGAAGGAGTGATCGCTTTCCCGAAGCGGACGGGTTTCCCGAAGCGGGCGGGCAGGAGTAGAGTCGAGAGGTAGCGCGGTGGTTTAGGGGCGGCCTATCCGTCCGGCCCTTTCGGGTGCCGGGGCCTCAAT
>JAIEPT010000016.1 GCA_019748295.1 Gemmataceae bacterium | reverse complement strand
ATGCCCGCAGCCTCAACCGAAGGTCCAGCCCAACCCGGACGTTATTTGTGAAACGGACCACTAAGCCGCAAGCGGAAAACTAGTCGGCACACTCCTGAGCGATTTTGCGATAGCGTTCCTTCGCCCACTCGAACGTCTTTCGCGCCTCGTGGCGCTCGCTGGGAATGATCGCGGCTTCGCGGACGCGCCACAGTTCCTCGCTCACTTCCAGGCGCCAGACCGCGCTTTGACGGGACGTCCGGATCGGCTTGCCTTCCACGATCACTTCGACTGGATTCGAGTGCATCTGCGGGAAGTGGCGCAACGCCACCCAGCTGCTTTTGGGCACATCGATCGAAAACGCCAGGTCATGGGCGGCGCGTCGGGGCTTCCTCCTGGCAAGGCGGGATTTGCACTCCTCGGATCGGATGGTGATGATACCATGACCCGCGGCATCTCCCAAGCGCTGCGACATTTAGGAAATCACGTGAAAGTTCTCGTGCTCGGCAACGCGTTGAAGGAAGGGGTGATCGCGGAAGTCGATCGCCAGTTGCCGATGCTGCGCCGGCATCTCGATGTCGTGCTGGTCGATCTGCGCCAAGAGAAGCCGTTGCCCGATGCGGACCTCGCACTTGTCTTTGGCGGCGACGGAGCCATTCTTCGTGCGGCCCGGCAGATGGGCTATCGCCAGGTTCCCGTCCTTGGCGTCAATCTTGGACGACTCGGCTTTTTGGCCGATGTGAGCCCCGAGGAACTGGAAGCGAGCGTCGAGCAAATCACCGCGGGCCGAGGCCGAGTGACCCATCATGTGATGTACGAATGCGTGTTGGAGGACCCGAAGGCCGCGAGCAGTCAAACTTTCCTCGGCCTGAACGAAGTGGTGCTGCACACGCTGCCGCCGTTCCACATCCTCGATCTCTCGCTGACGATCGACGGCGTGAACGTCGCGCGGTTTGCAGGCGATGGCCTCATCATCAGCACCCCCATCGGCTCGACGGCCCACAACCTCTCTGCCGGCGGTCCGATCTTGGGCCAAGAGTTGGACGCGTTCGTCATCACGCCCATCTGCCCGCACACGCTGACCTACCGCCCCCTCGCCGAGTCCGCGGCGAGCACATATCAGGTTCGCCTCAACGACGATTCGGAGGGCGCCGTCGCGATCTTCGACGGCCAAGAGTCGCGGCCTCTAGGCCCTGAGCATGTGGTCACCATCCGCCGTGCCCCCGTTCGCTTTCATTTGATGAAGACGCCCGGAAGAAGCTATTACCAAACCCTTCGCGACAAGCTCCGTTGGGCAACTTTGCCGGGTTATCGCGGGCAAACGTAACACGAAGCTAGATTTCGAATTGCAAATTTCAGATTGCAAATTGAAAGGCAAGGGGCGTCATCTTTTTGTCTCCTCAATTTGCAATTCGAAATCTGCAATTCGAAATCTCTCCGCCTGAACCGTCCGACTCGTCTTTGCGTATTGAGGGTGTCGTGAAAATCTGCAAACGCGTCCTCTACACGGGGTTGGTGCAAGGCGTTGGCTTTCGCCAGACTACCCTGCACTTCTCCAAACGCCATCCTGTCGTCGGCTTCGTTCGCAATTTGCCGAACGGGCAGGTGGACTTGGTGGCGGAGGGTGTTGCTGGCGATGTGGACGCTCTGCTCGCCGACATCGCGAATCGGATGGGCCGCAACATCGAGCGGGCTGACGTCGAAACGCTTGGGACACAGGATTTTCCGACCTTCGAGATTCGACGCTGATGGCCTCCCGCCTCTACCTCTAGGAGAGGGCTGGGGTGAGGGTGTTTTGCCGAACCGAAGGAACGCCCCCAACCCCTCTCTCCCGGAGGGCGAGGGGAAACAAACCAGCCTGAGTTGACCTAAGGACGCTTATGTCGATTTCGTTCGTCAATCTGCTGATCGCGTGCTCGCTGCTGATGGGGGTGCAGTTGCTGGCTGCCATTCCCTGGCTGATGCTGAATCGCCGCACCAAGCAACGAGTTCGCACGCTGCCGTTCTGGATTACCGGCGCCCTCTTCGCGGTGGGCGGCGGAGTCGTGTTCGCCTTCCTCGCGAACGCCAACACGGATGCCGCCATCCTCGCCCGGTGGGGCCGGCTTTACGCTTCGCTTCTGCAACTGCAGTTGATCGTGGACCTCTTCGTGCTTGTCTTCTGGAGCATGCTCGCGGCCGGATCCAAAGCGGGCGCGGTGGCGCTGGCCGCGTTCCAGGAAGGGCTGCGTCAGCCGAAATACTGGCTGCTGTTCGGGGCGGCGTTCCTGCTCATGGGGGCGTCCATCCTGATCCCGTATTTCACGTTCGGCGAAGACCTCAAGATGATGAAGGAACTCTGCTACGCCTTCACCATGTTCATGCCCGCAGGCTTCGGCGTGCTTGCGGCCGCCATGTCGGTGACGGAAGAGATCGAAGGCCGCACGGCCGTCACGCTGATGTCGAAGCCGATCTCGCGAAGGCAGTTCTTGCTGGGCAAATACCTCGGCACCATCCTCGCCTCGCTCTCGATGATGCTGGGCCTCGGCTGGTGGTTGGTGTGGGTCGTCCTCGGCAAGCAGGCCTACGATCCGCCCATCGGCCAGGAAGCGCTTCCGGATCCGACGTGGATAACCACTACCGTCGCCCACTGGTTTGATCGCGGCAGCGTGGCCGACCTCATGCGGGGCGTGTTGCTATGGTCGAGCGACGCGGCCGACGCCTTCCCGCATTTGCTCATCGGCTTCGGGCAGTCGATCGTCATGGTGGCGATTGCGGTGGCTCTGGCGACGCGATTCCCGATGATCGTGAATCTGGCGACATGCCTGGTGATTTACTTCCTGGGCAACCTGACCGCGATCATGACGCAAGTCAGCCAGGGCGGGTACCGCCTGGTTTACTTCGTCGCTCAGGTGTTCGACACGGTTTTGCCGGGGCTCGACCTGTTCGATGTGGGTTCCGCCGTCGTTCGCGACGCCCCGCTTCCGCCTGCCGAGTTCGCGTTCTACACGCTGAACGTGGTGCTCTACTCGCTCACCTACGCCGGTATCGCGATGCTGTTCGGTCTGATCCTCTTCGAGGATCGCGACCTCGCGTAGCTATGTAGCCCTCTTCTAGGTAGCCCTCTCGCTCCGCGAGAGGTAAGCGGCAGTGTCTCTTGCGATTGCATGGCGCTAAGCCGCTTACCTCTCGCGGAGCGAGAGGGCTACCTAGAAAAGCCCGCTGCAAGGTGGGCCAAAATCTTGTCGTGCAAAACCCCATTCGTCGCAATCACGTCCGGGCGTTCCAAGTCAATCGTCCCGTCCCAGGCCGTCATCTTGCCCCCCGCTTCTTCAACGATGGGGATGAGCGCCGCGATGTCCCAGGCGTGGACGCCGTGTTCGACCATGACGTCCCCTGCCCCCTGTGCGACGAGGACGAAGCCGTAGAAATCGCCGAAGCCGCGCTGGCGTTCGGTTTGGTGGTAAAGCGACAGGAAGTTCGCCTCCGCGTTCGCCTTTTTGAACCAGCCGATGCTCGAATAATAGAGATGCGCATGCGATAGATCGGCGACGTCGGACACCCGAATGCGTCGGCTGTCGCGGTAAGCGCCGTCGCCCCGCAGGGCCCGATAAGTTTGCTTGATGGCTGGGATGCAGCAGATGCCCGCGATCAGTTCTTCCTGATATTCGAGCCCGACCAAGGTGCCCCATAACGGCACCCCACGCACGAAGCTCCGCGTGCCATCAATGGGATCGATGATCCACCGATAGCCTGAAGTGCCTGGCTGAGCGCCGTACTCTTCGCCGAGAAAGCCGTCGTTGGGGAAGTGCGACAGCAACGTCTCGCGCAGCAGCTTTTCGGAGCTTTGATCGGCGATGGTGACGGGGCTTTCGTCCGCCTTCCACTGGACGGCCACGTCCGCGTCGAACCATTGCATCGCCAGTTCGCCGGCCTTTTGGGCTGCTTCGATCCCGGCGTCGTATCGCGTTCGCCAATCGGCATTCATCCCAACTCTCCAGACAGATGTTGTGCGGCGCCATCATCGCGCGTCGTTGACGTGAAGCACGCCGCGGATGACAGCGGCGGCAATGCTCATTCCAATGATGGCGAGCGACTGCATGACGCGAACCTTTGGCGGATGAAGAACACATCGCGGCGCGGGGCCGACCCCTCACCCGGCCTTCGGCCACCCTCTCCCCCAAGGGGAGAGGGTTCACTTGCGTGGAGCGACGCGGAACTCGACGGTGTTCGGCGTCTTTTCGGGCAACGCCTCGTAGGGGAGCGACAGCATGAATTGCACGAGGTCGTCGATTTCGGCTTCCTTGAGATGGCTTGTTTTGCCGTGCTTGTCGTTCGGGTTGAACTTCGTCAGCACCTCGTGCAGGGTCTTGGCCTGGCCGCGATGCAGATAGGGGGCGGAGCGGTACAGTGCGACCAGCGTGGGCGTGTCGTAGAGGGACCCCATCTTTTCCGAAGCATCGCCTTCGCCGGTGCCGACATCGTGCAATTTGTAAGGCTTGGTCAGCGTACTGTCGGTGTAGTAGGGACCGCTATGGCAGGTCGCACATGCAACGTCCTTGCGGAAGAAAAATTCCTTTCCGCGAACGGCGGCTTCGCTCAGCTTCCCCGGCGCCTCGACATGCGGACTCAGCAGCGGTTCGAAGGAATTGCAGTAAATCGCCAAGGCATCCAGATCTTTGGATCGGTTCGAGGTTTTCTCTTCGAGTTCCGCCTTGTGATAGCCGACCTTCGCCTTGATGTTGCCGCGGATGAGGCCGTCGCCTCGCATGAGGGCGCTGCGGATCGTGAACTCGAAATCCTGCACTTCGTCGCGGTCCGCGGAGTAATGGAGCGGGTGCGTATGGGCCATGCCGAAAAATGCGGTCGCCTTGCGCAGCCCTTCGGGTTGCTGCCATACGCGTCCATCGTGTCCTCCGTCCGGATGGCACGAGAAGCATGCGACCCAGCGAGGGCTCGTCATCGGCGGTAGGGCCGCATTGAACAGGATCTTTCCCTGCACCCATTCCGGCGTCTTTGGCGGCTCGCACGTCTTGATCGTCGCGACTTTCGACATCGTGCTCGCTTTGTAGACGCTGACCGCGAAATCGAGGGCGTTGAGCACGTACACGGTTTGTCCGTCCGGGCTAACGCGAACCGCGCGGGGATTGCGGCCTAGCTGCACGGGGCTGAAGGCTCGTGTGATCTCCTTGTAGTCGTCGTCGATCACGTTGCAGACATTCATGTCGTTGGTGCCTGCATAGATGACGTAGAGCCGTTTGCCGTCCGGAGAGATGTCGGCTTCCCAGGGGTTGGTCGTCACGTAGACGCCGTTGAACGTGTCCATGCCGAACGAAACGCGGCGTTTCCCTTCGCCCGGGTTGAGGTCGCAAAACGACAGGTGCGGAAAGATCGATCCGCGTCCGTCGTTCACCTTCACCATCGAGCGGATGTGCGTGAGGTACGCCTTGGGCCGACGCGGGTGAAGGAGCACATGGCGAGCGAGATTGTCGGTGCTGTGTCCCTTCCATGAATCGACGACCTTGCCCGATGCGAGATCGACCGCATTCAGGACGCCCGTGTGAAATTCGCTGACGTAAACGCGTTTCTCATCCGGGGCCAATGCGATGCCGCGAAGGTAGCTGCCTGCGGGGATTTCGCGGATCACCTTGCGAATCGTCAGATCGATCTCGCTGACGATTCCCGGATATTCATGCGTCACCCATGCCCGAGTGCCGGCCGGGTTCGTGACCACGCCATAGGGTTCCGCTTTCGTTGAAATGCGAGCGACGACTTTCCCCTCGCCGACATCGACGATGCAGACGGCTCGTTCGGCATAGAGCGTCACGATGGCGAGCGGCCCGCCGTTGATCCAGCTCACGGCTTCCGGCTTATCGCCGACCGCGATTTCCTTGACCGCTTTGCCGGCAGCCAAATCGATCAGCGTGACCGAAGCATTGTCGGCGTTAGCCACCAGCAGACGCTGCCCATTGGGGGACACGTCCATCAAGCTGTTGTTGACGTTGGCGTAAAGGCGGGCGGCGCTGATCAGCGCGAGAAACACCCCTGAAATGAATGAAATGCGACGCATGCACGCGGATCCTTCGGCCCATTGGAACTTCGGCATTATCTTCCAAAGGGGGCGAATTGCAACAGAGCACCTTGCAAGGCACGTGTGGCACGCCCTGAACGTAGCGAAGGGCGTGGAAGCGGTGCTGAAGCAGCATCCAATTTGCAATGAGCCTTCGGAAGCTTCGCAACGCCCTTCACTACGTTCAGGGCGTGCCACCCAAACCGGGATGGTCAATGCTTCTCTGGCGGCCAATTCGTGTGGGCCATACCATACCCAAATCCCGCCACGATGGTCCCGCCTCGGAGCACCCATGCGACCGTTTGCACTTCTCGTCCTTTTCGTTGCCGCTCTCCCCGCCTCGGCTCAACTGAAGGAAATCCCCGGCGAATGGCCTGCCTGGCGAGGGCCGAACCGCGATGGGCAATCGAAGGAAACTGGATTGCTGCGAAGCTGGCCCAAGGACGGTCCCAAGCTGCTCTGGAAAATCAACAACCTCGGCGAAGGCTACGCGACGCCATCCGTGGCTCAGGGGAAGGTCTTCGTCGTCGGTACGGATAAAGAAAAGAACGAAACGCTGTTCGCGCTCAACATCAAGGACGGCGAAGTTCTCTGGTCCACTCCTTTCGGCAAATTGGCGGGCGGCTACCCTGGACCTCGCTCGACGCCGACCATCGATGGCGACCGCGCGTATGTGCTCAGTTCGGACGGCAAACTGCTTTGTGCGAACGTTGCGGACGGCTCGGTCGTGTGGAAGAAGGACATCAAGAAAGACTTCAACGGCCGATTCGGCGGCTGGGCCAACACGGAATCGCCGCTGGTGGATGGCGATCGCGTTCTCGTCACGCCAGGCGGCGAGACGGCGCCGATTGTGGCGCTGAAAAAAGCCGACGGCTCTCTGATCTGGAAAGCCGATCTCACCGGCCTTCCCGAAAACGGCGGAAAGAAGAAGGGCGGCAACTACACGACAGCGGGCTACTCCTCGATCCTCGCCGCCAACCTCGCGGGAACGAAGCAATATGTGCAGTTTCTCAGCGGCGGAGTCGTTGGCCTACGAGCCAGCGACGGCAAGTTGCTTTGGCACTACGAACATCCTGCAAACAAGACCGCCAACATCTCGACGCCGGTGATCGTCGGCAACGATGAAGTATTCGCAGCCTCCGCATACAGCACCGGCGGCGGACTGGCGAAGATCGAAACCAGCGGCGACGGCATGGAAGCGAAAGAGCGATATTTCCTCGACGAGTTCCAGAATCACCACGGCGGCATGATCGCCCACAACGGCTTCCTCTACGGCACCAACGGCGGCGCGTTGCTCTGCCTCGATCTCAAGAGCGGAAAATTCGCGTGGAAAGCGCCGGGGAAGGAAAGCGTCGGCAAGGGTTCGATCTTCTTGGCAGACGGCTTGATCTTCCACCGCAGCGAACGCGGCCCGATTGCTCTCGTCGAAGCGAATCCCACCAAGTACGTGGAACTGGGCCGATTCACCCAGCCCGAACGCAGCGACAAAAACGCATGGGCACACCCCGTGGTCGCCGGCGGCCGCTTGTACATCCGCGACCAGGGCCTGCTGCTCTGCTACGACGTGAAGCAATAACGATCGGTCGCTTTAGCGTTTCGCGAGTGGAATCAGCCCGCGGCGAGGCAAGTTGTCGCGAAACGCTAAAGCGGGACCGGCTCAACCTGCTCGCGATCGCAGCATTGGTTGAGCCGCTTCCAGATCTTCGACCAAGCTCACGCGCATCTCTTCTGGGAGCGGCTCACTGCGGTGTTGATACACCGCGTCGTCGAATGCGAACCACGCGGGGCGCTCCACGTTTTTCAGCAACCGGCGGCCACGCATATCCAACTCGAATTGCACCCAGTGGGCGGAACCGGCGGCCCGGTCTTCGGGGCGGCAGGTGACGAGCGTCGCGGGGTATTCTTCCTCCGAAACGCATAGCCGAAGGTGATGGCCGTCGAGATTCTGCCAACGGGCCAGGTCCTCGGCGTAGCGATCGTTGTCGATTTCGATCAAGAGTGCGGCCTGCAAGCGGTCGTCCGCGGGGAGCAGGCGGTTGTACAGGTCAAGTTCTTGCTGCACTTCTTCCGGCTCGATGACGCGGGCGATCCTCAGGATTTCCTGCACCCGGAACCAAAGCGTGCGGCGATTCTCGAACACGAGCGTGATTCGCGGCCCCACGCGGACTCGGCGGCATTGATCGATGTAACGGCGATGGGCGTCGAAGAACTCGCGCCGCCGCGGCACATACTCCTCGAGGGGAAGCAGTTCGTCGATCGTGAGGGGGTGCATGGCCCGTCCCTGGCCGAAAGGTCCGCGAGCGAAATCCATTTCGCCGACGGTGCGAAGATGCCCAGAGCGAAAAGAAGAATCAAGGCGAATCGAAAAAGCCCCGCTGAAAAGCGAGGCTTTGGAAGACGGGGCGATTTGGCTAAGCACCAGTTAGAGCCTATCCGAATAACCGTCTTGAGCGTATAATATCCGTGCAGCTGCACTTCGGCACGGCTGCATGGAGGACT
>JAIEPT010000052.1 GCA_019748295.1 Gemmataceae bacterium | reverse complement strand
TCGACGCGAAATTCCTCGCTGACGCTTCGGGTTGGTGCGAAAGGTGCTGCTGCGAAATCGCGCACGCTGATTTAGTTTTCCGGTCACAAGCATGCTGCCGCACGGCTCCGGACCTAAAATCGCTGCTACTAATTGAAGAATACAAATTGCAAATTGCGAATTGAAGATCGAAGCCCGTCCGCAAGTTTGGGCTTTCATTTTTTCTCAGCCAACTTTTCTGCAACGCGACGATGTAACTCCGCTTGATACCCCGAATCGGCGTCCGTCCTCCGTGCGTAGAGTTCCGCAAGCGCAAGATGGCTGGGTCGATAACGCTGGTCCTGGTGCAGGGCTCCTAAAAACCATCGCTCCGCGTCCTGGTCCCGCTCAAGGGCGACGTAAAGCTCGCCGATGCGGTGATGACGTTCGGGTTGGCCTGGTTCTTTCAAAAGTTGGCCAAGCGATTGATCGAGTTCCTGGGTTAGCTGGCGAGAACGCTTGAATTTCGCTTCGTGCTTCGCCGCCTCCATGGCGTTTCCCAGACGCGTGTAGACTTGGAAGAGTTGATACTCCAGCTTACCAACCTCAGTTCTGGTCGATTTCGCCTTCTCAAGCCAGCGAAGGCTTTCCGCCGGCTGCGCCATCTCGAGGCGAAGACTCGCCATCAGCAACATCGCCTCGCCGTGCGCCGGTTGGGCGGCGAGCGTCTTTTCCAGCGCCGCGATGGCGCCTTCCGTTTCGCCGCGGCCGCTTCGGCTGCGTGCGATGCCAAACCACGATTCGGCATCGTCCGTGTGATGCTTCAGGTATTTCTGAAACCAGTCTTCGGCTTCCGCGAACTGCGATTTGTCGGCGAGCGCCAGGAACCCCAGACGCCGATAGACTTCGGTTTTTTCCGGCTTCAATTGGAGCAGCTTCAGATAATCGGTTTTGGCTTCATCGAAGTGCTTGAACGATTCCATCAGTTCCGCACGCCATTGCCTGCCGGTCCAATCCTCAGGGAAATGATCGACCCAAATATTCAGCCACATGGCTGCGTGATCGAGGTCGAGCACATGGCGATCTCCCATGACGATCGCTTCGAGGATGGCTCGTTCGTCGGGATGCTTCGCGAACAGGGCCGCTTTCAGCCCGTCGCGGATCGGGCCGCGCGTGCCTAGTTGCTGAACATGCAGCAGCTGCTCCTCAAGCTGCACGATGTCGGAAACCCAATCGCTACGCCGCAGTTCGAGCTTCGCGTCATCGTATTTCCCCGCTCGGCGCAAGGTGCGAGCGAGCATGAACCGGGATTGCGAATCCTTGGGATTGCGTTCGACGATCTCTTTCAGATGGTTGATCGCGACAGCGAAGTCGCGCCGCTCCAGTGCTTCCTCTGCATTCCTCCAGCGGCGATGGTCTTCCCAGACGGGCCAGAGATGCCAGCCAGCGAAGCCGAACGCCGCCATCGCGACAACCAACAAAAAAGGCCGACCGAACACGGACGCAAGTTGAGATTTGATGCTCATCCTGCCTCCAGAGCGCTCAGATCGGCCCGACTAACGATGCGAAACATCTCACTTCTTCTTTTCGTATTTCTGCATCATGTTTTTCGCTGCCTCAGGCGGCGCCTTCGCTTCCGGCGGTTGGGTGCAGCCTACAACGGCAACCAGCGCTAACGCGACGACGGCCCACAAAGCGGTCAAAGCTTTTTTGTGCTTCATTTGATCTTAAGTTGGAAATGGAATGGAAAAGCCGACCGATAAAAATCGGTCGGCCGGGGATTAAAGACCCATCGAATCAAGGCGCGTTCACGACATTGCCGTCGTCTCGGATCGCGAGACGTTGAAGCGTCAGGAGATCTGTGGAATCGGTGAGAAACCTTACAGTGCCGTCGCCGAAAGCGCCGTTGACCCCGCCGGTGTGATTGGAGTTCAGGGGGCGATTGACCCCGCTGTTCCAACCCACGCCAGTCCCGCCCGGATCATCGGCCCATCCAGCGCCGCCCGTTCCCTTGTTCTGGTTGATCTGGTAACGGATGCCGGTGCAGTTGAAGGTACGGTTGTCGCCTCCGAAACTTCCAGTTCCGTTTTGATTGAAGCCCATCCAGGCCGAGTGAGGCAAGCAAGCGCGCCAGTCAACGCGGGCGGTCGCGCTCTGATAAAGGAAGTCGCCATGCTCGCTGATCATGAGCGTGTTGCTCGTGCCGTCGGACACGCCGAGCATAGTTATTTTTCCCGTGCCAGGATTCAGGATGCCGCCCGTGCAGGCGATGCCTCCGTTCCCGCCTGTGGCGCGACCGGAGGTCGTATCGATTGTCGCTCCTGAGATGCCGACATAAGTCGTGCAGGCATTTTCGGGATTGGTGACGCCGCCGCCGGGGTTCCCCTGGTCGCCCGGGTTGGTGAATCGCTTGAGCGGGCTGGAGGGGCACTGCAGCAGGTCGAAGGTGACTTGGTGGGCTACGACGTTGTTGTTGGCGTTGTTCCACTGGTCCTGCTTCAGATCGAACCGCTTGTACAGCGGCCCCTGCTCGATGTACGGAAGAACGTAGACGAGCCACGACGATCCCCAGCCGCCGCCGTTTTCGTTGGTGCGCGAGGTCGGCATGGCTTTGTAAGTGTCGTGGTAGCCGTGAACGGCCAAGGCGAATTGCTTGAGGTTGTTTTGGCACTGAGCGCGTGCCGCAGCCTCGCGGACTTTTTGTACCGCCGGCACCAGCAGTGCGATGAGCACCGCGATGATGGCGATCACCACGAGCAGTTCGATGAGCGTGAAGGCTCGCCGAGCGGGGCGTGGGAAGCGTACCCTTGACATTGGGAACTCCCGGAGAAATGAAACGGAATTGAAAGGGACAGTAGCTTTGATATCTAACGTGTTCTTCGATCCTCCGCAAGCGGATTCATGAGGGAATCGTGAAGCTCGCGCTTTTCGCCCACCACCAGCGCTATTTCGCTCCCTCCTGTGCGATCGCCACGTATGCATTTGCTCGCAGTTCCCTGGGGCCCACCGTTCTCTGGCTGCCATCAGGCCAGCGGATACGCAGCTGAGGTTCCGGTCCTTCCTTCTTGACTGCGAACTGCAAACGCCGATCGCTTGTCGACAGATAGGAACCGCCCCCCTTGATCACTGCGGTTTGGCGTTCCTCACCCTGGGTGAATGTCACGACGGCGCCGACCGGGTCTCGCGGCGACTTTCCCTTCAATTCCACTCCCATCCAATCGCGGGCCGAATCCGACTGGTTTCGAAGCAGCGTCGCGGGCTCTTGCGAATGCGAGATCACGATGTCCACGCGGCCGTCGTTGTCGAGATCGCCGAATGCGACGCCTCGACCCAGATGCGGAATCTTCCCATAGGACCCCAACAACTCGCTCGCCTCGGCGAAACGCGAAGGACCGGGCATGCCCGGCAGGCGCTGGTTGCGCAACAGTACGGGTTTCTGCTTTCGCTCGCCGCGAGCAGGATGACGAATCACATGCCCGTTGGCGATGAACAGGTCGAGCACGCCGTTCCGATCGAAGTCGAAGAAGCCGCAGCCGAATGCGACGTAGCTCAGACCGATCGAAGTGATCCCGCTGGTCCGGCTCACGCATTGGAACTCGCCTTTGCCGACGTTGCGGTAGAGGCAGTGCATTTCGTTCTCGTAGTTGGCCACGAAGAGGGACAATTTTCCGGCGCCGTCCGGATCTCCCACCTCGGCGCCCATGCTTCCGTTGGCGTTGCCGTCGGCATCATAGGCGACGCCTGCCCGCTCCGCGGTCTCCTCGAACTTGCCGTTGCCGAGGTTGCGGTAGAAGTGATTGGCAATGCCGTCGTTCGCGAGGTAGAAGTCGAGCTTGCCGTCGCCGTCGAGGTCAGCCGCCACGGCGCCAAGCGCCTTGGCGGGTTTGAAGCCCATGTCCTTCGCGAGGCGAAACTTTCCGTTTCCTTCGTTCCAGTAAAGCGCCGGCGTCAGGCCCTTGAAGCGTTCCGGCGGGCAGACATCCACGTTCTGATTCGCGATGTAACCGATACATGGGGGGTGATTCTTCCACGACCAATCGACATAGTGCGGCACCAGCAAGTCAAGCTTGCCGTCGCCATTGAAGTCTGCCCACAAGGCGCTTGTGCTCCAGTGCGACGGCGTCGGATCTTCGAGCCCCGCCTCATGTGTGATCTCCTGAAACCTCCCCTTCGCATTGCGGAATAGCGCCATTCGGCCGTAGCCGGTGATCAGCACGTCGGGCCAGCCGTCGTCATCGAAATCGCCGACGGCGACGCCATGGCTGTAGAAGACGGTCGAATCGAGCCCCGCTTCCTTAGTGACGTCGCGGAACTTCCAGTTCCCTTCATTGCGAAAAAGCTTGCAGGGATGGCCGACGATCGACTTGTCGTCCTTAAAGCCGCCGCCGGTAGCAAAGAGCAGGTCGAGCAAACCGTCGCCATCGTAATCGAGCACGCCTACCCCGCCCCCGAGCGATTCGAGAATCGAATAGTGCCCCGCTTCTTCGCCGTTGCGGTAGACGACGTCTACACCGCTTCCAGGCGTTTCGTCCTCAAACCAAGGCTTCGCGGCCACGGGGTTTGGAATCTTGTGCGTCCCCTCCGCGGGTGGTTCTGGCGCGGCCGGCTTACGACATGCCGCCAACGCGCAAGCGAAGGCAATTGGAAGGGTCCAAGAAAGCGAACGCATTGAGAGAGGCATGTTGCGATTATGATGCATGAAAGGAATCGCCGCAACCGTTCCTTGGTTAGCATGGAGCGGAAGGCGACCATGTTTTCCTCTTCTTTGAGACAGGTAGGCAAGACTGCTCGCGTTTCCTAAATCAAGCGTCGTAGGTTCGAAGCTTGCCGGGGGCACGCCTCCATCGGTTCGCCGCAGTTCGCAGCATGTCTGTCCGTGCAGGGTCTTCTCCATTGCAGGGCACAAACTTTGCTTCGCCTTTAATCCCTCTCTTTTCTTTGTTGGGCGAAGAAGGGGGCGTCACGGCCTCGGCTCCGTCCCACGTCCCACAGGAGTTGCACGATGGCGGCGAATCAAGCTGCAGATGCGAAGAATCCCCTCCTGGCCGGATCGCTTGCGGATGCGGACCATGACCGTGAGATTCCCGAGATCGATTTGCTGAGCCCGCTCGCCATTCGCGGCGTCGTTTTTCGCAATCGCATCGTTGTGTCCCCCATGTGTCAGTACAGCGCGACCGACGGCTTCGCCAACGATTGGCATCTCGTGCATCTCGGCAGCCGGGCTTCGGGCGGCGTGTCGCTTGTCATCGTGGAAGCGACGGCGGTGACGGCCCAAGGCCGGATCACGCCGGGGGACATGGGCATTTGGAAGGACGAGCACATCGAACCGCTCGCGCGCATTGTTCGCTTCGTCCATTCGCAAGGCGCGGTCGCGGGGATTCAACTCGCCCATGCGGGGCGCAAGGCCAGTTGCGATCTGCCCTGGCGAGGCGGAACCCGTCTAACGACGGCCGAACAAGGCGGTTGGCCGGTCGTCGGTCCGAGCGCGATTCCATTCAACGAAGGCGATCCTGCACCGATCGCGCTCGATGCGAAGGGCATCGATGCCGTGGTTGATTCCTTCGAAGCCGCGACCCGCCGTGCGTTGGCTGCGGGTTTTCGCGTGATCGAGATCCACGGCGCGCATGGCTATCTGCTGCATGAGTTCCTGTCGCCGCTCAGCAATCAACGCACCGACGAATACGGCGGCAGCCTCGAAAATCGGTTGCGATTGCTCCTGCGCGTGGCCCAGCGCCTGCGGCAAGCGATGCCGCAAGACATGCCGCTTTTCGTCCGCATCTCCGCGACCGATTGGGCCGAGGGCGGGTGGGATATTCAGCAATCGGTCGAGTTGGCGAAACGACTGAAGCCGCTGGGCGTCGATCTGATCGACGTGTCGTCCGGTGCGTTGACGCCGAAGGCGCGTATCCCGGTAGGCAAAGGGTATCAGGTTCCCTTCGCGAAGCAGATTCGGCAGGAAGCCCAGATCATGACCGGCGCCGTCGGCATGATTACCGAGGCGGCTCACGCCAACGAGATCATCGTGGGCGGCGACGCCGACCTGGTTTTCCTCGCCCGCGAATTGCTCCGTGAGCCGTACTGGGCACTGAAGGCGCAGCAACAACTGGGCGGCGAAGAAACCTGGCCCACGCAATACGGCTACGCCGTCAAGAGGCGGGCGAAGTGAACTATTCCGCTCGTAGTGCATTATTTCGGACCCTTCGATAAACTGATCGCTGGAGGCCTTCGATTGCTTAAGTTCGCCAGCGCGGTGTGACGTATGGACCGAAAAGGTTTCCAACTGCTTGCAAAATCGCGATTGAAGGACGCAAAGGCGCTCTTGGACAAAAAGCGTTGGGCGGCTGCATACTACCTTTGCGGATATGTGCTTGAGTGCGCACTCAAGGCGTGCCTTTTGCGTCACATCGGCGAATGGGCAGCCCTCTTCGGCGATCCAGAATACCCTCGCCGTTTGGCCGCGTGTCGAACACATGATTTGGGATTGCTCGTACACCTTGCGGGGCTCGATGCGGCCTTCGGCCAGGCGCGTGGGACGAATTCGAATTTACAGGACTACTGGGCCCAGGCAAAGGATTGGAATGAAGCATCGCGACACGAAGAGAGGACGGAAGCAGAAGCTCGATCGCTTTTCGAAGCGGTAAGCCATACATTCGATGGAGTCTTCAAGTGGTTTCAAGCATATTGGTAAACGTGGAAACCGCCTCTCCCGAGTTGGAAGAAGGACAACGACTTCTAACTCGCTTGGCAGAAAGAAACTTCCCCGTTGAAGCCGCGTTTTGGGCCAAGAACGGGCCCGAATCGGATCGACGTTCCCTCATATTGGTCACGTCAAGAGTCGCGGAAGTGGGCAGCTTAACCACCTACCGGCAAGTTAACGAAGCAATGCGAGAGATCGGCGCCGCTTTCTTGACAAGCACTGATATTCGAGTCGTGACGGACGCTGATCCGCTAGGAGTCGAAGTTCGGCGATTTCAAAAGGAACTCCCCGAGGGCGCCAACCCTAGAGATCGATTGCCTCTCGTTGAATACGTGTATCCTCTTCACGAGGTCCGTTTGAAAATCTACGGGCTGACATTCGAAGGCCTTAACGACGCCGTGCACCTGTCATTCGAACCGCACCGGTCTCCTATTTGGATGGAAGTTCAGCCACTTGGAGCCTCATCAATTCGGCACGATGGCCGCACCGGATACGATTCGGAAATCGCAGCTCCTCAGGGATCTCATCTGGAACGGGACAGCTCCGGAACCTTGAAGTTGGACTGGCAGTTTAGGGGGAAACGAATACGATCCTCACCCAACGAGATATGGAGTCTTGCCAGCTTGGGATTGCATGGATTTCGGATCATTCGCGAAAAATCGCCTTCCGACAATTAAGGGCCACTCATGAACTACATCGACCCGCACATTCACATGATTTCCCGCGTCACCGACGATTACCAGCGCATGGCGTATGCCGGGTGCGCGGCGGTGACCGAGCCGGCGTTTTGGGCGGGGTTCGATCGCGGGTCGGTCGCGGGGTTCCGCGATTACTTCCATCACCTTGTCGACGTCGAACCCAAGCGGGCGGCTCAGTTCAACATCCGCCACTTCTCCTGGCTCTGCATCAACGCCAAGGAAGCGGAAAACGTCGAGCTTTCTCGCGGTGTCATCGCCATGATCCCCGAGTTCCTCGATCGGCCCAACGTGCTGGGCATCGGCGAAATCGGGCTCAACAAGAACACGCGAAACGAAGCGATCATCTTTCAGGAGCATCTCGATCTCGCGATGAAGCTCGACGAACTCGTGCTCATTCACACGCCGCACCTCGAGGACAAGTACAAGGGGACGCGGATGATCCTCGACATGCTCAAGGCAGATCGCCGGATGAAGCCCGAACGCGTCTGCATCGACCATGTCGAGGAGCACACCGTGCGGCTCGCGCTCGACAACGGCTTCTGGTGCGGGATGACGCTTTATCCCACCACGAAGTGCACGCCGGCGCGTGCCGTGGACATTATCGAGATGGTCGGCGCCGACCGCATCATGGCGAACTCGGCCGGCGATTGGGGCAAAAGCGACCCGCTCGCGGTGCCGGAGTTGATCCAGGAAATGAAACGCCGCGGCCATCCCGAAAGCGCGATCCGCAAGGTGGTCTACGAAAACCCGCTCGCGTTTTTCCGGCAATGCAAACGCTGGCAGGATTGGCCGACCGAAGACGATGCGAAGAAGACGCCTGCGAAAGCCGCCGCGTACTGATCGATAGATGCAATCGTCGAATCTTTGGAAGCATGCGAGGACGTGCCATGCTTGGGCGGGTCCCTGGCCGGGGCCAACAAACTGCCCGCTTTCACCGCCCAAGCATGCCCCCAGACTGGACGCGTGAAGCTTCGCATGCTCGAGGCGAAGGAGCCGCGCACGAAGTAAGCGGTTCGGCATGACCCCACGCGAAAACCGCTTACTGCGTGGGCGGCTGTGCGTCGTGTAGGTGTTGATGATCCTGTGGGTGCGAGACCCATGCTGGTATCTTATCGTTCCGACCAGA
>JAIEPT010000120.1 GCA_019748295.1 Gemmataceae bacterium | reverse complement strand
GGGGAGAGGGGAGCCGGGCATCACATCCGCCGATTGCCTTGCCACATCTGCGCCATGCGGATGCGTTCGATCGCGGGCGGGTGGCTGGCGAAGAGCCAGACGTTCCATCGGCTCGGCGTCAGGTTCCCCTTGTTGCGTACCGCGAGTCGGCGTTCCGCTCGGATGAATGCGTCCGCATCATGCGCGAGTTCGAGCGATGACCAGTCGGCTTGCCGTTCGAAGTGTCGGCTCACCGCGTTCTGGATCGGCATCGCGATCCATGATCCGATCCAGACCAGCATCATGAAGAGAAACAGACTGGCGGGATCGTGCTGCGCCATCAGGTCGAGGGGGCCGCGATGCAGCGACAGCAGCAGGATTCGCCGCAGAAGATAGAGGCCCACGGCCGACGCGATGCCGCCGAGCAACAGGCCCTTGGCGATGTGGTCATGCAACCAATGGCCCAGCTCATGAGCGAGGATCGATTCGATTTCGTCGGCGGGGTGATCCTTGAGCAGCGTGTCGTAAAGCACGATGCGGCGCGAGGAACCGAAGCCGGTGAAATAGGCGTTGGAATGGTTGCTCTGCTTCGACGCATCGACGACGAAGATATCGTTGATCGGCACCTTGGCTTCGTTCAAGAGCTTGCGGATGCGCGGTTCGAGCTTGGCCCATTCGGTATCGCGTAGCGGCGTGAACGTGTTGAACAGGGGCGCAATCACGAGCGGCAACAGAAACGCGGAGACGACGCCGAACATGGTCGCCATCGCCGCTCCGATAAGCCACCAGGCGCGCGGCAACCAGCGAATCAGTGCGAACCATCCAACGAGCAGCACGCCTTCGACAACCGCGAGGATGCCCTGCCCGACTGCATAGTCGCGGAGCCAGGGGAGCAACGTCTGGTTCGACAAATCCCACGAGAGGTTCCACTGCCATCGTGCGAGTTGCCAGGGGAAGGATGTGATCGCATCCGCCAAAAAGAAAGCGAGCCCGGCAAGCAGCACCGTAAGCAGCCAGCGCCGCCCGGTCCATTGTTCCAGACGATCGACAAGCCGCCGGCCCAGCGGAGTGAAGACGAGAACAAGCAAAAGCACCAGATGAGTGGCTTGGCTGCCCCACATGAGAAGGCGCGATTGCCAGGAGCGCTGCAAGCCGATGCTGATTTCGTCCGGCGTGAAAAGCGATTTTTCCGCTTCCCGCAACATCTCATCCGAGGGGGGCAGCGCGGTCGAAAGCGCGAGCAAGGCGAACGCCACGACGATGGCGAAGGCAATCCGATTCAACGTCCCACATCCTTCCGCAAAGCCGCCGCGGCCCGCGGCGATGCTTCACGGTCGGCGTTTCCCGCTTGCGTGTCAATGCCTTCCAAATGCATTTGGATTGATCGTCAAAGCGTCTCTAAGCCCAGGGGCGAGCGCAGCGAGCTCCTGGGTTCCAGACCAAAGGCATGTCACTCTTCCGACACTCCGATCCCAGGAGCTCGCTGCGCTCGCCCCTGGGCTTGGGCATCATGATGGCAGTATTGCATCGGAGACGTCGTACACCACCACGCGGCGTGGTTCGATGAACAGCCAACATGCCGCGGAGATCAGGAACATCACTCCCGAAAAACCCAGCGCCAGGTTCCAGTCCCCCTGTTTCGCAAGGCTCGCCACCACCACCGACGATATCGCTCCGCCCAGGTTTCCCACCATGTTCATAAAACCGGACACGGTGCCCGAATAGCGATGGCCGATGTCGAGGCAGGTCGCCCAACTCACGCCCATCGCGAAGTCCTTGGTAAACGACGCGATGCACAAAAGCGCGACGCTGATCAGCGGATCGCGGACGATCATCGCCAGCAGAAAGAACAAGCCGCCCAACATGTAAGCGACCGCGCCTTGCAATGTTCTTCCCCAGCGCCGGCCCAACACGCCCACAAGCCGATCCGTGAGGAATCCGCCGAAGATGCAGGCGAAGCCGCCAAAGAAGAGGGGTGCGCTGGATGCGAATACGAGGTCGTTGCCGGTAAGCTGCAGCACCGATTCGTAATAGCGGCGATCCCATGTGATGAAGAAGTACCACCCCGCATTGCTGCAAAAGTACATCGCGCTGAGCAGCCACAAGGTGGGGCTCGAAAGCATCGTCCCCCAAGACAGCGGCCGTCGCTCCACGATCTTCGGGCCGGGTTCGGTGCGGATAAGCTCCTTCTCCGCATCGTTCACGCCCGGGTGGTCTTCAGGCCGATCGCGGAACGACATCCAGAAGAATATGGCCCACAAAGCCCCGATGGCGCCGAAGACATAGAACGCCCCGCGCCAGCCGAAGCGATGGGCGAAAAAGGCGATCAGCGGCGGAGCCACGGCCCCGCCCCAGCGTGCGAACATCCACACCAAGCCTTGCGTCCGGCCACGCTGATGAAACGGAAACCAACTCCGCAAACCACGCGCGAGATTCGGATACGCCCCGGCTTCGCCGATGCCGAAAAGGAAGCGAATCAAAACCAGCAGCAGCCAGCTATCGAAGAAAAGCACATAGCCGGCATACCCGTCGGTTTCCCAGCGGAATCGCCAAACCATGCCGGTCAGCGCGGTGAACGCCGACCACCAAAGGACGATCCGCGTCAGCACCTTCCGCGGCCCAAGCCGATCGCCGAGCCAACCTGTGGGCACCTCGAAGAGCGCGTAAGAGAGTGCAAACGCAGCAAAGACCCAGGAGAATTGCTCCGTCGTAAGCCCCAGATCGCGCGAGATATCCCCTTCGACCTGCTTGATGCACACGCGGTCGATGTAGGTGAGCAGCGACAACGAGCACGCCCACGCCAGCACGCGAAAGCGAACGTTCGTCGGCCCAGAAGCGGGTATGTTCATCCGAATCCCGGGAGAGGAAACAACAACCCGCACCACCCTATCCGCGCCCGCCCTCGCCAGCAACTTGAAACGCGATGCAGAGTTTCCCGAGAACACGCGGCGGTGCGTCTCGCACCGTTCTTGACACCGCCGCATAGGTCGCTGATGATGAAGCGGCCTCCCAATCTCCGACCCCACCTGAGGAGCCAGTCATGTCCGAACTTCGCACGCCCGCTTGCCCGGACTGCAACGACGTGGATCGCCGCGCGTTTTTGTCCACGATGGGGGGCGCCGCCGCCGTGGCGGGCCTCGGAACCGTTCTTCCCGCGACTCTCCGGGCCGACGACCCCGCCGCCAAGACCGCGCCGCCTGCTCGTCAGCCGAAGCCGGCCGAGGCGATGATTAAGGAATTGTTCGCGGGTCTCACCGATCAGCAAAAACGCCAGGTCTGCTACGACTGGGACCACAAACAAGGCAACAACCAAACGCCGACCCGCCTTCGCATGTTCAACGCCCCGATCGGCACCCGCATCGCCGACGGCTACACGCCCGCCCAGCGCGAACTGTGCGAAAACATTTTCAAGGCCATCACCTCGGGCGACGAAGGTTATCGCCTCCTGAGCCGTGAAGGCACGTGGGACGGAAGCCGCAGCTTCCAGGCCTGCGGAGCCTACATCTTCGGCGACCCGAGCGGCGACCGCCCCTTCGCATGGGTCTTCACCGGTCACCACCTTACCGTTCGCTGCGACGGCAACTCCGAAGCGAATGCCGCGTTTGGCGGGCCGATGTACTACGGCCACAGCCCGGATGGGCACAGCCGTCGCAACGCGTTCCATTACCAGACGCGCGCGGTGCAGACAGTCTTCGAGGCGCTCACCGAACCGCAGCGCCGTCAGGCCGTCGTCGTCGGCAATCCCGGCGAGATGGAAGGCAGCATCCGCCATCGTGTTCAAGGTTTTCCGGGCATCCGCTCGGGCGACTTGACTGCCGCGCAGAAGCAACTCATCGAAGGCGTTATGCGGAACGTCCTCTCGCCGTATCGCCGCGAGGATGCGGACGAGGTGATGGACTTGGTCCGTCGCAACGGCGGCATGGATCGTGTGCATCTCGCGTTCTACAAGGACCGCGAAGCGGAAGACGGCGCCCTGTGGAGCTACTGGCGCCTCGAAGGCCCCGGCTTCGTGTGGAACTACCGCGTCCTGCCGCACGTGCATACCTACGTCCACATCCGCGGCGTCGCACAGAGCTAAGGCGAGCGGCAGGAGATAGTCTCCCTCTCCCTCCCGGGAGAGGGTTGGGGTGAGGGCGCCTGTTCTCGCGCAACGCCACTTCGCACGCCCTCACCCCCGGCCCCTCTCCCTCCGGCAGGATATTGCATCTTCGACGTAAGTCGCTTGGATCTATGGAAGCAGCCGCGGCGTGCCATGCTTGGGCGGGTCCCTGGCCGGGGCCAGAGAACTGCCCGCTTTCACCGTCCAAGCATGCCCCCAGACAGGAGACTGGATTCGGATGGGGGGCATGCTTCGTCGGTAAAAGCTGAAGGATTGCAGAGCCCGGCCAGGGACCCGACGAAGCATGGCACGTCACCGCGGCGTGCCATGCTTGGGCGGGTCCCTGGCCGGGGCCAGCGAACTGCCCGCTTTCACCGTCCAAGCATGCCCCCTGACCGAACGCTCGGAAGCTGAACGCTCGGAAGCTTCGCATGCTTCACCGGTGGAAGCGGAAGCATTGAACAGCCCGGCCAGGGACCCGGCGAAGCATGGCACACGCCACCATGAAACTCAATAAATGGCTCTTCAACGCTTTCGGTCGAAGATGCGATATCTTGCCGGAGGGAGAGGGGTGAGGGCGTGGGGGTGAGGGCGTGCGACGAGGCGCTGCGCGAGAAACGGCACCCTCACCCCAAGGCTCTCCCGGAGGGAGAGGGAGGTAAACTATCTCCTGCCGCTCGCCTAACGATTGTGCCTGTAGGGAACGCCCTCCGCGGCGTTCCGCGGGAATGGGCACGCAAATGCCCGATAATCACGTTCCGCGATCCCCGCTTGCGGCTTAGCGATCCGAAGGGTCCGTTCGCTAAGCCGCAAGCGGGACTACTGTCTGATGGGCAAGGGACTCGGACGCATCCAGTTTGGCGGAACTCCGCGGAGGGCGTTCCCTACAGCGCTCGACGACGGTCGTCTGATTCATCCGCGAGAGATACATCATCTCTCGCGGATTTTTTCGTTCGAGGCACGCCATGATTCCCTGCATCAGCGAAGCGACGACCCTGCCGGCCACCTTCGCGGAGGACGTCGCCAATTTCGCGGATGCGGGATGCGAGGCGATGGAGGTGTGGCTGCCGAAGCTCGAAAAACATCTCGAAACCGCATCCGCTGCCGACACGAAGAAACTTTTAGCCGACCGCAACCTTCGCCCGATTGCCGCGGCGTATCAGGGCGGATTGCTCCTCTCGCAGGGCGAAGCCCGCAAGGCCCACTTCGATCACTTCAAGCAACGTCTTGACCTGTGCCAGGCCTTCGGCATTCCGACGCTTTTGGTGGTGGCCGACTTCGTCGATCCCGTGAAGGATCCGACCTCGCTCGAGCGGGCCGTCGTTTCGCTGACCCAAGCGGCCCAATGGGCCCAGGCGTTCGACGTCCGCCTCGGCCTCGAATTCCGCGGCAAAAACACGTTTTGCTCAAGCCTCGACACCGCCATCCTGCTGGTCCAACAATGCGGCGAGCCAAACGTCGGCGTGGTGCTCGACGTCTTCCACTTCTACACCGGCCCGAGTAAGTTCGAGGATTTGGAACTGCTGACGCGCGACCTGCTCGCCCATGTGCAACTCTGCGACGTCTCCGGCGTCCCCCGCGAATTGATGAGCGACGGCGACCGCGTGATGCCCGGCGACGGCGACTTCCGCCTCGGGCCCATCATCGATCATCTCAAAGCGATCGGCTACGAGGGCGGCGTGTCGCTCGAGTTGATGAACCCAATTCTCTGGAAGGCGAAACCCCTGCAAGTTGCGGAGATCGGCCTCACGAGTCTCAGGAAAGTTCTAGGGCTTGCGGATTGACGCTTCTCGTAGGGTGTGTCGAGCGCTCGACACACCCTACGAGTTACCCGGCGGCTACGCCTTTACGCTTGCGAGCGTGAGATGCGCGTCCGGCAGCAACAGCACGCTGCCTGCCCCGGCCAGGATGCGTTGAGTCTGCGTGGCATGTTGCAACGGCGTGGCGAACATTTCCTCGACCGCTTCTTCAGGCATGCCGCTGAGCACATAAAGCTTCGCATGCGTGGCCGCGGTCGCCCACAGGAAGCCGGCTTCGGCATCCTCCGGAATTTCTTTTTGAAAGCGGCGCACCGCTCGGCCTGGGTCGTCCGACTGCGTGAGAATCTCGCTCGCGGGGCCCGGGGACGGCGCCGCCTCGGTGAGCAGCACGATTTTGCCGCCCGTGCGGACCACGCGTGCGGCATTCGCCAGAGCACGGGCCAGGTCGGCGAACGTCAAACGGCCAGGATCTCCCGTGAGCGACGCGACCACCACCTCCGCGGCTTCGGCTACTTCGCGGCGCCAAAAGCGATCGAGGACTCGTTCTCCCTCACGGCAGCTCTCCGGCGGCCCGCCCATGATCTGAAGCACCGATCCGCCGGGCCCCTCCACCGCTTGCACGAAGAACGGCACGCCCAGCAGCCATGCCACTTCGGCCGCCTCTTGGCCCGCATGCGATGGCCCAACCTTTGGCGTGCGTTCCTTCCAATGCAGCGTCCGCTCCGTCGGATGCGGAAGTTCGCTCAACGTGGGGTAAAGGGCGAGTTCGCCGCCGAGGTAGCCGGTCAGCGGGTCGAACGCACGACGCGTCAGCACCACGGTCTGATCCGCGTCCACCACCCGGCGATTCAGATAAATGCGATGATCCTCGCGTGTCGAAGCGAGGTAAGACAGCTTCTTGCGATCGTCCGCCACATGCGCTTCGACGTGAACGTCCTCGCAATCCTCGGGGAGGTCGTTGATCCAGTCTTGATTCGCCCCCGCCGGCGTCACGATGGTGGTCGCCTCAAGCGACACGCCCGCATCTCGGATGACTCGCAACACTTCCGGCAACAGAGTTCCAACATGAGGCATGCCCGCTTCCAGAACAACGGCCACGTGATCGTCCGGCGTCAGCGCCCGACGCAGGGGCGGAAAATCGAAGGGCGTTTCCAGGGCGGCACGCGTCGCCTCGGCCAGGTCCGTCAACGGCGCAGCCTGGGGCACAATTCCCGTAGCGAGAAACACGT
This sequence comes from Gemmataceae bacterium, assembly GCA_019748295.1. Taxonomy (GTDB): domain Bacteria; phylum Planctomycetota; class Planctomycetia; order Gemmatales; family Gemmataceae; genus JAIEPT01. The sequence continues at coordinate 1,380 of JAIEPT010000120.1, read as the reverse complement.
TCTCCGGCGCCTGCAATTCAAGGTTGTGCCGTCCCCAATCGATTGAAGCTCGCATGCTGAATCCTTTCCCATCCTGAGTCCAACTTCATTATCCGGGCGCGGGAAGGGAAAACAAACCCGGCATTGTCCGGCCTCCCTCTCCCCTTTGGGGGCTGGGGGTGAGGGGAGAGAGCGGTGCATAATCTCCATGAGGCGCACCAAGCCCCAGGGTAAGCGCAGCGCACCCTGAGGATCCAGACCGCGAATGTAATGATCCCCAGGGTGCGCTGCGCTTACCCTGGGGCTTTGGCGTCCATGAGACAAGGGGAGCCGGATCGACCGGATTTTTCGTTTGTGACTCCTTTTCCGAATCTTCATGCTATGGTTCTTGCAAGGATTGCTCCGTTAAAAGGCACTGGAGCGATTTGCATGGGCTGCCGCCGGAAACGTCGGCCCGTGCCCCGTCCGTCCGGAGTAAGAGAAGATGTCGCATAGCACCCACCCTCGGGATCGCCGAGCGGGGTCCGGGAGCGCTCCCGCGCCAACTGGGACCGCCACGCTCTCGGAGCCCGAACTTTCGCTCGATGTCGATTCCCTTCGCGAGGAACTGGAACGGCTTTCGGCCGCGAACCAGGAGCTTCTCAAGGAATACGGTTCCCAACCCGAAATCCAGCTCCCTTCCGTCCACGATGACGAGGTGTCGATCCTCCGTCAAGAAAACGCCCGCCTTCGCCGGCGGACGGAGGAACTCGAATCCCAGTTGGCCCAACTCGCTCAGCAGCGTCGTCAACCGGTGAACGCGGACGAAGCCTGGGAAGAACGCCAGCGCGAATACGAAGCGCTCTTGGACGAAAAATCCGAAGCGATTCGCACCCTGCACCTTCAACTTCAAGAAGTGCGGCAGGCGGAATCGATCGACCCGGATGAACTGCACCGTATGAGGGACCAACTCGAAGCGGACCGCCTACGCCTGCAAGAAGATGAACAGTCGCTGATGGAACAGGCCCGCAACCTCGAGATGTCGATGGCCCGCGATAGGGCCGACCTGGCCCGGCAACGAAGCGAACTGCAACGCCTGCAACAGGAGTGGGCTCGCGAGATGGAAATCGCGATGCGCGACGACGGCCTCCGCGAACGCCTCGCGCACATGCAGCGCCGCCACGATTCCAACGCCGCCCGCCCCGGCACCATGCCGTCGATTCCCGGAGCCGCCCGCCCTGGAACCATGTCGAACCTGCAACGCCCGGGCACCTCGCCGGTCGTGGGCGACAAAGCACAAGAGAACGGCCAAGACAAACCCGGCTTCCTCCGCCGCATGTTCGGCTGAGCGTTGCTGAGCGTCAGAGCCCCAGCGCCAGCGAGGGTTCCGACATTGCGCAAGAGCCGCGCACGCAGTAAGCG
>JAIEPT010000305.1 GCA_019748295.1 Gemmataceae bacterium | reverse complement strand
TCCAAGCATGATGAAATGCGAAGTCAGGAGTGCCGGGTCGCAGCGACAACTTCCGAACGGATAGCTGAGAACTGATGACTGGCAACTGAGAACTACTCACTTCAATCCTGGTCCGCCCCACATCTCGGTTTCGCCGAAGGGGTGGACGGGGCCGCTGGTCTTGGGCTTCGGGGCCGATTTCAAGATCGCCTCGGCAAGATACAGATCGTGGCGTGTCGTGATTTTGATGTTCGTTGCCGCTCCCTCGACGACCTGCACCGGATGCCCGGCTCCTTCGACGAGTTGTGCGTCGTCGGTGATGTCGCGATGCTTCGCCCGGTCGGCGTATGCTTCGGCCAGCCAATCCCTGCGGAAGACCTGCGGCGTCTGGGCGAGCCACATGCCCGCGCGCGGTTTGGTTGCCGTGATATTTTTCTTTTCGTCCACCAGCTTCACCGTATCGGAAACCGGCACGGCCAAAATCGCGGCGCCCGTCTCGGCCGCCTTGGCGAAAACGGAGGAGACGAGGGCATCGGTCACGCAAGGGCGGACCGCGTCGTGGATCGCGACGAGTTCGGCGTCGTCTCGCACTTGAGCCAAGGCGTTCGCGACCGATTCGAATCGCTCGCTTCCGCCTTGCACGACCTGCACGTTCATGAACGCCAGATTCGCGCCGAATCGGCGACGAACCAGCTCCATATCGTCCGGCGACACGACGACCATCACCTGGACCACGTCCGGCCGATTGACGAACAACTCGGCCGTACGCAGCCAGACGGCCCTGCCGTCGAGTGCGGCAAAGGGCTTCTTTTCCTTATCCTTGAAGCGGGACGAACGTCCCGCCGCAGGCAGAATGACGGCGACTTTCGGCATGATGGATCCCCGACGGCGCGACGCATCGGCGCCGCGAAAGTCCGGCTATCCTATCGCGCGCGCCACCCAATCCGCCAGCCTGCGGCGCATCGCCTCGGATCGCTCCGTGAGCTGACGCAACCGTTCTTCGCCATCGCGAATTTGCTCTTCCAATGATTGGGCCAGCTGCTCCGCCCGCGCGAAGTGAGGCCCGCCGAAGGACCGCTGAGCCAGATCGACGCGAAGGTTCGCGAAGGGCGACGGTTCCGCGACCGGCACGAGCCCCGCCGCGAACGCTTCCTCGCGACGCTGGGCGGCCAGCATCGACGCATCCACCGACACGCGGATCTGATCCAATACGTGGTCGTGAACCTTGGTGTGATTCATGAGTGCTTCCCCCAAAAACTCGTCTGTTCCCCCAAACGAGAGGGGACGCTCATAACCGCATCGATCCGTTCGGTAAACCCGTCTTTCGAGTTCGAGCATCAAGGGGGCAGGATGCGGAATCGGCAACGTTTAGCGGGGAGCCGTAGGCGACGCATCTGGTGTTTTGTTGTTGCGGAGAAATGCAATGAGGAACCGAGAACCGAAATCGGAGAATGAGGATCGGAAATCGGAGATCGGAAAGGACGCGAAGCCATATCTTCGGATCTCCAGTTTCCGACCTCCGATCCTCATTCTCCGATCTCGGTTCTCGGTTCCTCATTGCCTTTTGCTTGGATCTTCTGGCACGACCGCACTTTCGCTCCGCCCGATTTTAGGCTTGTCAAGACTCGACATCCCGTTATGGTCCTTCACTTCGCAGTGGCGGAATGCGGCCGGGGGAATCGGAGCCGCATCCGCTAGGGAATCCGCACACGACGAGTACGGGAGGGGGAAACGTGTACGTCGCCTGTTCGACGCTTTGCTTCGCGCGTCATCCGTTGGAAAAAGCTCTGCGCATCATCGCGGAACTGGAATTCAGCAAGGTGGAGATCGCGATCCATGAAAATGGCTCGCATCTCAAGCCTTCCGATGTCGTCAAGGATGTGGTCGCCGCCGCTCAGGCGATCCGCATCGGGCCTAGTCTGACTCCGGCCGTGTTCAGCGTCGAGTTCGACGCGCCGACGCAGGAAGAGCAAGACGCCCAGCTTCGCGCCATCTGCAAGCTGGCTCGCTCGTCGGCCGTGTCCGTGATCTGCGTGCCCCCTTCGCCGCTCGGCTATGGGGCGGACGCCGAGGTGCAACGGCTCACGCATCTCGTTCGCCTGGCCCTGACGGAAGGGATCGTCGTCACGGTGCCTACCCGCATCGGAACGCTAACGGAAACGCCCGCCATGGCGGTCGAACTCTGCCAGCGTGTTCCCGGCCTGGGCCTGACTCTTGATCCGAGCCACTTCATCAATGGCCCGCATCAAGGGGGGGCATACGATGAAGTCTTCCCGTTCGTCCGCCATGTGCATCTGCGCGACACCGGCAAAGCGCCGGGCAAGTTTCAGGTGCGCGTCGGACAGGGCGAAATCGAATATGGCCGCATCATCACGATGCTGAACCGCCAGAAATACGACCGCCTTCTGAGCGTCGCCGTCCACGACGTGGCCGACGCGCCTTTCGCGATGGATGCGGAAGTGCGCAAGCTGAAGTTCTTGCTGGAAAGCCTCGTCTAGAAGACGATGTGAGTTTGATCCCGGAGCACGCTTGGCGTGCTCCGGGATTTTTTTGGTCAGGCAACCGGCGACGTGCGATGTTCGAAACACGTCAACTGCTCCTTCACCGCGGCGAGGAGTTCCTCGTCTTCGACATCCCAAAGGCCTTCGGGCGTCGGCCCCTTGGCAAGCGTCGCAAGGTTAGCGATGAGTTGGCCAAATCGCATTTCAGGACAGGCGACGCTAAGTTCTCCGAGAAGGTTTAGAAGCTTTTCGCGAACGGATTCGTTCATGGAAGACGCTCCCCAACTCGAGGCAGCAAGCTGCCTGCCATTCGCATTTTTCCGATCACTTCGACTTCGATCGTTCTTCGCAACCGTACGTAGTGTCGATATCATAAGAGGGCAACGGAGGGTTTTCCCATGTCGGTCACAATGCAGTCGCTAGGCATCGATCGTCTTAGTGTCGAAGATCGAATCGCCCTAGTACAGGATATCTGGGACAGCATCGTCGCCGAAGGCCGCTCGTCCGGCCTTTCCTCGGATCAAAAACAAGAACTGCTCCGGCGCGCTGCTGAAGACGATGCCGATCCGGATTCAGGCATTCCTTTGGAAGAAGTAAAGCGTCTTATCGAAATGCGAAATCGGCCGTGAAGCTCACCGTGCTTTTCCGTCCAGGTGCGCTGGAAGAATACCAGGAAGCCGTCGAGTTCTATGACGCCCAAGGCGTGGGACTGGGAGATGAATTTGCCGCCGAAGTGTGGCGTATCATCGATGACGTCGTCGCCAATCCGAAACGCTACCCCGTGTGTGTGGACGAGATTCGCGAGGCTCCGCTCGGACGCTTTCCTTACGCCCTGTATTACCGGCCAAGCTCGCGTCGAATGACGATTCTTGCCATTTATCACCAGTCGCGAAATCCTGGCGGTAGGCGTTCCAGAATCTGAGATCACATGTCGTCCTCTGTCTCAACTCCCGTTGCTCTCGTCACCGGCGGAAGCCGCGGGATTGGTCGCGGCATCTGCTTGGCCCTTGCTGACGCAGGCTACTCTGTCGCGGTCAACTATCAGGGCAACGAAACGGCCGCGCGTGAAACGCAGGGGCTTCTGCCGGCCAATGTCGATTCGCTGCTTTGCCAGGGGGATGTTTCTTCCGCTACGGATCGATCGCGGATGGTCGATGCGGTTCTCGCGCGTTGGGGCCGGTTCGATGTCCTGGTCAATAACGCCGGGATCACCTCCGTGGGCCGCAAGGATGCGCTTGAGGCAACGGAGGAAAGCTGGGACCAAGTCCTCGCGACGAATTTGAAGGGGCCGTTTTTTCTATCGCAACGGGTCGCTCAGGAAATGCTGCGGCTCAAGTCGGAGAATCTGGGCAACTACTCGCCCGCCATCGTCAATGTGACCAGCGTCTCCGCGTATGCGCTTTCGCTGAATCGCGGCGATTACTGCATCTCGAAAGCGGGCCTTTCCATCGCCACGCAGCTTTTCGCCCTTCGTCTCGCCGATCACGGCATCCGTGTCTACGAAGTGCGGCCCGGCATCATCGAATCGGACATGACGGCGGGCGCCATCGAGAAATACACCAAGGCGATCGCCGAGGGGCTGACGCCGATCCGCCGATGGGGCACTCCGGAGGATGTGGGCAAGGCGGTCGTCGCGCTCGTCGCCGGAGCGTTGCCTTACAGCACCGGAGATGTGGTCAACATCGATGGAGGCTTCCATCTCCGCGCATTTCCGCGCTAGTTCGCGGCACGCGTGATGCAGAGGTTGATTCGCGGCGCAGCGAATGACGATAATGGGGAAAGTTGACTCTCCATGCTCGATCCGCGGGCCCATCAACACAAGGATGACCATCGGCATGGCGATCTGGGCAATGTTGCTGGGCAGCATCCTGATGCCGCTCTTCATGGCACTCGCCTTCCTGCTGGGCCGATACCTCGGCCTACGCAGGCCTGGCTACGAACGGCATTCTCCGGTCATCCGGCAACATTTCGATCTTCTCCAAGGCGCCGAGCTGAACGAAGCCGCGGTCGAAGCGACCAAGCAGCGGTTTCGCCATCTTCTCGAACAAGATGCCGGTTCCGTGGTCGAAGCGAGCATGAAGCCGGGGACGAACTTCGTCGTTCAGGTCCGGGCGCTCGTCGAACTGGGGACGGAAGAAGCAGGTCAGATTCTCGAACGTCAGCTTGGCCGACGGCTGAGCGACGACCAACTTGAACAAGCCTGGTACGGCATCGATCTCGCCAACGGCCTGCGCCACCTTCGCCGCGAAGACAGCCTGCCTCTGATCCTCGAACATGCCGAGCGAGCGGCCGACACCCCACTTGCGGCTTTGTTCGCCGCGGAAGCGGCATCGTTTACGGGATTCGCGGACCTGCTCAAGCATCCGGAACTGGACGAAGGCAAAGTCGCCTGGAACCTGCTGCGCCGCGTGCTTCAAGGTTTGCGGCAGGGTTTGTCGCCCCAGGTGATCATCGAAGCCCGGCTCGCCGAGGTGTTCGAAGCCGTGGTCGATGCGGAGCTTGATGGACCGCCGATTGTGGGCCGGGTGCTGCACGAAGCATTGCGGCTCATTCGGCGGCTTGACGATCTCGCCTCGCAGTTCGAGGCGGAGTCGCCGGAGGCGGAAGCGTTTCAATGGCAGAAATTGCGGCTCGAAGCGATCGAGTCGATCCTGATCGACCAACGCGATGCGATTGCAAACACGTGGAAACGGATCCTGCTGAAGGGCTCCGCGGCCGATCGCGGCGAACTGCTGCAAGGCATCATCGATCTTCGCTTGGATGTGTCGGAGCGATTGCTGCCGATTTTGGAAAACGATGCGGCTTTTCAGCCGCTGGACCTCGCGATGCTCGCTTTGCGTTGGTCGAAGGAGCCGCGGGCCGGCTTGTGGATTCGCAGCCTCGTGCAGGCCAATGTGCCGATGCGGCGACGGGCGACGATGAAGTCCCGAGCCGCACCGGCTGCCAAGTCGCACCTGCTGGATGCGTTTCCTTATTTGGCTGCTCTTGAGTCGCTACGCGGTCACCCGTGCGTCGAGTCGGAGCAAATGCTGGTTCTCGCCTCCCAAGATGCGGAACCGGCCGTTCGTGCTGCTGCGTTCGCGAGCATGGGCTGGTGGGATCCCTTCGATTTCCACGCCTTGCGTTCCCGCCTCGAAGCGGGCCGGCTGGATCTCAACGGCGACGTGCGCCAGGCCGCCCGCGGCGGATTGGCGCGATTGGGCGAACGTCACGCGTTGCAATGGCACCGCGAAACCATGCATTCCGACGACGTCCGCCTGGTGCACGAGGCATTGCAGTCCGTGGCCGACGAAGGCCTGACCCTGCTGATGCCCGAAGTGGATGCCCTCCGCGAGCACCCCAACCCCGAAATCGCCTACCACGCGAGCGAAACGATCAGCCAACTCAACGAAGACTTCATGCGCTAAGCGCTCCCCTCTCCCCCTTTGGGGAGAGGGGCCGGGAGTGAGGGGAGCAAGCGGTGCAGAGACTTGTTGATTCGCCGCCAAGCCCCACCGTAAGCGCAGCGCACGGTGGGGATAGGCCGCGGGCGCGATCCTTAGGGTGCGCTGCGCTTACCCTGGGGCTTGACGCGGATCAACGAATCTCAGCACCGCTCTCCCCTAACCCGTCTCCCCAAAGGGGCGAGGGGGACAGGACCAAAGACACTACGGCGGCGGGATGCCGAGCAATTCGGGCTTCGTCTTCGCGAGGAAGCCGAGCGTGAAGCCGACGATGATGCCTTCCAATGCGGCGATCGGGAGATGCGCCGCCATCAGCAAGTAGGCGGGCGTTTCCGAACCGTGTCCGCCGACAATCAGCACCCAGCAATTGAGCGCTACCGTAAGCAACACGGGCACTCCGCCGAGCAGGAGGCCAAGCGGGAACTCGGGGGCCGTTTCCAGTTTTGCTTCGAGTAAGGCGATGACGATCGATAGGGCGATGATGGCGCCCATGACGATTGGCTTCAGCAGCGAAACGGCGCCGGCCGCGACGTTGAACTGCCGCCATCCGCCGGATGGGCCCTGAGAAAGCATGGCGATGCTGAACGCGAGACATGCCAGCCACAATGCACAGCACATGAAGACGACCGAGTAGCGCAACGGCTTGCGGTTCCAATTGAGCCGATGCAGTGGTCGAAATGCAGCCGCGGCAAGCAGGGCGGGGAGGGAGATGACGCAGGTGCTGACGCCGAGCGTGGTGAATCCGCCATGTTGCAGAAGCACTGCCTGAAGCAAAAGTCCGATCGCGATGGCGAGCGGCGCACGCCAGCCGAGCATCACGCCCAGGAGGCCGTTCAGCAAAAGATGGACGCTGGTCGGCCCCGCGCGGACGTGGATCAGCGAGGAAATGAAGAACGCCGCGGTCAGCAGAGCGACCCGCGGGATCTCCTCTTCGCGGAGCTTTCGGCCCCCGACAATCAACAGGAAAGCGAGTCCGGCGAAGCCGCCGACGATCCAGTCGTTGCGAAGCACGTCGTCGGAAAGATGGACCGCCCAGGGCATGTGTCGTTGGCTCGCGTCCCACGTTTTGGTTCACTCATCCTACGGTTCGAACCCGGTTACGAACCTGCTTAAGCTGCGGTTATTAGCTGGGGGAGCGCCCTACAATGATGATGTGAACATTTGTTCCAAGCGAGGCCCGATTGCATGGACGTGCAACAGAAGCTGGCGATCCTGGCGGACGCCGCCAAGTACGATGCATCCTGTGCGAGCAGCGGGTCCAAGGGGACGCGGATCGGCAGCCGGATCGGCAGCACCGAAGGCATGGGGATCTGCCACAGTTACACGCCGGACGGTCGATGCGTTTCGCTGCTCAAGATTTTGATGACGAACTACTGCATCTACGATTGCCGATTCTGCGTCAATCGCGTGACCAGCGACACGCCGAGGGCACGCTTTTCGGTCGAGGAAGTCGTTCGCCTGACGATCGAGTTCTACAAGCGGAACTACATTGAAGGGCTCTTCCTTAGTTCGGGCATCATCCAGAATTCCGACTACACGATGGAGCAGCTCATCGCCGTCGCTCGCAATCTCCGAGAGGAGCATGGCTATGGCGGATACATCCATCTCAAGCTCATTCCCGGCGCCTCCGAAGAGCTGATTGCCGAAGCAGGCCGATGGGCGGATCGGCTGAGTGCGAACATCGAGTTGCCGACGGAACCGGACCTGAAGGCGCTCGCTCCCGAGAAGAAACGGCCCACCATCATCAAGACGATGGAGATGGTGACCGATCGCATCGATGAACGTCAAGCGGACGTGAAAGCCGGCATGAGGGCGCCGCGATTTTCGCCGGCGGGGCAGAGCACGCAAATGGTGGTCGGAGCGACGCCGACGCCGGATGCGGATGTTTTGCAGACTGCGTCATCGCTCTATCGGCAGCAGAAGCTGCGGCGGGTCTACTACTCCGCGTTCAGCCCGATCCCGCATGCGGATGCGAGGCTTCCCGGTCAGAGCCCGCCGCTCTTGCGCGAGCATCGTCTGTATCAAGCGGATTGGCTGCTGCGGTTCTACGGCTTCGACGTCAATGAATTGGCCACGGAAGCGGACCGCAACCTGTCGCTCGATGTGGATCCCAAGGTAGCGTGGGCCCTGGCGAATCGCGATCGTTTTCCCGTGGATGTGAATCAGGCGCCGCGCGAGATGCTTTTGCGCATCCCCGGCATTGGCGTGCGAAACGTCGATCGCATCCTGAAGATTCGCCGACATCACAAGGTCACGCTTGCCGATCTCAAGAAGCTGCGCGTGTCGCTCAAGACCGCGTCGGCTTTCATCATCGTTGCCGACCACAATCCGGCCTGTCGGAATCTCGATCGGCTCGACCTCCGCCAAAAGCTCGCTCCCGAATGGGTGCAGCCTTCTCTTTGTGCGCCAGGCATGTTGCGTCTCAGGAGGTGCAAATCCTCTGCGGGCGGTGATGGCCCGAACCGCAAGGCTAGG
>JAIEPT010000322.1 GCA_019748295.1 Gemmataceae bacterium | reverse complement strand
GGGAGAGGGAGGTAGACTAACTCCTGCCTCTCGCCTAAGGAGCGGCCGCCAGGGCCCCTGGACCCTAAGCATTCAACGACCGGCAATAAACATCGTGGCGAAGAGGAGGTGACGGATGGCGAGAGGCGTGTGGGCGTTCGATCCGCATTCGGGCGGAAAGAAGATCCCGGAGGCCGTCCGCGCGGATACGGTCGCTCGGCTGGAGCGACATGCGGCCGCGAACTTCGCGGGCTTGTACACGCGGCTGGACGTTCGGTTTCGCGGAGCGTTGTGCTACATCGATGCCTTCACCGAACCGGAGGAGCCGGACGAGGAGTTTCTGCGGGTGCTGGGCGAGACGCGGGAAGCATTCATGGAACGGCTTCGAGCGAATCCGCTGCACCTGTGCCGGCTGCGTTACTTCGACAAGGACCGATGGAGCCTGGCGTTTTTCAAGTACAGCGACATGAAGTATGAGCCGAGCGTGTTCAATAACGGGACGTTTTTCGGCACTCCGGAAGAGGGGCTGGATGTGGGAGCAGTCTATTTGCGGGCTGAGTAGAGTTGGTCGTGAAGTTGGGCGTGAGGCCGGGCATGAGATCAATGCTTCCCCAGGGGTCTCACGGCCTTCATGGCGAGCCTTATGCGACCCGTTCGAAGACCGTCGCAATGCCCTGGCCGCCGCCGATGCACATGGCGGCGACGCCGAGCGGAATGCCGAGATCGCGCATCGCATGAATCAGGGTGCAGGCGATGCGAGCCCCGCTGGCGCCGAGCGGATGGCCGATCGCGATCGCTCCGCCGCGGACATTGACCATTTCGAGCGGCACGCCGAGCAGCTTGACCACGGAAAGCGTCTGAGCGGCGAATGCCTCGTTGATTTCGATCAAGCCGATATCCGCAAGCTTGAGCTTGGCCCGTTCGAGTGCTTTCAGCGTCGCCGGCACGGGGCCAACGCCCATGATGGAGGGATCGACGCCCGCCGCTGCCATCGCGCGGATGCGAACCAACGGCTTGAGGCCGAGTTCGCTTGCACGCTCCTCCGACATGACCACCATCGCGGCGGCCCCAACGTTGACCGGACTCGCGTTGCCGGCGGTAACCGTGCCGCCTTCTGGTTGGAAGACGGGCTTCAGCGCCGCCAACGCTTCCAGCGATGTTTCGCGGCGAATGCACTGATCCTGCGTCAGCAGCGTGTTCCGCCCCTCGTCGTCGCGGCCCCAGGTGGGCACGATTTCCGATGCGAACCAACCCCGGTCGGTCGCTTCGCCCGCAAGTCGATGGCTTCGCAACGCGAATTCGTCCTGCTCGCGCCGGCTGATGCCGTACTTGCGGGCAAGGAACTCGGCCGTCATCCCCATGTGCAAGGTCGCGGGGCTGTGGCGTTGCAGGTAACGAGGACTGGGCACATATCCCGAATCGAGCGGCAAGTGATGCATATGCTCGACGCCGCCGACAAGCTGGATGTCGTCGCACTTCGCCATGATGCTGGTCGCGGCCTGGTGCAGTGCCTGGAGGCTGGAGCCGCAATTTCGCTGAGCGGTCGTCGCGGGAACTTCGATCGGAAACCCCGCAATCAGGGCGGCCATGCGGGCGACGTCAAACCCCTGCTCCTCCTCTTGGCGAACGCAGCCCCAGTGAATGTCCTCGAGCATCGAAGGAACGATCCTGGCTCGCTCGACCGCCGCCTTCATGATGTCGGCGGAGAGATCGTCGGCCCGCACATCGCGGAAGGAACCCTTCTCGGGATGTGCTCGCCCGATCGGCGTGCGAACCGCTTCGACAACGACGGCATGACGCATTGCTTTTCCTGATTCGCCCTGTTGCGGATCGTGCACGGGACCGGCTATCACTTGTCCTTGCAGTCCTTCCATTTCGTGGATACGCGACCTCATCTTAACGCGGCGAAGCCGCAAAGCGGCGGGTACGCTCGGCGTGCCTGGTGCTGGCGATCCGGCAAAAGTCGATTGCTGGTGCAACCAAGGCATTCATCCGCCAGACTGGTTGGCGCTTAAGTCAGCCAACCTGGGGAGAAGCGGGGCGAAGCGGGGCGAAACGTCGTCATTCACTTCAAGAACGAAAAGCGGACCAGCATCCAGGGCAAGATGGTGGAGCTTCAGCCGCAGAGAATCCGCTCCCTCAGCGACGTCTGCGCTCGACACGTCCTACGAAACGCCGAGCACTACGAGCCCACATGCGTGGATTCGGCAGGCGGCGTTTCCGCCGGCGGCAGGATCTCAGGATCTTCAACCGGCTTCGCTTGTTCAGGATGGATGATCGGCGAGGTAACGGTGTCGATCGTTTGGCTGACGGGTTCGCAAATCTGGGGCATTTCGCCGGGGCTGCCGGTGACCACGGGTTTCCGCAGAAAGCGGTACGTGAAGTAGCCTGCGACCGCCACCAAGCCCACGAGGATGACGATCGATTTGATTCGTCCCGCTTCTTGCTGGATGATGTCCACCATCCGCTCGGTGAAGAAGTAGCCGAGGCCGAACAGCAGCGAAACGCCGGGGATCGCGTAGATGCCGTCGGCGACCATGAACCGGATCGGCGACAGTTTCGTGATTCCGGCCGTCATGAAGATCGGGGCGCGAATGCCGGGCGTCAGGCGGGCGAAGAGCAGGATCTTGACGCCGTATTTGTGGAAGTTTTCCGTGATCGACTTGAGCCGTTCCGGCGGAAGAATGCGTTTGCGGACGAACGACATGCGCGTGAGCTTTGGTCCCCAGAGGCGGCCAATGCCGTAGAGGAAGAGGTCGCCGACGATGACCCCGACGATGCAGATGGGGAGCATGATGTACCAGCGGAGCTTATCTTCATTCCCGCCGGAGAGAGCGCCGCCGACCACGACCGGAAGTTCTTCCGGCATGGGAAAGCCAAGTCCCGTGGCGAGGATGCCGAGGAAGACCCCCAGGTATCCCCAATCGTGAATGAACGCCTGCACCGAATGTTCCTTGGAATGCGGACCGTCGAGCCATTATGCGGGATAGGCGCTTTGGAAGAAAGAGTGCGGTGAAATAGTCGGGGCAACGGACGCGCGTCCGTGCCGATTTTACTCAACATGCAGGCGATTGCCGTGCCGCGATTCGTCCATGAAGCCCGGTTTTCCGCTCCGCCGGAGGCGATCTTCGCTCTCCTGGCCGCGGTTTCGCGCCGTCCCGAATGGACGCCCTCCAAGATGCACCTCGAATTGGTGGAGGGCGCCGAGGCCTTGGCCATCAGTAGCGTCTGCCAGTGGAAGGTGCGCCGCGGCGGCATTTCGCAGCGGATCGTAACGACGTTCGAGACCGTCGAACCGCCATCGCGAATCGTCGAACGCCAGATCGAAGGCCCGTTTCCCCTGTGGCGACACGAGACGCAGCTTGCCGCGGACGGCCAGACAACTATCGTGCAGGATGTCATCGAATTTCAACCGCCCGGCGGCATGTTGGGGTTCATCGTCACCGAGAAACGCATCCAGGCGGACCTGCACGAGGCATTCGGGTATCGCGACGAACAATGGCGGCGTCTGCTCTCGTAGGGTGGGTCGATCGCTCGACACACCCTACTATGCCGCGGATGCTGCGAGTGGCAGGAGTTGTCGACGAGTTGGCGCAGGGGGGCGATAGAGAAGATTTTGAGGACTGAGCCCGTGGAGAGCCCGGAACCCCAATAGGGTTCATCCCCCGCCGCAACTTGTTCGTTGCGAAAGGTTCGCTGACGCAAGGAGGGTTCATGGCAATGAGACCTGATGGCGTTCCCCGCAATGTCGGCTTGGCAATCATGCTTATGGGGCTGATTGTCGCCATGTGGGGGCAAAGCGTGGAATCGGACAGCTTTCGTGAGGCGCCTCGCCCCTTCGAGGGAGGTCCGTCTCACGAGGACCGAGCGCGCGACCGGAAGCACGCCCACGCCCTTAAAAACGCCGGCGTCGCGTTCGTGCTCGCAGGTCCCATGTTTTGGCTCGTCAGCGCCAGTTGGCTGAAATATCGATTCAAGGACAAACGTGCGTCCGCACCTTCCGGCAAACAACGTGATTGACTTGCTTCTTGTGTCGCTTTCGACCAGCGATTACTGGCCCTCCTCCCTCTTGAGTTCCTTCACTTCCATCTTCAATTCCTGGACCTGCTTTTTCGTGTCCTTCAACTCCTGCTTCACTTCTCGGACGTCTTGTTTGACGTCTTGAAGCAGTTGCTTGGCGTCGCCGGCGAGGACGACGTTCTGCTGGGCGAGTTCTCGGGTTTGGGTCGCGAGTTCTTTGATTTGTTCCATCATGGCAAGGATCTCCTTCACAAACGACAAATCCGCCGGCTTTCGGAGGCGTTCATCGAATCCCGCCTCGGCGATCTCGGCGCCTTTTTCCTCAATTCTCCCGCTGATCGCCACCAGCTTGATCGCGGCTCGTTCGGTCCGAAGCATTCGCGCGAGCGCGCATCCATCCATGCCCGGCATGTCGATGTCGGAGATCACGCAATCGGGCAGGAAGTCGCGTGCGGCTTGAAGCCCCGAGACGCCGTCGTACGCCACGCGGACTTCATATCCCACGGAGCGAACGAAAAACGCTAACGAGTCCGCGCCATCCCGGTGATCATCGACCACCAAGACGCGATACCGCTTGGGCGAAGCGGATAGAGTCAACAATATCCCTCGGGCGAATTAGGTTGCGTTGGAGTCGTTGATGCGACCATACCATGCGACCTGAAGCACCCGCAAGGGAGCTATGCGATCAGATGCACAATGGATGCCAATTGTCAGTGAACAAAGAAGTGCTGCTGAGGAGTACAGCGAGCCGAGAAGAAAGCGGAGAATAGGGGAGAGAGGCCCCTCCCGGATTCGAACCGGGGATAGCGGATTTGCAATCCGCTGCCTTACCACTTGGCGAAGGGGCCGATCTTGGCGATGACACAGATTGTATCGGCCCTCGCGTTGCGGAACTTGAGCCTCACGGGTGCTCCTGCTGGTTCCCATCCGCCACCGGTATCCGCTCCTTATTTTCCCCCGAGGAATGGCCATTTCCGTCGTGCGGCGGAGGGCCAGAGACGATGCTTCCCTGGCTGCCGTGGGCTCCCAATTTCGGCGGGCCGCTGATCTTTTCGCTGAGCCATTGGATCGTGAGATAGAAGACGGGCACGAAGAAGACGGCGAGCACCGTCGAAGAGATCATGCCGCCGAACACCGCGGTGCCGAGCGAACGCCGACTCGCCGCGGCCGCCCCCGTAGCGAAGACGAGCGGCACGACGCCGAGGATGAAGGCGATCGACGTCATCAGGATGGGGCGAAGACGCAAACGCGAGGCTTCCACGGCCGCATCGAAGATCGATTTGCCGCTCATACGCAGTTCGCGGGCGAACTCAACGATGAGAATGGCGTTCTTGGTCGCCAAAGCGATGATGAGGACGACGCCGATCTGCGTGTAGACGTTGTTGTCCATTCCTCGGATGTTGATTCCTGCGACGACGCCGAGCAGACCGAGCGGCACGACGAGGATGACGGCGAACGGCAGCAGCCAACTTTCGTACTGAGCGGCAAGGACCAGATAGACGAGCAGCACCGCCAGAGCGTAGACGATGACTGCTTCGCCGGTGATGCGGCGTTCCTGAAAGGCCATTCCGCTCCAGTCGAACCCCATCGAGCGCGGCAGGGTGGTGCTGGCGATGTCCTCCATTACCTTCAGCGCTTCGCCCGAACTGGCGCCGGAGGCAGCGCCGCCGGTGATGCTGGCGGTCGGGTAAAGATTGTAGCGCGTGATGGAGAGCGGGCCGAGTTGCGGTTCCGGCGCGAGCAGAGTGGCAAGGGGCACGCGGGCGCCGTTGCGGTTGCGCACTTCGAGTCGGCGGATCAGGCTGGGATCCGTGCGGAACTGCGCCTCCGCCTGCACGCGGACCTGATACGTTCGTCCGAACTTGTTGAAGTCGTTGACGTAGACCGACCCCAGGTTGGCCTGCAAAGCCGCGAAGACGTCGCTGAGAAGGACACCCATTTTCTCCGCTTTCACGCGGTCGATGTTGAGGTAAATCTGCGGCACGCCGGCGCGAAACGTCGTCGCCGCCTGGCCGATCTGCGGGTTCTTGCGGGCTTCGTCGATGATGGCGTTGGTCCGCTCCTGCAGCACATCCAGCCCGACGCCTTCGCGATCTTCCACCTGCATCTGAAACCCGCCCGACACGCCCAGTCCCTTGATCGACGGCGGCACGAGGATGAGTACGAAGGGTTCCTGCATCTGGAACAGTTCCTTCTGCAGATGGGCGATGATCGCGTTCATCTGCGTCTCCGGCGTTTCGCGCTCGGGGAAGTCAGCGAATGTCGCGAAAACGGTGGCCGCATTCGGAGCGGCCGTACCTTCCAAAAGCGATCGGCCGCCCAGCGTGAACCAGTTCTCCACGCCCGGCGTATTGGCGAACACCTGGTTCATCCGATCCGTCACTTCGCGCGTGCGGTCCAGCGAAGCAGCGTCCGGCAACTGCACGGCCACGATCACATAGCCCTGATCTTCGGTCGGCAGAAAGCCGGTGGGCGTTCGCAGATACCACCAACCGGTGACGGCGGCAGTGCCGATGAACAGCAGCACGACGAGCCACCATACGTGAAGCAGCTTGCGGATGGACCATGCATACGAGTTTTCGATGGGTCGATAAACATAGTCGAAGGCCCGCGTGAACCAACCTTTCTTTCCCGTGCGCGGCTTCAGATAGGTCGCACACTGGGCGGGCTTGAGCGTCAGGGCATTGATGGCGCTGATCAGAGCGGTGGCTGCGATCGTGAGAGCGAATTGCCGATACATCTGCCCCGTGATGCCGCCGAGAAACGCAGTCGGCACGAAGACCGCCATCAAGACGAGCGTGATGGCGATCACGGGGCCCGTCACTTCGTTCATCGCCTGGATCGTCGCATCGCGCGGCGTCATGCCCTGTTCGATGTGATGGGCCGCGTTTTCGACGATGACGATCGCATCGTCCACCACGATGCCGATGGCGAGAATGAGGCCGAAAAGCGTGAGCAGGTTGATGCTGAAGCCGAGCAGCCACATGAATGCGAAGGCGCCGATGATGGTGACGGGGACGGTGGTGGCGGGAACCAGCAACGCGCGCCAACTTTGCAGGAAGACGAGGATCACGATCAGCACGAGCACGCCCGCTTCGATCAGCGTGCGGTAGACCTCGTTGATCGACGCATTGACGAAGCGCGTCGTATCCAGCGGCACCGCGTATTCGATGCCTTCGGGAAGCTGGGCGGCGATGCCCTCCATCGCCTTGCGAACCCCCTGGGCCACGGTGATCGCATTCGAGCCGGGCAACTGGTAGATGAGCACATTGGCGGCATCCATGCCGTTGCGGACGGCGAAGGAATCGTACGATTGGGCGCCGAGTTCGACACGCGCGACGTCGCGCAGGTAAACGATCTGCCCCGCCGTCCCTGAGCGGATGACGATTTCCTCGAACTGCTTCGGATCCGTGAGTCGGCCCAATGTGGTTACGGTCATTTGAAAACGCTGACCCGCCGCCGCGGGCGATTGGCCGATTTGGCCCGCGGCGACCTGGACGTTTTGCCGAGCGAGTGCCGCGGTCACGTCTTGCGAGGTGAGCTTGCGCGATGCGAGTTTGTCCGGATCGATCCAGATCCGCATCGCGTAGGAACCGATGCCGCTGACGGCGACGTCCCCCACGCCGGGCACTCGGCTGATCTCGTCGCGAACGCGCAGCGTGGCGTAGTTCGAGAGAAAAAGGCCGCTGTACGTCTTGTTCGGCGACGTGAGAGAAATGACCAGGAGGATGTCCGCGGATTGCTTGCGCACGGCAATGCCCTGCCGCCGCACTTCCTCCGGCAAAATCGGTTCCGCGATGGACAGCCGGTTCTGCACGAGTACCTGGGCCGCGTCGAGATTCGTGCCGATTTCGAAGGTGACGGTCAAGCTGTAGGTGCCGTCCGCCGAGCTGGTGGACGACATGTACATCATGTTCTCGACGCCATTGATCTGCTGCTCGATGGGCGCCGCGACCGTATCCGAAACCACCTTCGCATTCGCCCCCGGGTAGACCGCGCTGATGACGACCGTGGGCGGCGTGATCGGCGGATACTGCTCCACCGGCAATCGCCGAATCGCGACGATGCCGAGCAGGATCGTGACGACGGCGATGACGTTCGCGAAGATGGGCCGATCGATGAAGAATCGCGAGAACATGGATTGCGCATCCCTGGGGTGATCGGCTACCGGCTTCGGCGAGCAGCCGCTGTTAGGCGGCTGGTACAGCGTCCGCAAAAGTCTCTTCGTCCACAGACTGTTCAATGCTCGAAGACCTGTCTGAGCATGACGAGACTTTTGCGGACGCTG
>JAIEPT010000387.1 GCA_019748295.1 Gemmataceae bacterium | reverse complement strand
CGCTTGCCTCTCGCGGAGCGAGAGGGCTGCATAGAAGAGCGAGAAACTGCATGCGCCGGCCCGTGCCGCCTCTATTCGTTTGATGGGCTTCCCGATAAGATGCCGCTCAAGAAATCGCCCTTCCGCGGTCCGGATTGACATGCCGACGGTCATCGCCGGGTCGAGGGAATTTTGTCGCGAAGGAGTGGACGGTGTCTGAGGACTCCAAGAAATCATCATCTTCCCCCAAGAAATCGTCGGGCCCCTTCGATGTGCGAAACGTGCAGTCGCTGGTCGAGTTGATGACCCAGCATGATCTCAGCGAGATCGACCTCCGCGAAGGCATGCAGCGGCTTCGTCTTCGCCGCGGCGCCAAGCAAGTTCCCGTCCTGACGAGCATGGCCCCCTCGATGCCCGCGCCAGCCGCCGCTCCGAAGTCCGCCGAACCCGCCGCCCCAACGAACCCAGCTGCTCCGGCTCGCAACCTCATCGAAATCAAGAGCGAACTGGTCGGCACCTTCTACGGCAAGCCGAACCCGGAATCGCCTACGTATGTTTCCAAGGGTGCGAAGGTCACGCCGACGACCGTGGTCTGCCAGATCGAAGCGATGAAGCTCTTCAACGAAATCACCGCCGGAGTGAGCGGCACGATCGCCGAGGTGTGCGTCGAAAACGGCAAGTACGTCGAGTTCAACCAAGTCCTCTTCCGCGTCGAACCAGCGTAAAGCCAATTGCAAATTGCAAATTTCGAATTGCAAATTGAAGAAGGCAGGATGGCTCTTTCTTTCCTCAATCTGCAGTCTGCAATTCGAAATTCGAAATGGTCCCGAGGTCGTGTCGCTTTATGTTTCAACGCATTCTGGTCGCCAATCGAGGTGAGATCGCGCTGCGCGTCATTCGCGCTTGCCGCGATATGGGCATCGAGGTGGTGGCGATCTACAGCGAAGCCGACCGCGGCGCTCCGTATCTCGATTTGGCAGACGAAGCCATCTGCATCGGCCCGCCCCTCGCCGCCGACAGCTATCTGAAAATTCCGCAGATCATCGCCGCGGCTGAAGTCGCCAATGCGCAGGCGATTCATCCGGGATTCGGTTTTCTCTCCGAAAACGCCCACTTCGCGGATGTCTGCCGCGAGTGCAAGATCGAGTTCATCGGCCCGCCGCCCGAGGCGATGGCGGCGCTGGGCAACAAGAACACCGCGCGAGCCGTGGCGAAGAAACACAAAGTTCCTGTTGTCCCCGGATCCGAAGGCTTGATCGCCAGCGAACAGGAAGCTCTCAAGCTCGCCAACGAGATGGGCTATCCGGTTCTTATCAAAGCCGCTTCCGGCGGCGGCGGTCGCGGCATGCGCGTCGCCCGCAACGATGAGACGCTCCGGACCGGCCTCAAGCAAGCGAGTCAAGAAGCCGAATCCGCCTTCAAGGACGGCTCGGTCTACATCGAGAAATACATCGAGCAGCCGCGACACGTCGAAGTGCAGATTCTCGGCGACAAGCACGGCAATGTCGTCCACCTCTGGGAACGCGACTGCTCCCTGCAGCGCCGCCACCAGAAATTAGTGGAAGAATCGCCCGGCCCCCATCTGCCGCAAAGCGTCCGCGAAGAGATCTGTGCCGCGGCGGCCCGGCTGGTGAAAGCCGTCGGCTACTACAACGCGGGCACCTGCGAGTTTCTCGTCGATAAAGACCACAAGTTCTACTTCATCGAACTCAATGCCCGCATTCAGGTCGAGCATCCGGTGAGCGAACTCGTCACCGGCATCGACCTTGTTCGCGAACAGATTCGCGTGGCGGCCGGCGAAAAACTGAAGTTCGAGCAGAAGGACGTCATTCATCGCGGCTGTGCCATCGAGTGCCGCATTAATGCGGAAGATCCGGCCCACGACTTCCGCCCGTCGCCGGGAACGATTGCCAAATGGCAGCCCCCTGGCGGGCCGGGCGTGCGTCTCGACACGCACGTTTCGCAGGGCTATCGCGTTCCGCCCAACTACGACTCGATGATCGCAAAACTGCTGGTGCATCAGCCGACGCGTCAGGAAGCGCTTGCCGTCATGCGTCGAGCGTTGGCGGAGTTTAAGGTCGAGGGGATCAAGACGACGATCCCGATCCTCCGCGAGATCTTCAACCACCCCGCGTTCATCGAAGGCAAAGTGGACACGACGTTCATCGAACGCACCTGGATGCAGCCGAAAGGAAAATAACGTCGCCGCCAAGCCCAGGGGCGAGCGCAGCGAGCTCCTGGGATCCAGACTGATGACGTATTCCGCTTCCGACACTCCGATCCCAGGAGCTCGCTGCGCTCGCCCCTGGGCTTGGCGAAATCTACTCATGTCCGACGTTTCCGCGATCGAAGCGATGTTGCAGCCGTTTGGGCCGAAGCTCGAACTGGGGTCGCTCGTCGAGGAAGTGAATCGTCTGTTTCACGCGGCCGAAGCGAAAGACTACGACCGCAGGCACCCTGAGATCCGCGACGAGTTGCCCGCGTTGTGGCGCGAGATGCTCGCCGTCGCCAAGCCATATGGTCCCGCGGGAGGTTGGCATGTTCTCGATTTCGGATGCGGAACCGGTTTCGCCAGCGAACAGATCGTCAACGAACTAGGCTGCGACCGCGTGGCGCATCTGACATGCTTCGACGCCTCGCCCGAGATGCTGGAGAAGTGTCGCGGCAAGCTGCAAGGCGCCGTCCGCGAGGTGCGATTCACCTCGTCGATCGACGAGTTGCTCGCGAGTCCCGTCAAGCACCACCTGATGGCGACGAATTCCGTCCTCCATCATCTTCCATCGCCCTACGACACGCTGCATTTGCTCGAGCGCGTTCTCGCTGCGGATGCCGTCTACTGCGCGGGACATGAGCCGTCGAAACGCTACTACCGCAATGCCGAATGCCAGCGGCTCGCGCGGGCCTTCCGCAAGGAATGGAAGTGGCGCAAATACCTATCGCCCGGCCAATGGCTGACGAAACTCGGCGACCTTTTCGACCGCTCGTCGAGCCCTGCCGCGGAAGCCGCGGAGGCGGCGTTCGCGAAGGGGCTCTTCGCGCAGAAGCCGACGACGGGGATCATCAAGCAGCTCGTTGATTTCCATGTTCCGCAGTCGCAGACGGGGCATAGCGCTTCGCTCGGCTTCGATGTCGAGACGCTTGAAGCGGGGTTCGGACCTGGCTGGCAGCGGTTGTGGTCCAAATCGTACAACCACCTGGGCGAAGCTCCGCTGGGCCGACTCAACGCCAAGTGGCGCGGCATGCTAGCCGACTTGCAAACGCGGTATCCGCTGGACGGAGCCGACTTCAGCACGGTGTGGCGACGTCGGGATCCCGTCTGAAAATCTTTCCGAAAATCGCGATCGCCTTCGGCAAGCGGCCGCGATTCCGCACTGCCGGTTCGAGCATGAATACTGCCGCCCGGCCCCGGATATTCTGCTGCCGGAGCCAAACCATGCGGGATGCGAGCCGGCTCCTTGCGCTCGACGCCAGATCCCATTTCGCCGCGGGGCGAATCGAGGAAGCGACGCGAAACATCGATGCGATGTGGAGCATGGCCGATCACGCGGCTTCGTAGCCGTTTGTAGTGTCGTTTCTACTAGTCCACCTTCTTGGCGAATGGCTGCCGCAGCTTCGGCCGGCCGAAAAAGCTCTTCCCGGAGCTCGTCCGCAAGAAGACGGCGAAGATGGTTAAACGAGACCTTCTTCGGGCCGGCATCCCTTACGTAACCGACCACGGCGTAGCCGACTTCCATGCGGCTGGCCGGCACACCTACATCGCGGAGTTGTTGCGAAACGAAGTGAGCTTAGTGGAGGCAAAGGAGTTCGCCCGGCATACCGACGTCAACATGACGATGCGTTACACGCACATCGGACTGAGCGACCGCTCCAAGGAGGAGAGGGAACAAGCCAGAGCGCCCTGCATATGCGCTGTATTTTCTGCAGCGTTGGCAGTCATTCTGAGGCACTCGCTGACGCGGACGATTCGGATCATAAAAACAAAAACCCCGGCGTGAGCCAGGGTTATGTCGCCGCCTGTCACCAGGTGGCATTACTTAGCAAAGTGGAGGCGCCGGGAAGAGACATATTTGAGAAGCTTTCGCCACAAACTCTTCTTTGCCAATATTTTACAACACCAGCCCACGGCGACAAGGTCATCGCGGTCGTAGTACCCGATACGAATCCCGATACAAGGAATGAACGGTTACGGGACGTTTGAAGCAAGTTCTATAGACCGACCAACTCGATGACTCTAGCGACTGGGCAGTGAGATATTCGCCCGCATTCGCTTTACATGTCCGAGGGCGAGCGACAGCTCCGCCAACATTCACGGATCATCTCGGCATGTCAGCAAAGCACTCGTCCTCGATGGCCAGCAGCGGGTGGTCCGCAACGCCCAGCGACCAGTCGGTGTTAATGACACCTGACGACCGCATCCGACGGTCGATCCGCTGCCACCTGCCGTCCTTGTAACCGAACAGCCGCCAGTGCTCCCAGACGACTTTCGGGGCCTCGGTGATGAACGAGGTCTTTGCCGACTTTTCCGTGTCGCAAGGCGTGGTGCTCTTGGTGACCTCCTTGTAGGAGAGTTCTGCGACCCAGGTGTAACCGGCCTGGGTGCTCGGCTTCACCTCAGGGCGGAACTCGTACATGGTCGAGAGCGACCGCCGCCACTTGTTGTCGGTCCCCTGCCAGGTCCAGGGGTGGTCCCGCATCCCGGCTTGGTAGGCAGTTACTCGCCTCTGGAAATCCGTGGCCAAGTCGCCCAACCCCGGTTGATTACCTGGAGCGGCAGGCATGGCCGCGGGTTCCTTCACGGATTCCGCCATCGCCTGTAGTTGTTGCCGACGGTCCCACAAGGTGATCTTCTGGCTGGCGGCTGTGCTCTCACGGTCCATCTGGTCCAGCAGCGTTTTCATGGCGTTGTAGGTGGCGATGATCTGCTTGGCGTTGGCGGTGATGGCGTCCGCGTCGTCGTTGATCTGCTTCGTGCGCGAGGCCAGCCGGTCCGGGGGGACCGCCCCGAGGGGGCTTTCGCTGTCCCAGGCGGCGTTGTGGGCGTCCCTGATCCGCTTAAGTTCGCCTTGACGCTCTTTCAGGCTGGCGAGTTTCCGCTGCGTCTCCTCGTACTGACGCTCCAGTGCCTGGAGCTTGGAGTTCGTCGGGCTGATCGGCTCGGTGGCGGCGGGTTGAACTCCGTCGTGCTGATTCGGCTGAATGATGCCGCTGGTCCACAGGACTGCCGTGCCGACCGTGGTGACCAGGCCCCCGACGACCAGGAGGGCGACCAGGACATAGCTGCTCTGGCGACGGCTCCGTCGTGGCAAGGGGCTGCGGACCAACGGCTCTTCTTCGGGTTCTTGGAAGTCGAACGGGATTGCAGCTTGGCCAGGAGGTGGAGCGGGGGTAGGTGCGGGCTTTCGCTTGACGGGTCGGGGGATGGGCCGGAGTTGCTTGCGAAGCTCAACTGTTTGCGGCGAGAGCGCCCCACTTACCTTTAAGCTATTATGCCAGTTATCCAGATTAGCCGCAACTCTCGCAATGAAGCGATGACGGTCTGCTTTGCCGCGATGGTCTTCATCTCACGGTGATCTTCTGTCCTGTTGAAGAAATGATTATTAAACCGCAGGACCGTGGCGTTCAGAGTATCAAGGACGGTCTGGGAGCCGACTACCATCGCCCGGTACGCTTTTACGTCACCGGTCGCGTCCTTGAGCCATTGCAGTTGACTGTTGGCCATGCCATACCCCTCGTAAATGACTTTGTGATCGTACCCGAATGGCAGCCGTGACCCAAGGTCAGCAGTGGCACTGCCACCGAAACCGCACGCCCGTTGCCTAATTCTCGGGCCGATTATCAAAACTACCTTGCTGGGGGCATCCAGCCGCATCTCTGAAGAACGGCGGCTATCGGCTTCAAGAGTATTCGCGGGCAGTGCCAGTTCTGCAACCTGCTCTGGATTAGGAGGAAGCGATCCGCGTCAAAAGACGCCCGTGCTCGACGGACTTCCCGGTCCGGATCGTTGATTATTCTGTTTCGGATCTTTTCA
This sequence comes from Gemmataceae bacterium, assembly GCA_019748295.1. Taxonomy (GTDB): domain Bacteria; phylum Planctomycetota; class Planctomycetia; order Gemmatales; family Gemmataceae; genus JAIEPT01. Next base: position 2,041 of record JAIEPT010000387.1, on the reverse strand, counting down.
TGCATGCGATCAGTCATCACTAGATAGTTGCGCTGGATCTCCGCGGCGACGGGGGACGCGACCTCATGAAGTTCTCCCATCAACGCCCCGGATTGAGCAGCAGTGGATAGAATCCCACGAGGCTGAATCAGGTGCCCACCCAGCAACCCGGAGGATGGCATTTCTTGGTCGAAATCGAAGTCGCTCGTGACGAGTAGGAAATCATAAAGGAACGCGAGCCATGGCGCTTACTGACCTGCTCGAACAGCACAGCACGGCCATCGCCGAACGCCTTTTCGTTGGGTTCGCCGGCTGGGACGACCTCGTGGCAAGAGTACGGGCCGAGGAGCTGAGCAAGACGCGTCCGTGCTACTGCGATGAACAGGTCTGGACCTTTCTGGTGGGTTGTGGCTACGCGGCGGCTAGCGAACTGGGGGTCAAGGCGCTAACTAATCGAGCGGCTGGTCGGCCCCGGCTGGCGGACGCCCCGCAACCCCAAGATCTGGTTTGAAGTCCTCCCGATCCCGCCCAGGAGAGGGGAGGGATGCTCGCACATCGACCTGGCAGTGGGGGACATCGCTGTTCGTGACGACGGCCCCGGATGCGGCATCCGCCTCGACCCAGGGGAGGATTCGTGGGCCTGCTTCGCGGAATGCAAGTGGTATCGGGACCTCTCGATCAACGTGGTCAACGACATCGAGCGTAACCAGTTGACGAGAGTGGTAGAGAATGTGCTTTGCTTTCAACATTATGATGCTCCGTTCCGGCATTTCGTCCACCGGCCAGCGTTCACCATGATCACGCCCCGGTGCTTCGTGCTGGATAAGAACGGGCAAAAGTCGCTGTCCAGACTGTTTCAGTACACCTATCGAGAGTACCACGACCATCGAGAGGCGGCGATGCTTCGAGACATCCGTGGGTTTCAGTTAGAGAGGCGTAACGAGGACCGCTGGCAGTACCCGAGCGACCAGCATCTCTCCGGAAAGGCCAGCAGACTCTACCTGCATTGGGTGACGTATGACGAGCTGTTCGACCAGCTCCCACCGTCGCCTCTACGACAGGAGACGAAGAAGTTCTGGAACGAGCACGGTGGCTACCAGGGGCGAGCGGGGTGACTTTGGTCGGTGAGGCAGACCTCGATGCGATAGCTCCCGAGCTGTAGCGGTAAAGCATCCAGGAAGAGGATCGGGGGGCAAAACCGAGTGATTGGACGCGGCCATGGAATGGTGCAACATAGATGCTTGGGACAACCGGCGGCGAGGATCGGGAGCAACGCTCCGGGAAGGAATAGCACTGTCCCTTACCGTGTTTCGTGCGCCCCGACGCAGTATTGGCATGGACGGCGGTCGCAATGCGACCATAGTTTCTGCCGTTCACGTGACACGATATACGCGATCTGCCATGCGGCCTTGTCCATCTCTTTAGGTGCCAGCCCAAGAACTCGACATGACCGCCTTGCCAGCAGAATGCGGCTGCAATGTTTTGTCTCGTTCCTGGGCTGTAACCGATTTCCTTTTGCATTTGCTCAAGATTCCGAAGGTATTGCTCACTTGTAACTGTTAACTGCTGGTCTTTGATCTACTTCAAGGTATTCAGGTCCGTTTAGTCGTGTGCTGCTTGTTCTGTTTCTGTTTTTGTTTGTACGGTATGTTCGGCGGTTCCAGTTATGCTTCCTTGTCTTTCTGCGTCGCTTCCACAGCCCCTTGCCCCTCCATCTCCTCCCCCACCCGCAACTTTTTGGCGGCGGGCCAGCCCGTGGTGCGAGTGTGATGTATGGGATACAAGCCTGCCCCGCATGTTTTGGGTTGCCCTCTTGAGAGGATGCCCCGTTTAACGTCTCACGGCTACGGTTCGACGGCGACGTGCCTTGCTTACGACGAGGGAAATCCCCTCGCTCCGTCCCCAGCTTGGCGGGCGGAGAAGACACCGGTGAATTACAGGATCGTAGTCCGAACGGAGCTGGAAGCGAAGTCGCTATGATGGTTCGGGTGCATTCCCGTTCCTGCGCGAGGGGAGAGCGGTTAAACTCGGTCCGAGAGCAGCTGGCGGGCAGCTGGTCGGT
>JAIEPT010000277.1 GCA_019748295.1 Gemmataceae bacterium | reverse complement strand
GTTTTGCCGGGAGACCAAGGCGTCCGAAGCCGATTCGAGCACGTTGATAAACTGGTTCCCACGGGTCGCGAGCCGTCCAGCGACGGCAAGTAGCCGACTTCAGCCAGATATAAGAATAAATACGCATACGATCAAGCATGCGTCGCGTCCGGGGTGCGCGCTTTCCAGCACGCTGCGCAAGCAAGGCTCGCAGGTTCCCCCCAGATAGATGTATACATCCTCGGGAACCTGCGAGCACTTGCTTGGCGGCGTGCTGGAAAAATTCGCGTCCCCGTTGCCCTGTAGCCTGGGCGGACTCGGGGATTTGCGAGGTTCGTTTCGCCCGCCCGTGCCGCTTCTGACGACGCGCGAAAGTCGAACGATCTTTTCTCGTTTGCCGATTTGTGGTTTCTTGGGGTGCGCAGGCTGGAGGTGGGGTGTCTTGTTCCGAACGAATCGAACGCATGGGACGATGCGGGAGGGCATAATGAGGACAAGGCCGATTTCGCTCAAGTGCCGGCAGTCCCGCCGGATCGACGCTTCGGCCACGAAGGCGGGATGAGGATGCTTTCGATGCGACCACGAACACAACGCTTGGCTCTCGCCGCGGCCGCCCTGGCTCTGCTGCTGGCTTCGGCCGTGCATGCGCAACCGCCCGTTTGGGTCGATCCAGTCGAGGATCTGCGCAATGCGCTCCCCATTCGCCTGGAGGAATTGAACAACCCGCCCGACGTCGTCATCCAATTCCGCCGCGACAATCTCGCCAAGAAAACGTCCAATCTCAAAAACATCGGCGAACTGCGCCGGGCTCTCGCACTGGATGAATGGAAGATCGACGCGCAGCGCATCTCGAACGACCGCGTTCGCAAGATCGATTTGGAAATGCGTCAGCGCGTGGGCGAGCGACTCGTTGCCGCGATTCGCGGCGCGGTGAAGAGCAGCGACGCCAACACGCGGCTGTCGATCGCCAATCTGATCGCGGAAATGGGCCCGACGATCCCCGCCCTCGATCCGCTGGACCGGTTTGGGTTTTCCCGTCAACTGACGACGGAAGTGGTTCAGCTGGCGCAGGATTCCGATTTAGGCGTTCGGCAAGAAGCGATCCGCGCCCTGGGCAACATCAACCCCGACCCGCAGATTGCCGTGAAGGCGATCATGTCGGTGTTCGAGAACGACCCCGCCGTGGGGCCTCGCCGGCTTGCCGCCGACAGCTTGGGCCAGATGATTCGCGTGATCGCCCATTTGCAAAAACGGGGGCGCACTGCGGTGGGCGTCGAAGCGACGCGCGAAGACGTGGTGCTGGTCTCGCGAGAAATCTTCCTCGGCGCCGCGCCGGGCGTGAAGGATGCGGACGGCGAAGTGCGGGCGCTGAGCCTCGCGGCCGTGCAGATCGCATCGCAGACATTGGCCGACAACATCCCCGATCCGTTTCTCCGCCGCGATTTTCCGCCGGAGGGGCGCAAGCTGACGGAAGGAGAACGCAAGGACACTTTCGCTCGATATGCCGAAGTGCGGGCCAATGCGGAAAATGTGCGTCCCATGTTCCTCGCGCTGAAGCAGACCATGCCGAACCTCGGCAAACTAGTGGAGGATCCGGCGCCGCGTGTGCGGCTGATGGCGATCCAGACGCTGGAAAACATCGGCAACGCCCGCAATCGTCTCAAGCGTCGCCTCGGTTCCCTTCCGGTGATCGAACCAGAGGACGGCGCCGCGAAGTTCGATCCCGTGGTGCTGCTCCGGGAGCTTGATCCGCTGGAATCGTTTCTCAAGTCGGAGTTGCAGGCGGTGCCGAAACTGCTCGGCGAATCGGACATCCGCACCCGCCGCGGCGTGGTCGAGTTCATGCAGACTCTTGAAGGGGACGCGATGCCCATCGCCCGTGCTCTTGAGACCGCGCTGAGCGACAGCGACCGCATCGTGCGGGCCGAGGCGGCGAAAGCCGCCGGCTTGTTGCCTGCATCGAAGGTTGAGTTTTTGGTTCCTGCACTTGGCCGGTTGTTGCTGGACAGCGATCTCCAGGTTCGCACCTTGGCCGCCGGCAGCTTGGAAGCGATGGGGCCCTTTGCCAAGGAAGCGGTTCCCGCGATGGCCCAGGCCCTCGGCCGCGGCGACGTGGACGGCCAACTGGCCGTGATGTTCGCCCTCTCGCGAGTTCCTCCGGATGTGGCGAAGACGGCGGTGCCGCATTTGGCCGCGCTGCTCAACAATCATGATCCGCGTCTGCTGCGAGCGGCGGCCGAATCGCTGGGTCGCATCGGACCCCCGGCCCAACTCGCGATCCCTGGCCTGCGTCGCCTCTTGGGGAACGAAGAAGCCGACGTCCGCATCGCCGCAAGCGAAGCGATTCTGAGCATCAACGCAACGCCCGCTCCGTAAGTGGTTTTCTTCACTCTCCGTTCGGGAGAGGGGCGGGGGGAGGGGCGGGGGGTGAGGGAAGATCGTCACCCCCAGACGGCAATGCGAAAGCTTTCAACTGCACTTCGTCTGCTCATTGGGTGATCTCGTTTCCCTCCCCCCCAACCCTCTTCCGGAGCGAGAGGGAGAAAAGCAGTATTGGAACGATCAAGTCCGAAACCCTGGTCCAAGAAGGATCAGGGTTTTTCGTTCGCTTGGCCGCCCTGATCCGTCGTTATAATGGGCGTTCGAAACGGACTCGAAACGGAGATGGCGATGAAGCGAACGGCGTTGACGTGCGTGCTGTTGGCGGCAGGGGCTTTGAACGCTCAAGAGAAAGCGCCTGCCAAGGTCAAATTCCTTGATCCGCGCACGGAAGGCACTCCCGTGCAGGCGCCCGTCGATCCGACGGTGCGGATCAATCTGCAGTATGCTGGCCAAATGATGTTCGGGCTCATGGTCCCGCCGAACAAGATGCTGAGCACAGGTCCTTCGCTGCGGACCCAATTCCGCATTGATGACCGGTTGGTCTTTCCCAATGTCGCCATCCGGCAGGCATTGCCCCCCGGGCCGGGCGGCGTGGCGCGAGACGGCACGATGGTCCCCTTTAGTCACGACACGCTGTCGATCACGCAGACGATTGAGATCGTCCCGAGCCAGACGCGCGGCGCGGATGGCCGAAGGCAGCGAGATGCCGTGCTCGTGAAGTACCATGTCGAAAACAAGGGGGACGCCGAACGGAAGGTTGGCGTTCGCATGCGGATGGATACGATGTGCGGCCACAACGACGGAGCGCTCTTCGCCGCGCCGAATTTTCCCGATCGCATTCTCGACGGCGTCGAACTCAAGGGGGACAAACTGCCCGATTACGTGCAGATTCTGGAACGGCCCGACCTCAAAAATCCGGGCTTGGTCGGCCATTTCGCACTGAAGATGCGCGGCGGTCTGATCGGTCCCGACCGCTTCCTTTGCACCTGGCACGGCGCCAACGACATGGGCTGGGAGGTGCAGGTGCGGCAGGCGCAGGGGGATTCGGATGCCGTCATCTACTGGGAGCCGCGGACCATCCCCGCCAAGGGATCAGCAACATTCGCGTTCGGATACGGCGTCGGCCTGGCGACGATGCCGGAAGCGATCGGGCGCGTGCGAGTGAACTTGACGGGATCCTTCGAACCGGGCGAAACATTTGCCATCGAAGCGATGGTCGAGGATCCGGCGCCGGGCCAATCGCTGACGCTGGAACTGCCGCCCGGCATGACGCGCTTGGAAGGCCGCGAAATCCAACCCGTCCCCGCGTTTTCGGAAACCTCGCCCGCGAGCCTGGTCCGTTGGCGCGGCCGGGTGACCAAAGCGGGCGAATACCCCATCCGCATTCGCTCCAGCACCGGCATCGCCATCACGCGGACGGTCGTGGTCGAAGCGAACTAATCCTATGTAGCCCTCTCGCTCCGCGAGAGGATAGCGGCAGTGAAGCTTGCAGCGGCGTGGCGTTTATCCGCTTAGGCGAGCGGCGCCTGCATTTCTCCCCTCTCCCTCCGGCAAAAGATTATTGCATCTTCGACCGAAAGCGTTGAAAAGACATCGATTGGGTTTCATGGTGTGGCGTGTGCCATGCTTCGCCGGGTCCCTGGCCGGGCTGTTCAATGCTTCCGCTTCCACCGGCGAAGCATGCGAAGCTTCCGAGCGTTCGGTCTGGGGGCATGCTTGGACGGTGAAAGCGGGCAGTTCGCTGGCCCCGGCCAGGGACCCGCCCAAGCATGGCACGCCGCGGTGACGTGCCATGCTTCGTCGGGTCCCTGGCCGGGCTCTGCAATCCTTCAGCTTTTACCGACGAAGCATGCCCCCATCCGAATCCAGTCTCCTGTCTGGGGGCATGCTTGGACGGTGAAAGCGGGCAGTTCGCTGGCCCCGGCCAGGGACCCGCCCAAGCATGGCACGCCGCGGCTGCTTCCACAGATCCAAGCGACTTAGGTCGAAGATGCAATATCCTGCCGGAGGGAGAGCCGGGAGAGAGGGAGGTAGACTAGCTCCTGCCGCTCGCCTTAACTCTCGCGGAGCGAGGCGGTCTCGTTCGTCTGCCCGAAAAATTTGCCGCACTCGATTGAACCGCTCTCGCCCCGAATGGCTCCGAATCAACGGCTGATGCGGAGCCCGCCCCCCTTGAGCAGCGATTCCACTTCCTCGCGCGTCACCCAGTTGAAGTCGCTGGGGATCGTGTGCTTGATCGCGGAGGCGGCCACGCCCCAATCGAGCGCCTTCTGCGGATCGCCATCCAGCATGCCGTGGATGAAGCCTGCGGCAAACGAATCGCCCGCGCCGAGTCGGTCGACGATTTCCAACTCGTAGACGGCAGTCTTCAGAATCTTGCCGCCATGCCAGGCGATCGCGGTCCACGAGTTTCGCCAGACGAGCGGATTGATCCGGATGGTGATGGCGACCGTCGAAAGCGGAAACGCTTTCGCCAGCTTCACCGCCACTTCCTCGTAGTTCGCTCCTTTGATGCCGAAGACCTTCTCCGCGTCTTCCTCCGTGGTGATGAGCACATCGCAAAGCGGCATGAACTCGCGCATCCACTTGCCCGCTTCCGCCTCGCTCCAAAGCTTCGCCCGATAATTGAGGTCGATGCTCGTGCGAACGTTTGCCGCTCGAGCGGCCTGCAGCGACTCGCGCGTCGCTTCCGCGGCAGTTCGGCTCAACGCGGGCGTGATGCCGCTGACGTGAAACCACTTCGCATCCGCGAACGCCGACTTCCAATCGATCATGCCGGGCGCGATGTGAGCGATGGCCGCATTTTTGCGATCGTAAAGCACGCTGCTGGCACGAGGCGCGGCGCCGAACTCGAGGAAATAAAGGCCGACGCGGTCCTCCTTCGTCCAGGCGATGTGGCCGACGTCGACGCCGACTTCGCGAGCTTGATTGGCGATCAGCCGGCCCAGCGGGTTGTCGGTGAGGCGCGAGATCCACGCCGCCTTGCGGCCAAGACGCGTAACGCCCACTGCGACGTTCAACTCGGCTCCGCCGACGTTCACGTCCAGGCTGCGGGCCTGTTCCAGACGGCGGAAATTCGGCGGGCTGAGGCGAAGCATCGCTTCGCCGAAGGTGACGACCTCGGCCATGCATCCAACTCCTTGAAACGCCAACGCCCGAAGTTTCCGACGCGGGTCGCGTCGTGCTTCGGGCCTGCGGATTGTCTTATCGCTTCTTCTTCGGCAAAGGCGGGGGTTTGACGACCTCGACATCCTCGATCACATCGTCGTCGATCGGTTCCACGTCCTCGACGATGTCGTCATCCACCTCGACCAGTTCGTCGTCCAGGATTTCCGGCTCAGCAACATCGTCGATGATTTCCGGTTCCACAGGATCGACGATTTCCTCGACGTGTTCGACGTCTTCAATGATCTCAGGTTCGGCGGGCGCTCCGAGATCCATTGGCGGCAACGCCGGGGCGGGCGCCTTGGTGGGAGCTGGCTTCGCGGGCGGTTCGCCATCGAGCGGTGCGAGTTCTGGTACTTCATCCAAATCGAGGCTCAGGGAGCTGGAAGTATTCGCCTGCGGCGCGGGCGCTGGCTTTGAAGCCGGAGCGGGGGGAGCGAAATCCATATCATCAAGCGGCGCCAGCGGCGGCAGATCGTCGAAGCTTGCGAGGGCTGGAGCGGCGTGCGTTGCAGGCGTGGGCGGCTTGGCGACAGGTTGCGTTGCGGGAACTGCAGCAGGCTTCGGGTCGGCGGGTTTCGGCGCCGCAGCCGGCACGATGGGCTTCAACTTCTCTAGCGCGCCGATGGGGATCTTCGCTTTGCACTTGGGGCATCGCAGCACCTGCACGCCTTCAGGCAGGCGCTCGGGGAGCGTCAAACGTGATTTGCACGCGGGGCAGAGGAGGGCAGGCATGGATCCAAACAATTGTGGGGACACGGGCGAGGTCGGACGATTGTAGCGGAGGATTCTCCGGCGCCGCAACCGTTTCCCATGTAGCCCTCTCGCTCCGCGAGAGGTAAGCGGCCTAGTAGCGCCTTGCAACCGCATGGCATGCATTCGCTATCCTCTCGCGGAGCGAGAGGGCTACATCGGTCGGTCAGCGAAACTGGGCCAGCGCCTGCTCATACCAGTGCCGGGCGGCTCGGCCGCTGATTTCGCCGTGCTTCATCAGTTCCTTCGCGATGTGCTCCACGGCCCGCCAGTGCGGTTCTTGTTCCAGCAGATGTTCGGTCTTTGAGAGCAGTCGCCGCTCGAGCCGTTCGGCTCGGCGTTCGCCCGCGCGGGACATGGTGAGTTGCCGGACGTAGCGGTAGTCCTGGGCGGCGGCATTCCAATCGTAGTTGCCGGTGAGTTTGGCTTCGGCAGCGAGACCTGCCAGCGAGATCATCGCTTCACGCTCAAGCCAGTCGTCAGTTGGCTTGAAGGCGCCTTTGCCGAACTCGCAAACGCCGGCTCGTTTCTGATCCGGCAGGATGCTGACGCCGTGCACCGGTCGGCCCAAGGCCAGAGCAGCCACGGCATGCCCCGCCTCGTGATAGGCCGTCGCTTCGTTCGGCTCGAATGCCTTACTTGATGAAGGTCCAGTGCTGATAGAACACCGCACGGAAAGGGACCATCATCAGGCGAATCGTCGTCAGGATGCCGCTCAAGAGCCAGGGGACGAGCGAGGGCCGCAGGATGTCCACGAACAGGCAGTAACGCAGGCCGTCCGATTCGTTGACCGACTGATGCTGCAACGTATCGTCGAAGATGAACAGCTTCTCGTTCATCCACCGGTGCGTGTAATTGCCGACCTTGATGTAGACGTTCGGCTCCGTCATGTCGTTGACGTTGTAGAGCACGCGATAGGTGACGCGGAGCGGGCCATAGTGCTTGCCGGTGGATTGCTTTTTGTTGAAGATCGAGACGCCGACGGTGCGGATGTAGCGAAAGCGTTGCTTGAACTCGGGGATGTCGATCGAGGTGTCGAGCAGTTTGCCGTACCACTGGAAGAAGATCATGCCGCGTTTTTTCTCGCCCATCTTCTCTTCGAGCAGGCCGACGAGATTGCGGTTGTGGGCAGCATCGATCAGCGTTTGGATCTCGGAGCGATAGCGCTCGGGCAATTCGTTGAGCTTGTAGATTCCCTTGTTCCAGTAGGGGAGCGAGAGCAGGTCGATCAACAGGTTGAACGGCGAAAGCAGCCAGGTGAAGACGCCGTTGCCCGCGAAGTAGCGGTCGATGGTGGAGAAGGTGCGTCGCGAGTTGCGCAGCACGTCCAGGGCGCCGCAGATCACGTAGAAGAGGAGCACCCAGGGGATGAAGTAGGCGAAGACCGCGAAGGGGACGACGCGTTTCAGACCCTTTTTCGCGTATTTGAGGATCCGAGACTTGCGTTTCGGCTGCTCCGGCGCCATCGGCGCATCAGAAGCGATATCGGCGGTGGCCATAGCGTGCATCCAGCAAGTGGAAGGGCGGTTCCATGGACGTCCTGTCCTTCCCATCTTGTTTACCGGAACATGTGCTCGCACGTCAAGTGCGGCCCCGCCTGTTTCGTGAGGAACCGGACGCCTTTCGCCAGGTTTAGGCGAGCGGCGCCTGCATTTCTCCCCCTCTCCCTCCGGGAGAGGATTGGGGTGAGGGCGCCTTTTCTCGCGTAACGCCACGTCGCACGCCCTCACCCCCGGCCCCTCTCCCGGAGGGAGAGGGGAGAAAT
>JAIEPT010000311.1 GCA_019748295.1 Gemmataceae bacterium | reverse complement strand
CGCCACGGAGGGCGTTCCCTACAGAACGCGACGTTGGTCGCTACACCTATTTGCGAATCGCTCTAAGCCGCAAGCGGGGGAGACGACTGCAGCATGGATGACGAACCATCGGACGCGTCCAGTCTGGCGGAACGCCACGGAGGGCGTTCCCTACAGAACGCGACGTTGGTCGCTACACCTATTTGCGAATCGCTCTAAGCCGCAAGCGGAAGACAGTGGTTTCGAAACAAGTTCTTAGCTTAGACTACGTGTGGACCATGTCGAAGAGCACGAACGAAATGGGTCCGAAAATCATTACCGGCAGCCATGCGGCCAGCGCGGGGGGAAGCACCTGATGGTCCCCCAGATGCTGGGAGGCGAAGTCGGCCATGAAGAAGATGACCGTGAGGCAGAGGCTCATGCCCGTGCTGATGAACACGTTGCGGTTCTGGTCCTGCAGGATGATCGACAGGCCCATGAACGTCAGCAGCATGCCGAGGATCGGTCGGGTGAGCCGTTTGTGGAAGCGGACGGCCAGGCCCGAAAGTCGGTTGGTGTCGGTGGCCCGCATCTCTTCGAGCAGTTGCGGGGTCGTCACGAAGTAGACCCAGTTCTTGTGCCGAGTCAGCTTGTCGAAATCGATTTGCTCGGTGTGCAGGAAATACACGCCGGGGGCGATGTATTTCAGGCCGAGCTTCTCGTAGACCTTCCAGTCCTTCATCTCGGCCGGGACGGTGTTCTTGAGCAACCAACCGCTCTGCTTGCCGTCGTTGCCTTCGTCATACTTCGCTTCGCCCGCCTGGAGGAAGCCGACGCTCGAAACGCCTGGGATGGAGGGGAAGACGACGAAGAAGTCTTTGACGAGTTGGTTATTCTTGAACCCGACTCGGCCCGACACCAGGGTGCCGCTCAGTTCCCAGCCGCCGCGCACTTCGCTCTCTTTTTCGCCCTTCAAATCGTTGCGGTTTTCGAGCAGATAAAGATCGACCTTCGGCAGAATCAGTTCCTGGTTGGCGACGGCCAGCATCATCATGGCGCACGATGCGATCAGCAAGGGCCGAACGACGCGGCGCGTGGAGACGCCGGCGGAAAGGAGGGGCAGCAACTCGTTGTCGCGTTGCACCCAGGCGATGGTGAACATCGCAGCCATCTGCACGATCGCTTCATTCAGCCGATCGTAGATTTGCGGAGTCTTGTAGAGGTAGTAGAGCCCGATGTGCTTGAAGATCGAGACGAGGTCCTTCTTCCCCTCCGTGAACGCATCCAGGTTCATGAAAAGGTCGATGACGATGAACAGCCCCAGGAGGCTGACCGCGCAGACGAAGTACCCCTTGAGGTAATTCATCGTCATCTGGCGATCGAGAATCTTCAGCATGATCCCGTTCCCGATGCGATTAGGGTTGGGCGCCCGGCGACTTCGCCGAGGTGGTCGGCGCGATCGGCGGGCGGCGGATGCCGGGACGATAGTTGAGGATGTAGTCGAGGATGTATTGATTGGCGGAGGTGGAGCCCAACTCGCCGAAGCCGTTGGCTTTCAGTTCTCGCAGAGCGAGTTCCTTCGACCAGCCGCTGAATTCCTGCCGATAGAGCGCGACCGTGACGCCCGTGCGATGCAGGCCCGCCTTGCAGTGAATGAGGATCGGATATCGCTTGGGGTTGTCGAAGATCTCGAGGAGTTGTTCGATCTCGACCGGGCGAAGGTACTCGCCGGACCGCGACTTGATCTGCTCCTCAAGCCGGAGGTGCCCGGCGAAGAGGTAGATCATCTCCGCGCCGAGCCGTTTGCAAAGCTGCGACTCCGATTCCCGCTTCCCGGGCAACCAGGAAGCCGCATAGGTCGCCGGCAGTTCCGGGTCCGTCGCCTCGTCCTGGAGGTTGAGGACGGTCTTGATGCCGTAACGGCGAATCACATCTTCGAAGCCCTGGGCCGTCAAACAGCCGCTGCGGAAGACGCCCTTCTCGGCATCGACCACATGGAAGCGTTTGTGGGTGCTGTATGAATGGCGGTAGTAGAGGAACGGAACCACCAGCATGAACAGGCCGATGGCGATGCCGGGCCACGCCGAGCGCAACCAGGCCCGCGCGGCGGCGATTCGTTCGCTCCCAAGCTGCAACACCTTACGCTCCACGCCGTTTCTCCGCTCAACAAGGGCAGGGGCACGAAGTCTGAACATACCAGGATCGGCAGCGACGGCCAACCCCGACCGCGCAGCTCGGCGAGCAGCCGCTGTTAGGCGGCTGGTAGAGCGTCCGCACAAGTCTCATGGCTCCCAGACAGCAAAGACAGAATCATTACGTACAGAATCATGAAATACCTAGACAAAATGATCAAACGCAGCGAAGGGAGCGAAGGAGAAATAAGGCAGGATAATGAAAAGCAGGATAATGAAAAGCAAGTTACCTAAACCCGTACCGCTGTCGCCTGTGCTCGATCTAGTTCTCTTTTGACTATTCCTCATTATCCTGCTTTTCATTATCCTGCCTATTTCCGCCTTTCATCATTTTGTCTGTTTTTCATGATTCTGTACGTAATGATTCTGTCCTTTCCTCCCGTGACCATGAGCTTTTGCGGACGCTCTACCAGCCGCCCAGAAACGCTTCTGCGCTCGCCAAACCTGGGCTGTGCGCTGGAACGCCTTTGGCGTATCCAACTGCACCGTCGGCGATGGTCCAACTACTGGCTTGCCGAAGAATGAGAGGGCCTACCTCACGTTCGGGTCGCCGACGATTACGATCAGCACCGTGTCCTGTCGTTCCGGCGGCGCGTTCATGGCGGGATCGTCGTCGTCCAGCTTCTTCTTCGGCATCGGGGAACCGGACGTTTTTGGAGCCGCCTTCAAGGGCGGAAGGTACACGTTGAGGAACTGCCCCTGCCGCAACGCGTCGAATTCGGCCGGATAGCCGGGCATGTCGGTGTTGCCGCGGAGGGCGTCGAGATCCTTCTTCGACCACTTTTTCAAGTTCCCCTTTTCGTCATACTCCGTTGCGGGCTGCATGATGCGAAACTTGGTGGCGTCGGAAGCTTGCAAGCGGATTTCCTTCCACGAAACAGCCTGAGCCTGCCGTTGCATCATTTCCATTTGGAAGTTCCGCAGGTCGTTGAAATATTGAGCAGGGTTGTTGCGGCCCTGCTGAATCTGGAACATTCGCTGCATTTGCCACTGCTGATTCTGAGCCATCTTCAACGGATCCGGGGCGAGGATCTCAATGGTGAACGCTCGGCTCTCGGCGCTATCGACCGCCTTCAGCTTGACGCCGGAGAGCACGGGGCCATGCTTGGGCAGCGGTTCCTTCGGCGTCTTCGCTTTGCTTGTTCCGCCGGTCGACTTTTTCTTTTCGGGCTCGTCCTTCCCGTCTTCCTTCTTCTTGGGCTCGTCGTCTTTTTTGGCCGCATCCTTCTTGGAGTCGTCTTTCTTCGCGTCATCCTTTTTCTCGACGTCTTTCTTTTCGACGTCCTTCTTGTCCGCGTCCTTTTTGTCGGCGTCTTGCGCGGTGAGGAGCGGAAGCGCAAGCATCAGAACGCCAAAGGCAACCATCATCGCGATGCAGCGTTTCATGGAACACCCTGAACGAAAGTGATTCTTCCACAAGCATAGTCGGGAATTCGCGGCGGAACAACCAGAATCCGTTGCTGTCGCGCTAGTTAAGCCGTTTGCAAATCGCTCGCCCCAGGCAGGGGTTTTTGTTAAGCTATGCTCGACCGAATGGAGGCAGCATGCCTGTTCGCCGACATGATCACGACGATCTCGATCCGCGCGAAGACCCCGAAGACCCCGAAGGGCCCGAGGCGGACGACGAAGGGCTGATGCCCTGCCCGCACTGTTTCGCCGTGATCCACGACGATTCGGAGCAGTGTCCGCGCTGCGGACAATACCTCAGCCGGGAGGATGCTCCTTCCAACAAGCCGCGATGGATCGTGGTGACGGCCGTGATCGTGTTGGCCATCGCGATCGCCCAGGCCGCCTTCCTTTGGCCGTAGCTTCGCGAGCCCCCTGCTCGCGTTCGGCGGACATTCCCGCGTCTCGCAGTTCCCGCGATTTTTCGGAGCAATCGACCGGATGGAAACCATTCAACTGCAGTGCGGCAATTGCAAGAACATGATGGCGATCAGCACCGAGCATCTCGGCGCTCAGGTGCAGTGCCCCCATTGCCAGGCAGTGCTGCAGACGCCGCCTCCGCCTTCCGCCCCTGCTCCAACTCCGCCGCCTCCGCGCGAACCGGCCATCCCGACATTCCGCCGGCCCGAACGCGATTCCATCTTTTCCGAACCCGAACCCGTCGACGACCTCTTCGGCGCGGGCGATCCCCCACCTCGCGTCGAATTGCCGAAGCCCGCCGCGATCGCTGCTTCTATGTCGGACGCATTCGCCGCCGCGCGTGACGGCCACGCCGACCATGACGAATCGCTTCCCGGCGGCTCGATGCCGGCGCCGCGCCGCGAGGCGCCCAAGAGCGCCTTCACGTCCTATTTGCTCATCGGCCTGATCTCGTACTCGATCTGCACCACCGGGATGGTCGCCTACCTGCTCTCCAACTGGCCGAGCATCAATGCCTTCGATTGGCTCGCCGACCCCGCTCCGGGCAAGGGAGGTGCTCGCCAGTCCAAAACACGCCAATCGCCCGACGCGCCGCTTCCCGCCAAGAACATCGTCGCGATCAACGACTCCATCACCATCGGCGAGGTCAGCGTGACGCCGGCCAAGGTGACGATGTCCCCCGAGGGAAACCTGATCCTGACCCTGCGGATCAAAAACGTCTCGACCGAAACGCGATTCACGCCGATCAGCGATTCCTTTTTGAAAGCAAGCGAGACGCGGGATAAACCCTACACCTACCTCGAAGGCAACAGCGGCGGCAATCTCGTCGGCGGCTATCTGGAAGTGAAGCGAATCAAAGGCGGCGACGACGAAGGGAACCTCGGCCCCAGCGACGAAGCGTTCTTCCGCGTCACCACCACGGATCGCCCCGACGATCGCCTGATGGCGAAGAAAATCGCCGACCGCACCGAGCCTGTAGTGTGGCGCGTGCAAGTCCGTCGCGGCTTCGTGAACTTCAGAGGCCGTCCCGTCTCCGCGACCGCCGTGATCGGCGTCCGCTTCAACCCCACGACCATCGAGAAAGAGGCGTAGAGTGGTCCTCACGCTCCGCGTGAGGTCAGCGGCGATGCGAAGCCGGACCGCTTGGCTTTCGTGGCGACAAGTTTATTAACTTGTCGAATTCAAATGCGAAAGCGGCATTCCAAACAATTCGCGGATGTGTTTGGAGAGTGGTCCTCACGCTCCGCGTGAGGTCAGCGGCGATATAAGGTCAATCCGCCGTGAAGCAGCTCGTTTCGGTCGTCTGACCTTGCATCGCCGCTGACCTCACGCGGAGCGTGAGGACCACTCTCATCGTCGCGATGGCTTTGCCTTTTTCCAACGGGGAAAGGGGAGCAAGACGTACCGACGGAAGCAACGCATGGCAGAGAATCTCGATGTCATCGCTGCTCGGCACGCTGCGCTGAGGACTCTCATCGTCGCCTTCAGCCGCCAGGTGATTCGATAAAAAAATAGCCGCCCGCCTATGTAGCCCTCTCCTATGTAGCCCTCTCGCTCCGCGAGAGGTAAGCGGCTAAATGCCTGGCGATCGTAAGCAACCTGCCGCTTACCTCTCGCGGAGCGAGAGGGCTACATAGATACCCAACACAGGAACGCGACATGGTCACTCTGAAGCTCCCCGATGGATCGGTGAAGGAATATCCCAACGGCACCTCCGCATTCAAGGTGGCCGAAGGCATCGGCAAACGCCTCGCGCAGGCCGCGATCGCGGTGAAGGTGAACGGCGAAATCACCGACTTGGCGCGCGAACTCCCGGAAGGCGAACACGCCTTCCAGATCCTCACCGAGAAGGATCCCGATTCGCTCGAAGTGCTTCGCCATAGTTGCGCCCATGTGATGGCCCGCGCCGTCATGCGGCTCTTTCCCGGCGTGCAACTCGCATTTGGTCCGGCTCTCGAAAATCTCTTCTACTACGACATCCAATCGCCCACTCCGATCAGCGAAGAGGACTTTCCGCGCATCGAGGAAGAGATGCGGAAGATCGTGGAAAAAGCGGAGCCGTTCGAGCGATTCGAAAGGCCGCTCGCGGAAGCCCGAGCGCTGGTTGCCGATCTCAAGCAGCAGCTCAAGGTCGAGCACATCGACGAGGAGTTCCAGCATCATCCGTCGCTCAGCTTCTACCGACAGGGCGAGTTCATCGACCTGTGCCGGGGGCCGCACATTCCGCATGCGGGGAAGATCGGCGCCTTCAAATTGCTCAGCATCGCCGGCGCCTACTGGAAGAACGATTCGAGCCGGCAGCAACTGCAACGGCTTTACGCCACCGCGTTCTTCAGCAAGAAGGATCTGGACGAGTACCTAGACAAGATCGAAGAAGCGAAGAAACGCGATCATCGCGTGCTCGGCAAACAGCTCAAGCTCTTCGCCATCAGCCCCCTCGTCGGCAGCGGCCTGATCCTCTGGATGCCGAACGGCTCGATCATTCGCAACGAGTTGGAAACCTTCATCAAGGACGAGCTGACCCAACGCGGCTACTCGCCCGTCTACACCCCGCACATCGGCCGACTTGAGCTGTATCGCACCAGCGGACATTTCCCCTACTACCGCGATGCGCAGTTTCCGCCGATGTACACCCGCCCGGCCGCGGGCACTTTGGATTTGTGCCAGTACCGCCTGTCGCTGGGCGAGTTGGATGAGAAGCGCGAGACCGAGTTTCTGCAATACGCGAAGCTCGCGTACTTCGTCCCTCCGCAGTATGAACAGGCCGCTACTCAGGCCGAGAAGTTGGAGATGGTGCATCGATATGCCGACCAGTTGCTCGGCGTCATGCAAATCGACCTGCCGGACTACAGGAAGGCGACCGACAGCAAAAGCCGATCGGATGCGTTGCTCAAGTGGTTGTCGGACCAGGAAGGCTTCCTGCTGAAGCCGATGAACTGCCCGCATCACATCCACATCTACAAGGCGGAGCAGCGCAGCTATCGCGACCTGCCGGTTCGGCTGGCCGAGTTCGGCACCGTCTACCGCTACGAGCAGACCGGCGAACTCAACGGCATGACCCGTGTGCGCGGTTTTACCCAGGACGACGCTCACCTGTTCATTACCCCCGAACAGGTCGAAAGCGAACTGCGGGCGAACATCGAGTTGGTGCTCTTCGTCTTCCGCAGCCTGGGTCTCAACGACTACCGCGTCCGACTCGGGTTCCGCGATCCCAAGAGCAGCAAGTACGTCGGCGCCGACGAGGATTGGAACACCGCCCAGGCCGCCCTCGTCGAGATCGTGAAAAGCCTCGGCATGAACTACACCGCCGAGGAAGGCGAAGCGGCGTTTTACGGGCCGAAGATCGACTTCGTGGTCAAGGATTGCATCGGCCGCGATTGGCAGCTTGGCACCGTGCAACTCGATTACAACCTGCCGAAGCGGTTCAACCTCGAGTACATCGGCGCCGACAACGCCGCCCATCGGCCGATCATGATCCACCGCGCCCCGTTCGGCTCGATGGAGCGATTCATGGGCATCCTGATCGAGCATTTCGCCGGCGCCTTCCCCGTCTGGCTCGCCCCCGAACAGGTTCGCCTCATCACCGTGAGCGAGAAGTTCGTGGAGTACGGCAAAAAGGTGGAAGCCGAGCTGAAGTCCCGCCATGTTCGCGTGAGGGGCGACTTCCGCCCCGACAAGATGGGCGCGAAGATCCGCGAAGCTCAGATGGACAAGATCCCGTATATGCTGGTGCTCGGCGAAAAAGAGCAAGCTGCGGGGACGGTCGCGGTGCGTGGTCGCACGGAAGGCGATTTAGGCGCCGTGCCGATCGCAGAGTTCATCGCGAGGATCGAGAACGACATCGCGACGAAAGCGTTGCCGAGGTGATGGTCTTCGTGGCGACAAGTTTATCTGACTTGTCGGTTTTGATTTGGGTGCAACTGCCCATTCTACACGTGATTCCTCGTTCTTGAATGCGAAAAGGAGGTGTTGGTAGGGCATTAATGAC
>JAIEPT010000386.1 GCA_019748295.1 Gemmataceae bacterium | reverse complement strand
GCCGCGACTTTCGCGTCGGCAGGGACGGCGTGTGCGGGCGGAGTTTGAAGTGGCGCGTTGAGGAATCGCAAGAAGTCAGGAACATCAGCAATGATGCCCTCGCGATAGTCCAAGACTGTTCCTTCGAGCTTTTCCATTTGCGATTTCGACTGCGATTCCGTTCGCTTGTAGGCGTCGGAAAACGGATCCACGCCACTTAGGCGCGGATCAAAGACGACATATGCGGGCCGCGAGGTTCGATTGATGAGCTGCTTTTCCCAAATGACATTGCGTGTCGCTTGGGCGGCGGCTTCCTGCGAAGTCAACTTGGGATTGGGCACGGTATCGGTGTAAAGCTGCAAACGAACATACTTCTTCAAGGACTCGATCACTTCCTTCCGCGTGAAGACGTTCTCCTCGTTATCGCGGCAATTGGTGCAGTTCACTCCCGTAAAGTCGATAAAGATCAACTTGTTGGCCGCACGCGCTTCGGCGATAGCTTCCTGATGGTCTAATGACCACGTCAAATGTTCGGACTGCGAACCGAAGCTAGTTCCTTGACCAGTACGCGGCGGAAGGAATGCGACGATGCCTTCCATTACGATCCCGCGCGGCTTGATGCCGAACAAGAGCGGCGTCATATAGAACGCCATGCCGAGAAACATGGTGCCGACAACCATACGCAGGACGCCGATGGGCCCGCTTTCGTCGTCGTGCGGCAGGCGGAAGAGGTCGAAGAGATAGAACGCGGAAGCGAGCGATAGTGCGATCCAGGCGCAAAGAACTGTGTCGTAGTTGAAGAAGCGAGCATTGCCGGGATGGAGAGCGAAATCGAAGTTCGCAAGAAATTTCAGAGCGGCTCCCAACTCCAAAAATCCCATCGTCACTTTCACGACATTCATCCAGCCGCCGCTCTTCGGCAGCTTTTTGAGGAAAGAGGGGAAGAGCGCCAACAAGAAGAACGGGGCTGCAAACGTCGCGGAGTAGACGACCGATGCAAGAACCAAGTTGAGCCGCGGCGGCTGCAGACCGGCGACCGGGGCCATGAGCATCGCCAAGAATGGGCCGGTGCAGGTGAAGCTGGTGATCGTGAACGTCAACGCCATGAAGATCGTGCCGACGTAGCCGCCCCGTCCTTCTCGTGATGAAGTAAATCGCGAGAGAAAATGGGGCAACTCCAATTCATACATGCCAAATAGGCTCAGGGCGAAAAGGATGAGCACCAAGCCTAATGCGAGGTTGAAGTATCCATTATCGGCCAGCGGAATGATGAGTTCGCCGATGAGCAGAATGACGCCGGTCAAGAGCAGAACGATCGTTCCAGCGTAGATCGCCGCCGTCAGGAACGGCTTATGGTGCTCCTTCTCCGACTGCTTGATGAAGAAGTTGACCGTGATTGGAATCATCGGAAAGACGCAAGGCGTCAGCAGCATCAGGAAAGCGCCGAGAAACGCACCCCAGAGGAGAGCGGGCAAATCGTTCCGGATGTTCGTTTCGGAGGTTGCCTTCCCCGGAGGCAAAAAGGCATTCGGTTCGGCCTTTGCCGCGGGAACGTCATCTTTTCCGCGTACTGGGTTCGATTTTGGTTCCGCCGTTTCCTTGCCGATCACTTCGATTTTCGGAGCCTTCGTTCGCTCCGCGACATTGACCGATGTCGAAACAGGTTGCTCCGGCGACACAATCAATCGAAGCCGAAGGGGGTCGTATTTTCCGTATAGACTGCAGCCTTTGTTGTCGCACGCCATCAATTGGACTTGAACGACGATTTCTTTCGTGCCTGGATCAATGTTCTCTGGAACCAGAAATTCCTGCGTCCAAGTGAAATTGCCGTTCAGCTCATAGCTTGTTTCCGAACCCTCTTTCCGCTCCTTCTTCTCGACATGAAGATTGGTTTCCTCAATGGGAAACAGCGGGGTGAGACCATCGCTCTTCGAAATCGCGATGGCAGACGGTTTGCCGATCTGCGTGACATGCGTCTTGTTGGCGGAATAGGTGTGGGCAGTGTCGCTTTTGGGATAACCGGTGATGACGATCTTTACGATTTCGCCGCGCTTCGCCGTTTGAGGGGTGATCGTTGCCTTGAGACCAAGCTTTTCCTTAATGCTGTCTGCGAAGATATTGCCTGCGACATCGACCAAATCCGCCGGGTCAGGGAGCATGGGCTGGGCGACAGCGGACATGCTGAGAAGCAATACGCCGCATACCGCAAGCATCGATCCGCAAATGAGGCGAGTTGTGGAGGAAATGGCGTTCATGCCGGGGTCCTTGTCTCGATCCTTGATGAAAATCGCCCGTTTCGGGCTTTCGCATCATAAGGGAAATCGGCTTAGCCGATAGGCCGGTTTGCGTCTTTCCGACACGTTTAGCGAGGATCCGTAGGCGACCCGGATCGTCTGGAACACGTCGCCTACGGCTCCTCGCCAAACGCCGCTGCTTCTACTTCTTGGGCGGTTCCACGCCTTGCAAATTCAGCGCGGCGGCGGTTTTCGTCTTCGCGTCGATCACCACGATGCGGTGGTTGTTCGTGTCGGCCACGTACAGCTTGTCGCCGGCGAAACTGAGTCCGCCCGGTTCGCTGAGTTGCTTGGCCGTGCCGTCGCCGTACCACGTCACGCAGGTGCGGGTGGCGGGGTCGAGCGTCTTGATCTTGCTATTATAGGTGTCGGCCACGAAGAGCAATTTGTCGTGGAACGCGACGCCCAGAGCGTGCTGCAAACGGACCTTGGCGCCCACGCCTTCCACATCGCCGAACTCGAAGAGCCCTTCGCCCACCAGCGTCTTCACGTGCTTGCTGACGTCGAACGGCACCGAGCGAATGGCGGAGATTTCGCTGTCGGCAACGTAAAGATGCTTGCCGTCGGTCGCGAGTCCCGAAGGCTGGGCGAACGACGATTCGAAGAGCGTGCCGTCTTCCAGATCCTCCCGGCCATTGCCGGCATAGGGGCGGACGGTTTCCTTCTTGGGGTCATAGGTCCAGATTTGGTGGTGCCCGGCCATGGCGATGTAGAGCAAGCCATCGTGCAGGAGGATATCCCACGGGCTGTTGAGGCCGGTCTTGGCCGCGGGGCCGCCCACTTGGCGGTCGGCACGGTCCTGTGCGCCCGTACCGGCAATCGTCTTTACGGTTTGGTTCTTGAGATCGAGCAGACGCAGGCTGTGATTCTTGCGGTCCGCGACGTAAAGCTTGTCGCCGTCAACGGCCATGCCTTGCGGATCGCTGAATTTGGCCTCTTCGAAACTGCCGTCCTTGTAGCCCGCGTCGCCGGCTCCGGCCACGGCGATCTTTTTGCCTTCCAGGTCCGTAATCACAATACGGTGGTGGGTGCTGTCCGCGATGAAGAGGCGATTGCCTTTCTCATCCGCCAGAACCTTGCCGGGGAAATAGAGCGGAGTGGGAGCGGATTCCTTCACGAGGGCGAAGTCGATCGGTTCTTCCTTGAGGATCTTGCGTTCCTTGAATTCCTTGACGAGTTTGCCGATGTGATCGTCGAGAACCTCGTACACCCCCTCTCCGGACACTTGGCCATAGTAGTTCCCCTCGGGATCGATGAGCACCAGGGTGGGCCAAGAGCGGACGCCGTAGCGCCTCCAGACTTTCATGTCGGCGTCGTTGATGACGGGGTGTTTGATTTCGTAGCGAAGGATCGCTTTGCGGATGCTTTCGGTCTTCTTCTCGTTCTCGAACTTGGGCGAATGGACGCCGATGACGACGAGGACGCCGGGATACTTGGCTTCAAGCTTGGCGAGATCGGGAAGCACATGGATGCAATTGATGCAGCAAAGGGTCCAGAAGTCGAGCAGGACGACGCGCCCCTTGAGGTCTTCGATCTTGATGGGATCGCGGTTTTTGTCGGTGCGGGCGAGGTTGAGCCAATCGACGCCGCCGGTCAGTTCGGGAGCGGCGACCTTCTTCTTAGCTTTGCCGCCGGCCACGGCGGGGGATTCGATCTGGGCTCCGCCGACGCCAAGGAGCACCGCGGCGAACGCGATCAGGGCCACGGCCCGGCCCCAGTTTTTCCAGGACGGGCGAACAGGGGTCGACATGAGGCTGACTCCGTGGTGGGTCACACAGGCGGGGCGAAGGCAGGACGAGCCGTGACCGCCGGCGTAACCGCCGGTCGGCGTGAACGATCTGAAGTATTCTAACCGCAAGCACAATGGCCGGAAAACCCAAAAGTGAGAACTCCAAGCCCAAAGCCTAGGGGCGAGCGTAGCGAACTCCTGGGTTGCGCTTCGCGAGAGAGTAGATGCAAGAGAGTGGAGAGTAGAGCTGAGAAGAGACACCGGAAGCCGTTTGCATCTTTGTCTACTCTCAACTTTCTCCTATCTACTCTCTCGCGAAGCGATCCCAGGAGTTCCCTACGGTCGCCCCTGGGCTTGGCTCGGTTTTGCGAATCACACCAGTAAGGCTGAGATCCATGTCGAACGATGCGCCTGCCGCTGCCACCGAGTTTACCGCTGCCCCGCCGGCGCCGACTCCGCCTGTCCCCGCGACCCCGGAGACGCCGCACCTTGCGCGGGCGAAAGCGCCGGATGGGAGATGGACGCCCCCCATTCTGTTTTTGGCGGCCCTCGCACTGGTTTTCGCCTTCATCGAAGGCGGATCGCGTTCGATGAACAGCGACGTTTGGTCGACCCTCGCCGCGGGCCGGCTCATGGCGGAAGGCAAGTACGAGTTCGGCAAAGACCCCTTCACCTGGGGAAGCGAAGGGACATGGGTCAATCACTCCTGGCTTTTCTCGCGGCTGCTCTACGAAGCTTATTTGACGCTCGGCGAAAAGTGGATCGGCATCGTCAAGGCGGTCCTCGCGGTCGTTCTTGTCCTGATCGTCTTCTCGGCCAAGCCGCGTGACGGCAGCGCTCTGATGGCGGTGGAAATTGCGGCCCTGGCAATCCTGACGGCCGGGGTCCGATGGTTCTTGCAGCCGGTCGTGATCTCCTATGTCGCGTCGGCGGCAACGATGGTGTTGCTCTATCGCGGCGGGGCCTTCGGCGGATTGGCGACCGGGCATCGCCCCTCGAAGGCTGCGCTGTGGAGCATCCCGCTCCTATTCGCCGTCTGGGGCAATTTCGATGGCTGGGTCGTGCTTGGCCCGCTCATGCTGTTGCTGACGTTGCTGGCATCGCTTGTCCCTTGGCCCCGACAGGCGGAGGAGCCGACCACGGGCGCCCTCGGCTTGCTCCTGCTCGCCGGCATCGTCGGCTGCATGGCGAATCCGCATCACTTCCGCGTCTTTCAACTTCCGCCCGATTTGGCCTACGCTATCCTGCCCGTAGGCAAACTGATTCTGCCGCAATGGATGATCGCCGGCGGCCAAGGACTGGATCTTTTGCAGCGCACGGATCCGACGCTGTACGCGACCTATTCGCCCATCTCGTCCGACTATCTCTCACGGCGATTGCTCGGGCTCAACATCGCGGGCCTGGCATTCTTCCCGCTGCTGCTCCTCAACCTCGGCAGCTTCTTCTTCAGCGACGTCCGCACGCGCGGCGGATTCGCTCGGCTCCTGATCAGCGTCGTCATGCTGACCTTCGCAATGCTGTCGTATCGCATCGTGCCGCTCTACGCTTGCATCGCGGGGCCGATCATCCTCTGGAATGCCGCGGACTTCGCACGACGCCGAACCGCGGATCGCGAACCGATCCTGCAGCCTTCCATCGCCCGAGTCCTCGCGGCCTTTCTGCTGCTGCTGGGCATCGCCTTCGCCTGGCCCGGCTTCCTGCATGGCCAGATCGGCAACTATCGACTCAGCCAGCGCCGCTTCGATCTCGGCATCTATGCCGACCCCTCGCTGAAAGACGCAGCCCTTCAGGCCGAGGAGGTGGCGAAGAAGGGGCAGCCGAAGGTTCTCAATTTCCATCAGGACGTCGCCAACTACCTGGCCTGGTTCGCGCCGACGGCGAAAGCGTTTCAGGATGGCCGCACCGCGTTGTTCGCGAAGGCCAACGCGCAACTGCGGAAGATCGATCAATCGCTCAAGATCGAGAAGGACGAAACCTGGCGCGAGACGATGGCGACGCTGCAGCCGGACCAGATCATGTTGAGCGGCATTCGGTGGGAGACGGAGAAAGGAAACACCTATCGCGCGCTCATCAACCAGATGCTGCTCGCCCCGCGCCATTTTCGGCTCGCCTACGCCGACGGACGAACGCTCGATTTCGTCGTCGGCAAGCAGACCGACGAGGACGACTTCGTCGAAGCGTGGAACAAGGAGGTGTTCCAAACAACAATCGAAAACCCCGTCATGCCGGCCGCGTTCGTCGTCGATCTGGATCCCATGACGCAGTACGTCCAGGGCTACCCGCCGCTGGCGCGGCCGCATTCCGTCCAATTCATCAAGCTGCAAGCACAGCTCGCGATGCAACGCGAAGGGACGGAGATTCTCCGCATGTCGGCCAGATCCCATGCGGTTTGGATGGCGGGGGCGTTCAACTACGGACCGTATCCCTTTGCAACTGGATGGTTCAGCTTCTGGAACAACGACGCGGCGATTCGCAAGCTGAAGCTGTCCCCTCCTCCCGCGGCCGGCATCGTGATGTTGAGGACGGCACGTCAAGCCGCGGCCGAGAACCCGTTGGATCGCACCTCTTATGATGCCGCAGGCCAAGCCATCGCCTATCAGTCGCAAATGCTCGAGAAGGATTGGGTGACGCAGGCAGGCCATCAAAGCGGCGGATTGCGCGCGGAACTTCGGCAACTCCAACTCATCGCCACGACCCGTTCCCTGCTGGAACTCGATTCCTCCGATGCGTTCGCACGTGCGTCGCTTGCCGATTTGTACCGCCACAATTCGCTCTACGACGCTGCGTTTCAAGAACTGGATAAGGCGATCAAGGACATGCCCGACTTCCTGAGCATGGCCGGCAATCAAACGCACGTAATTCGCGAAGTGGTCGAAATTCAAAACAAAAAGCTCGCCGAGTGGCAGGATGAACTCAAGAAACGCCGTGAGGACTACGACCTACGCTCGGCATCCGCGAAGGGCATCAAGAAATTCCGCCATGCGTTCGGCGAACCGTACCGCGCCACGGTGAAGGAACGCGAAAAGATCGTCGGCCATCGCGGCCTGGCGCTGGAAGCGATCACCCAGCTCAACGAGCTGAAAATCGATTCCCTGACGCCGCAAGAAAAGTGGGAGGCCGCGGGGTCGAAGGTGAAGATCCACCTGATGCTCGGCAACATCGCCGAGGCGATACAAGCTTTTCGCGACGAAGACTTGGGGCCCAATCGCACCTATCTCGGCGTGTTGCTCACCGGCACTATCGGCGAATACAAGGAAACGGACACCTTCCTCAAGGAAATGGAAACCCAGTTGTTCAAGCAATCGCTGCCCCTCGCTCAGTCGGCGGCAGTGCAAGGGCTGCCGCTCGGCTTTCCGACGGACGTCGGCTTCCCCTCCGTTTCACGCCTATGGGAGGCGAATCTCGTGCGAGAACAAGGCTCGCTGGAATACGCACGCCGCATTCAAAGCGTGGCCGACCTCGCCGCCCTCCGCGGCATCCTGCAACTGGAGATCGGCCAACCCAAAGAAGCCCTCGCCCGCTTCCGCCAAGCACGGGCCTACGTCGGCGACTACTTCTCCTATCCCGACCAACCCATCGCCGAACGCTATCGCGTGCTGTTGGAGAAGTACCAGAAGTAAGCCAGAGTGGTCCTCACGCTCCGCGTGAGGTCAGCGGCGATGCAGGGCCAGTCGGCACCCGCCTTTCGTGGCGACAAGTTTATTAACTTGTCGGATTGATGTTCGGAGAATTCCAAACAAGTTAATAAACTTGTTTCCACGGTCGCCTGACCTTGCATCGCGGACCGCATGAGGTCCAAGGTCAAACGGCACCCGCCTTTCGTGGCGACAAGTTTATTAACTTGTCGGATTGATGTTCGGAGAATTCCAAACAAGTTAATAAA
>JAIEPT010000037.1 GCA_019748295.1 Gemmataceae bacterium | reverse complement strand
GATACCAGCATGGGTCTCGCACCCACAGGATCATCAACACCTACACGACGCACAGCCGCGCACGTAGTAAGCGGTTAAGGGGGTGCCTCCAGGACGAACGACTAATTGGACGAAGCAAAACCGCTTACTACGTGCGCGGCTCTTTGACTAATTGGACGAAGCAAAACCGCTTACTACGTGCGCGGCTCTTTGACCCCTAACTTGACGTGATCCGCGTTCCACGCTATCTTCCCCGCGCGATGGGAGCACGCTGCGACAATGGAGGGGACGTCAATGTTGCGAGCATGGATGACTTGGGCGGTCGGGGTGGGAATCGCGATCGGGGCTGCGGGATGCAAGAAACCGGAGGGCGATAAGGCCGCTTCACCAGCAAATGTCAATGTCCCGGCAGTCGCGGTTTCGCAGCAGGCGGCGCCCGCCGAGCAATGCGACGATCCCTTCCGCACCGCTGTCGTTCTTGATCCGCCGCTCGGCGAACAGCGTCCGCCGGATCAGACGGCCGCGGGCAAGAATGTCGCTCGCATCTTCGAGCAGATTGCCGGCAACAGCATGACGGGCGGCTTATGGGACCAGGTCCGCCTTCCCAAGACCGGCAAGCTGTTGGCTCGCGTGAAGACCGATCAAGGCGACATCGTCATCGAACTCTGGCACGACGTCGCTCCACGGCATGTGCGCAACTTCGTCGCCCTCGCCAAATCGGGCTATTTTGACGGACTCAAGTTCCATCGATCCACCCGGCAAGAACAAGGCGACAAAACCATCGCCTACCTCGAAGGCGGATGCCCGCTGGGAACCGGCGAATATGGCTACGGCTCCATCGGCTACTGGCTGAAGCCTGAAATCAAGACGGATCTCAAGCACGAAGAAGGGACCGTCGGGGCTTGGTCGAGCAAGGATTCCGACGCGGCGGACGATCTCAACAACGCGTCCACCAAGTTCTACGTGACGCTCAACAAGGCGCCGTGGATGGATGGCCAATACACCATTTTCGGCCGCATCGTTCAGGGCATGGACGTCGCTCATACAATCAACCGAAGGCCCGTGCACGACGACGAGTTCAAGGATCGGCCCAAGGAACCGGTGGTCATTCGCTCGGTCACGATCGAGACCGGCGTGGCCGCGAATCAGATCGCGGCACGGTAGACCGGCACCATCCCCGTTGAGCGGGGAGCCGTAGGCGACCAGAGTGGTCCTGACGCTCCGCGTGAGGTCAGCGGCGATGCAAAGTGCGCCCATCTTGGTTTATCTACCTCGATAGGCGAATGAAGCGATATCAGATAGACCTTACATCGCGCCTGACCTCACGCGGAGCGTGAGGACCGCTCTCGTCGCCTACGGCTCCCCGCTAAACGTTTTCACACGAGAAACGCATCATGAGCAGCTTCAAATCGAAAGTGGACGACGCGACCAAGGACATGGATTTCTCGAAGTTCGACTATCAGGTCGAACTCGAGACGACCAAGGGTACGATTCGGGTCGACTTCCTGCCCGACGTCGCTCCGGGACATGTGAAGAATTTCGTCGGCCTCGCCAAGATCGGCTTTTACGACGGCGTTTCGTTTCACCGCGTCATCAAGGGCTTCATGATTCAGGGCGGTTGCCCGCAAGGCACCGGCACAGGCGACGCGGGCTACAAGCTCAAGGCGGAGTTCAACAAGACGCCGCATGTCGCGGGGGTACTCTCCGCGGCTCGAAGCAACGACCCGAACTCGGCCGGCTCGCAGTTTTTCATCTGCCTGGGAACGCACGCCTATCTGGACAACCAATACACTGCCTTCGGCAAAGCCGCCGACGACGATTCGATGAACGTCGTGAAGGCGATCGGCGAATCCAAGACCGACCGCGGCGACAAGCCGGTCGAGAAGGTGACGATCACGAAGGCGACCGTGAAGCAAACGCCGAAGTAATCAACAGCACCCCAAGCCCAGGGGCGAGCGCAGCGAGCTCCTGGGTTCCAGACCGAAGATGTAATACGCTTCCGACACTCCGAACCCAGGAGTTCGCTGCGCTCGCCCCTGGGCTTGGTCGTGAGTCGAGAATCGAAGCGAGATGGATGTCATTCGACATTTCCGCTCGCCGATGACTTCCTACAATGTCGAGACATAGCTGAGACACTCTCGCCGCTACGAGGCGGTTGGGAGGGGTCCCGCGCAATGGGAAACTGCCAACCTGGTCAGGCCGGAAGGTGCAGCCATACGTAGCGTACCATGTGCAGCGGGGGCGCCTCTCTCAACCGTCCCGCAGCGAGCGAATAGAATGACCCGCGGCCCCCAAAGCCGCGGGTCGTCTTGTTTTGATGGTGCACAAGCCCCAGGGTAAGCGCAGCGCACCCTGGGGATACAGACCCCGGGCGCATGGATCCCCAGGGTGCGCTGCGCTTACCCTGGGGCTTGGCGGCGTATTCCCATGGCACGCAAAAAAACCGCTGAAGTCGTTGAAACGCCCTCCGTCGCGGACGCGGCTCTAGCCGTCGGGGATGCGTCGGCGGAATACACCGTCCTCGCACGGCGATATCGGCCGCAGCAGTTCGCCGATCTTGCGGGGCAGGAACCGGTTGCGCAGGCGCTGACCAACGCCCTCAAGTCGAATCGCGTCGCTCATGCGTATCTCTTCACCGGCGCACGCGGCGTGGGCAAAACCAGCGCGGCCCGCATCCTCGCCAAAGCGCTCAACTGCGACAACGGCCCGACTTCGACCCCTTGCGATCAATGCCCCAACTGCAAGGCGATCGCGGTCGGCGAAGACATCGATGTGCTCGAGATCGACGGCGCCAGCAATCGCGGCATCGACGAAATCCGCGATCTGCGGGCCAATGTGCAATATCGGCCGCAGCGGAGCCGGTACAAGGTTTACATCATCGACGAAGTGCACATGCTGACGACGCAGGCGTTCAATGCGTTGCTGAAGACGCTGGAAGAACCGCCGCCGCACGTGAAGTTCATCTTCGCCACGACCGAAGCGAACAAGATCCCGATTACCATTCTGTCCCGCTGTCAGCGCTTCGACTTCGCCGGCATCGGCATGTCTCAGCTGCGTGAACGGCTCAAGCAAATCGTGTCCAGCGAAGGAATGGCGGCCGACGATGAGGCGATCGACCTCGTCGCGCGTCGGGCCGGCGGTTCGATGCGGGATGCGCAGTCGCTGCTCGACCAACTCTTGTCCTTCGGCGGCGACCGATTGACCGCGGAGCGTGTTCATCAGCTGCTGGGAACGGCCCACGAAGACCGCGTGGTCGAACTCGCCGCCGCCTTGATCGCAAAGGATGCCGCGAAGGCTTTGGAGGCTCTGGAGCAGTCAGTAGAACGTGGGCAGCAGCTGGGCGAGTTGCTGGACCAACTCATCGAATACTGGCGTGACCTGATGATCGTGCAGGCTGCGGGGCCGGATGTGCCGACGCTTAGCGTCACGGGGGCGCACCGGGGCGAATTGCAGAAGCAGGCGAAGGCTTGGTCGCCCGACGCGATCCTCGCAGGCCTCGATATTCTCGTTTCGGCAAAGAGTCGCATGCGATTCACGAGCCATCCGCGTGTGATTCTGGAAATGGCCCTTGTTCGCATGGCCCGTCTCGAAAATCTGGCGGCTCTTTCGCAGCTTGTTCAATGGGTCCAGGAAGGCCAGGTCGCGGGGCCGCGTTCCGCGGCATCCGCACCCGCTTCAGGCCGTCAAACGCCTGGCGGCAGCACGACTTCCGCCGAAAAAAAAAAGCTGACTGATGATTCGCCCGCTCGCGTTCAAACCATCGATTTCACGGAAGAAAATCTGCCTCAGATCTGGCAACAAGTCCTACTGCAAGGTGGGCTTATGCTGGCCAGTGACATCAAACGCGCAGCCGGGTATGCAATTTTCGGACCAAATAGTCTAGTAGTCCGCTTTGCCGCGAAGTATAATCACGCGAACAGCGAGTTGCTCGAACCCGCACGACGGGCCGCACTCGAAGGCATCCTGACCCGCATCGTCGGCAAGCCGATTCAGGTCCGCACCGAGGCCATTTCCGATACGGCCGTCAACGGCGGAACAAGTTCGGCATCTGATTTGCCAGTCAATCGCACTCGAAAGATGCGAACCGAGATCATGCAGTTCCCGCTGCTCCAAAAGGCCTCCCAGCAGATGGGGGCTCAGATCGTCGCCATGGATGACGACTTCGGCACGGCGGCACGCAGATCGGAACCTGTGGGTGTCGCCGCCGATGAGGCGGACGATACCGGCGAGGTTCTCACCGAGGACGAATGATGTTCGGCGAAATCGGTTCCATCTTCAACCTGCTCAAAAACCTTCCCAAGCTTAAAGAAGAAGCGGAAAAGATGCGTTCTCGCCTGAATACGGTCGTCGCCGAGGGCGAGGCCGGGGCGGGGATGGTGAAGGCCAAGGCGAACGGGGCCATGGAAATCGTTCGCATCGAAATCACCGACGAGGCGATGGCCGACAGGGAACTGCTCGAGGGCCTCGTGGCCGCGGCCTGCTCGCAGGCGCTCAAGAAGGTGCAGATGCAGGTAGGCGAGGAAACACGGAAAACGCTCGTCTCGGCGGGGCTTCCGGAGGGCGTGAATTTGCCGTCCGGCTTTCCTGGTTTGGGGTAAGCCATGCCCCCGCCCGCGAACGGGTTTCCGGAACCGCAAGGCGCGATCGCTCGCCTCGCCTGGCGTTTGGGGAAGCTGCCGGGCATCGGCCCGAAGTCGGCGGAACGGCTGACTCAGTTTCTCCTTTCCGCCGATCCCGCCGATGTGTTGTCCTTGGCCGACGCATTGCGGGATGTGAAGGAAAAGGTCCGCCCGTGCAGCGAGTGCTTCACGTTGACGGAAGGCGAACTTTGTGCGATCTGCTCCGATGCGCGACGCGATCCGAAGACGATCTGCGTGGTCGAGCAATCGCGGGACGTGGCTCAGGTAGAGCGGTCAGGGATTTTTCGCGGCGTTTACCACGTACTTGGCGGCCGATTGGCGCCGCTGGAAAACATGGGACCCGAGAAGCTGACCTTGGATGCCTTGATGATGCGGGTGCGGAAAAACGGCGCCCGCGAAGTCATCCTCGGCACCAACCCGACCTTTGAGGGGGATGGAACCGCCCTCTATATCTCGAACTTGTTGGCGAGCAGCGGCGTGAGGATCACGCGACTCGCCCGAGGCCTTCCAGCAGGTTCGTCGCTCGAATTCGCGAACAACCAGATGCTCGCGGATGCGTTGGAAGGTAGACGAGACTTTTAGCTGTCAGCAATCAGCTTTCAGCCGTCAGCTAAAAGTCAGAATGCAGTAAAGACAAAGAATCGCCTGCGGCGTCGTTTGGCTGAAAGCTGATCGCTGACCGCTGATAGCTCTTGAAGGAGCAGTCGAATCATGCAGATGAACACCAGCCTGTCCATGCGACCGGAAATGCGGCAAATGATTGCGCCGCGGATGATCCAGTCGATGGAAATTCTGCAGCTCCCGATCATGGCGTTGCAGGAACGGCTGGAGCATGAGCTTCAGGAAAACCCCGTCCTCGAACTGGCTGAGAACAAGCCGGAACTCGACGAAGACGGCAACGAAACCGCGACGGAAACGGCCGAGGCTCCGGACGACGCGTCGAAGGAACTCGAGATCGACGACAAGAACGACTTCGAAAAAGACTTCGACCGCCTTGAAGAAATCAACAAGGACTGGGACGACCACTTCAACGAGGAAACCCGTCCTTCGTCGAATCGCATCGACGAGGAGATGGACAAGAAGCACGACGCGATGGCCAACATGGCCGCCCGTCCCGAGTCGCTTCAGGAATACCTCGAAAACCAGCTCGGATATCTTGAGCTGGAGCCTAAAGAATGCGAACTCGTCGAGTATCTGATTTCGCATCTCGATGACCGCGGATACCTCGGCTGGTTCGACGAAGATCACCACAAGCATATTCCGTACACGCTGGAAGAGTTGGCCGTCGAACATGGCGGCGACGTCACGGTGCAGGACTTGGAGGATGCGCTCAGTTACCTCCAGGAACTCGATCCGCCCGGCGTCGGCGCTCGCGACACCAAGGAATGCCTGATGCTTCAGGTGGCCAAGGACACGCCCTACCGCGATGTGGTGAAGGCACTGATCCAGAACCACCTCGAAGACATCCAGCACAATCGTCTGCCGATCATCCAAAAGCGGACCGGCTACGACCTCGAAACAATCCAGCTCGCGATCGAAGTGCTCAAGCACCTCAATCCCAAGCCGGGCGCTGCCTACACCAGCGAGAATATTCCTTACGTCACGCCCGACATCGTCGTCGAACGCGATGAGAAAAGCGAATACACGGTTCGCCTTGTCGATGACTGGTTGCCGCAGGTCTACATCAGCAAGCGCTACATCGAAATGTATCGCGACAAGAACGCGGACCCGAAGGCTCGCGAGTACCTGAAGCGAAAAATCCAAGCTGCTCAGTGGTTGCTCGACGCAGTGCAGCAACGGCAGAACACGCTGATCAACGTCACCAAGGCGATCATCCAGCATCAACGGGCGTTTCTGGACAAAGGCCCCGAGCAGATCGAACCGCTCAAGATGCAGCAGATCGCCGACATCGTCGGCGTCCACGTCACGACCGTGAGTCGGGCGGTGGACGACAAGTGGGTGCAGACCCCCCGCGGCATCTTCCCGCTCAAGCGTTTCTTCGGCGGCGGCACTCAGACCGCGACGGGCGAAGAAGTGGCGTGGGAAACGATCAAGCAGAAGCTGCTCGAAATCGTCGGCGGCGAGGATAAGGCCAATCCGCTATCCGACGAAGACCTCGTCTCGAAGCTCCAGGAATCCGGCTACCCGGTCGCCCGCCGCACGGTGACGAAGTACCGCAAGATGCTGCACATCCCCTCGTCGCGCCAGCGCAAGGTGTGGACGGAGGATTGATGTTTCGCTGCGACACCACGTCTTGTAGGGAACGCCCTCCGTGGCGTTCCGCCCGACTGGACGATGTCAACGGCAGTATCCATCGCAGTATGAACTTTAGTAGAGCCCGAGCGCCACAGCGAAGTCCTCGCTGGCGCTCGGGCTCTGACAATGCGCAGCTATTGGATGCTGCGACTGACATCGTCCAGTTCGGCGGAACGCCACGGAGGGCGTTCCCTACGGTGCATGACGTGTATTCGGGGCGCCTATTTGCCGCAGAAGTCGATGATGCGGGCGACTTCGGTTCGCAGTTTCCTTCGCGGAACGATGCGATCGACGAAGCCGTGCTTAAGGAGAAACTCGCTGGTCTGGAACCCTTCGGGCAACTCAAGCCGAACGGTATTCCAGATCGTGCGTTTGCCGGCGAAGCCAATGAGGGCGCCGGGCTCGGCGAGGGTGAAGTCGCCTTGGAGCGCAAAGCTGGCCGCAACGCCGCCCATGGTGGGATTGGTGAGGATCGACAGATACAACCCGCCAGCCTGATCGTGGCGAGCAAGCGCGGATGAAATCTTCGCCATTTGCATGAGGGACAGGATCCCCTCCTGCATGCGGGCACCGCCCCCCGAACCACTGACGATAATCAGCGGCAACGACATCCTGGTCGCAGCTTCCGCGGCCCGCGTCAGCTTTTCGCCGACGACCGAACCCATGCTGCCCGCCATGAAGGCGAAATCGGTCACCGCAAGCACCACCGGCCGCCCGCGGACATATCCGCGGCCCACGACGGCCGCGTCGTTCATGCCCGTCTTTTTCTGCTCGGCGACAATGCGTTGGGCGTAGGGGACGCGGTCCTTGAAACCGAGGGCATCCTTGGGTTTGAGTCCGGAGAACCATTCTTCGAACGAGTCTTGATCGAGAAGCTGGCGAATGCGTTCGCGGGCCGGCAGATAGAAGTGATGATCGCAGTCGGGGCAGACGTTAAACCGGGATTCCGATTCCTTGCGGAAAATGGTGGCCTTGCACTGCGGGCAACGGATCC
>JAIEPT010000228.1 GCA_019748295.1 Gemmataceae bacterium | reverse complement strand
ATTGGGAACCCCGCACGGCATAGTGTCGGTGTTCCGTTTCCGACTGGCATGGCCGTTCGCCCACGATTCTGTCAGAATCACACGGACGACTTCGTATCGCCCCCACCTCCGTTGGGATGACGCATGCGTCTGGTGGTTCTCGGCGTCGGCAACGCCTTTTCGGCAGACTGGTATTCGTCGTGCTACGCCATCGTTGCCGGCGAAGAGTGGATTCTTTTCGACTGCCCCCATCCGATCCGCAAAATCGTTCAAGAAGGAAGCCGCGGCGCAGGCGTGCCTTTGCCGTTTGAGCGACTTCGCGGCGTCTTCCTGTCGCACCTGCACGCAGACCACGTCTCGGGTCTTGAGGGATTGGCCTACTATTTCGCGTATGTGCTCGGCAAAAAGCTGCCTCTCTTGACCCACCGCGACATCGGCGCTTCGCTCTGGAATTGCACGCTCGCCGGCGGCATGGAATGGTCCCGGTCGCAAACAGATCTGAAGCCGGTGCGGCGAAACTTCGACGATTTCTTTGCAACCACTTGGCTCGACGAAGCGACACCCACTGCCGTCGGTCCCTTCCGCGTCGAATGCCGGCAAACGCTGCACAACATTCCCACGATCGCGGGACGCATTCACGCGGGGGGAAAGTGCATCGGCCTGAGTGCCGACACGGCCTTCGACCCCGCCCTCATCGACTGGCTCGCCGCATGCGATCTCATCGTGCATGAAGCGGGCGGACCCTTTCTGCATACTCCCCTCGAAAAGCTGGCGACGCTTCCCGAATCGATCCGCCGCAAAATGCGGATTACCCACTACCGCGACGACTTCGACGTCGCGAACTCGCCGGTGGCCGCCTTGCGGCAAGGCCAAGCGATTGAAGTCTGAGCGTTTATGCCCTCGGCAATCGAATCGTGAACTTGGTCCCTTTACCCACCTCGCTGTCCACCGCGATCGAACCGCCGTGGGCTTCGATGATGCGCTTGGTCGTGGCGAGGCCTAACCCGCTCCCCCCTTGCTTCGTCGAATAAAACGGCTTGAACACTTTGGAAAGCGTTTCGGGCGCCATCCCTTTGCCCGTGTCGATCACATCGAGACGTACCATCGGTTTGGCGCCCCCCGCTTCGGGAGCGGCTTGCACGATGATCTCGCCGCCTTCGGGCATTGCTTGTTCCGCGTTGAGAAGCAGATTGAGCAGCGCTTGCTTGAACGCGTCGGCGTTCATCATCGCCATCGGCAGATCGGCGCCGAGGTAGGTCTTCGTCTCGATGCCCGCAGCCATCGCGGTCGGGGCGAAGAAATCGACCATCTCGCTGACGACGACCGCCAGATCGGTCTGCTTCAAGTCCAGTTCCCTGATGCGAGCGAAGCGGAGAAAATCATTGGAAAGCTCGAGGAGGCGTTGGCATTCGCCGTGAAGTCGCTGGATGCGCTGGGCCGCCCGCCGTTCGCGCTGGTTCTGCGGGTCTTCCCAATCTTCGCCCAGAAGTTGGATGTTGAGCGCGAGGGTGCCGAGGTGGTTCTTGATTTCGTGGATGAAACCCCCCGCCAATTCCGCGAGCGTGGCGTAGTCGGTGTCCATCAGCGAGGCTCCGGTCCCGGGAAGGCGGGTTGCGGATATCGTCGGAAATACCAAGCGTTTTTCAAGCTTCAAGCAGACGCAAGTCGGCGCCCGCTGCGCTGGCTACCTGGTCGAACGTGCCTAGCTCGGGCGATTTGTCAGGCCGCCAGCGATGCAGGGAAGTTCCATGACGAAATCGCCCTGTCGTGAAATGATCGAATGCCAATTCCGTTGGCCTAGAAATGGTTCCGAGCACCTGCCTTCCGCTTGCGGCTTAGCGTTCGGAGAAAGCCCTGATTTCGCGAACCCGCTAGCGGAAAGCCTGAACAGGCGGTTCCGAAACGAACTCGCCGCTCGCGGAAAGACGATATGCGTTTCGTGCGCCAATGGTTTGCAGCTGACGTGCACGACTAATTCAAGCCGCCGTCGTCAACCTGCTTCTTCACATCGATGACTTCGTGCGGATTGCTCACGGATTTGGGCTCCGGATCGGCATCAAGGCCTCGTTTGGGAAGGGGCAAGATCCCTTCCACATACGGGAGCAGGCGAATGATCAGAAGCGACAGCAACGTCGCGAGCAGGGCGGTGATTTCCTGGCCCAGGCCCGCGGCGATGCCGATTGCCGTGGTGAAGTAGAGCCCTGCTGCCGTCGTCAGGCCGAGCACCTGTCCCTTGTCGGTCTGCTTCATGATCGCGCCGGCGCCGAGGAAGCCGACACCGGCCGCGAGTCCTTGCACCACCCGGCTCACTGCTGCGTGGTCTGAACCCATCTGCTGAGGCACGATGACGAAAAACGCAGCGGCCAGGGCGACCAACATATGGGTCCGCATGCCGGCTGCTTTTCCCTTTTGCTCGCGCTCGTAGCCGAGCAAGCCGCCCAAAATCGCGGCCATGACCGTGCGCCCGACGATCTGGCCGATCTGCCGGCCATCAGGCGGAACGAAAAGGTCGTTGCTCAAACCTTCCCAAAATCCTTCGATCCACGAAGTCATGACCGTGATCTCGCAAAGAGGGCAGCGAAGGGTGATTGTGTCCCAGGCCATTGCCTGCCGCAAGGCGAGAGCGAAACAAGGCACTTGCGTCCCCGGGGCGCGACGGCATACTGCTCAGCGAGAACCAGGCTTTCTCCGAACGCTAAGCCGCAAGCGGAAGACAGTGGTTGCGAAGCGAATTCTTAGCTTAGCCGCGACGCGCAGCGGAACGCGGACTGCAAACCATGCGACGGCATGGCGTGCCAACCGTGCCAACCCTCTCCCCGTGAGGTCAGCGTCGGTGCAATGACGGACAACCGAACCCAGAATACGTTCCGCGGACGAACTTTGTATCGCCGCTGACCTCACGCGGAGCGTGAGGACCACTCTCTCTCCCGGAGGGAGAGGGAGCAAAGCGAACACCATTCGCCTCAAGCAGATTGAGGCTGTAGTTCTTTTTCACATCCGCATGAGGCGGTCGGATTCTTATCCTGGCAGTATGCCGTTTCGCAAAGTGGATGCGCGTTTCGCCGATCCGAAGGCTCTGGGGATTCTGGTTCCCATGGGATCGAGAACCCTCGTGGTGCTGCGCCCACGCAGTTTGCCGTGGGACTTCATTCCGACTCGTTGCGACGTCGCCGCGGGGATAAATGAGTTCCCCCTGTTCAGCCGCGAACAGGCAGCCGTTGAAGCGAGGCGCGTTTTGAAATCGTTGGAGGCTTCGTCCGTGTCCGCGGCCTCTCCCGTGGAAACGGCGTGCGACACGGCCGAGACGTGCTTTCAAATCCGCATACGCTCCGACGCGTTTGTTTGGCTCGCCTGTCATCGTGCCCCCGGCCAATCGTTTCGCCCCATCGTCTTCGCCTGTCGCGAAGAAGCCGAAGCAGCCGCCAAGCAAACGGAAGCAATCTTCTTTCCTGGGCCGAACGCCGTGCAGGACGTTTATTTCAACACGCAAAACTTCGCCGTGAGCGCCGTCGAGGCGTGATGATTAGGAAATGGTTCGAACGGTCTGTGCGTGTTCTCCGCTTGCGGCTTAGCGAAACTAGGGCTTTCTCCGAACGCTAAGCCGCAAGCGGAAGACAGGGGAAACCTGGGAAAACAAGCGAAAAACGCCTGTGGGACCGCCAAAACCACACCCAAGGCGTTTCCGCCGCCCGCGATTCCGTGAATTTTCTTGTGAATTTCGCGTCATTTAGATAACCTGAGGCGAATTCATTCGTCAGAATATCGTGGTACGGCCGAACCGAATCTCCCTCCTGCGCTGTCGCAACCTTGGTCGGCCTCTCCGTCGTTCGCTAGTTGAAGCGAAGGTTCACTGTTTTCTCCAGGTTTCAATTTCCGCATGATGCCCACAAGGGTTCGACCGCAAGTTCAGCCGACTCGCATTGCCGCCGCATCAGAGGCCGTGCAATGACGCGAGAACGGCAAGCGACGAGCAGCGCGACGCTGGCTCCGCCTCGTGCCGCCCATGGCCGGCATGAAGCGCCCGCATCTCCGCATTTTCCTGCATGGGAAGACTGGTATCGAACCGCAAGCCAAGATCAGCAGATCGAAGTGCTCGCTCAAGCTCGGCGACAGGGCTTCGCGTATTCCAGACCCCTGCCCACGCCGGCGAATCGGCCCCATAGCGATACGGGGACTTGTCTGCCTCGCTTAGTCCAGGCCCTTGCGGGCCGCGGCGACGAGTTCGTGCCAGCACTTGCTGAGCCGACCGCATGCAGCGATGCGTCGCTGGGCGATCGACGCGTGCATGCGTTAAGCCGGATGCTGGCCACGCCGGATTTCTGCCTGGTCCGCCGTCGCGTCGGCCCGGACCATGTGCCGCTGCTCGCCGAAGCGATCTTGCAAATCGTCCGTCGCGGCGAGCGCGTCCTTTTCCTTTCGTCCACCCAGCAAGCGGCCGAAGCGGCGCTCGAAAAGCTGTTGGGCAAAACTGAGATTCTGCCGCTGCTCTACGCCGATCGCGAACCTTGCGAGTTGCTTCGCGGCATCACCCCCGATCTGCAAGCCGAGGCGCTCCGGCAGCAGGCGCTCCGGCAGGCCCGAGAATCGCGCGATCGCGCGGCCCGGCGCGGCGAACGTCGAGCGGCGATCGAATCGATCTACGATGAGATTGCCAAGGAACTTGTTCGCCGCGACGAATGGGACCGCCAAGCCGAAGAAGCCCGGCGCCGAGCGACGATGATCGCTTCCGAGGTGGAGGCCGAGTCCCATGGCCTTCCGGGTTCGGGCCGGACCTTGCCGTCGGGGCCGTTCAGCCTGGAATTGGTCGAACTCATCAAGCGTCGCAATCATGCGCTCGAGTCGGTTGCTTCCGAAGAACGTGCTTTGAAGGGTCGATTGGCCGAGCAACTGCTCGAACTCGAATCGGCCCGCAAGAGTGCGTCTACGCTCGAGCCGATGGTGGCCGCCAAGGAGCATCGTCGTTGGTGGTCGCTCGCCTATTGGCGGGCACGCTCCATGACCGAACTGGAAACGACGCATGCGGGCCTTGCGGAGAAAATCGCCAGGCTGTCCGCGGAGAAAGCGGAAGCCGAGGCCAGGCTGGCAGGGCTGGCCGCACGGATCGCCGAAGCAAACGAAGAGTTGAATCGGCAAAAATCCGAACTCGCCATTGCCGAAATCGGACGCAGGCAACGCGAATGGTCGCATCGGCTGTCCGACCTCGAGGCGGCTCGAACCGAATGGGATGCGATCTGGCAGCGCCGGATCATGACGCTCGAAAAAGAAGAGCATCGCCCCATCGAACAAACGCCCGTTTCCGTCATGGAAGCCCGCACACGTTGGCTGGCTGCCTGGGAGGAAGACGAAAAGGACGACGGCTTCGCCCATCGCTGGGCAGCCTTTCTCGAGGAAGCGGCCGATCAGATGTCGGCCCGCCTGCCTCGGCTTGCGAATGTGGTTGCGGGCACGTTGACCGCGGCCAAGAACGACGTTCGCCTCCGCAACACCCTGGCGGGCGAATCATTCGATTGGCTCATCGTCGATGAAGCGGAGAAGTTCGAGGAGGCCGACCTTCTGCCGTTGGTTCGGCGTTCGCCGCGATTGATTCTTGTCGGCCAGCCTGCGGCGCAGGACACATTGATGTCATGCCCTTCGGGGCTTCTCCCGTTCCACAAGCTTTGGCATCACCTGCATGGCGAAGGCGGTTCGCGTTATGCCTGGACCCGCGAAGCCGACCGCCTTTGCTGCACGCTTCGCCCCCTGTCTTTGCAGGAGCGCGCCCATCTGGAATGCGAGAACTTGGCCGATTTCCCGGAGATCGAACTCCGCGTGCTGGTGCTCCCGAAAACCCGGCCCTGCCTGGCTCAGGTTGTATTCCCGGGCAGCATGGGGCTTTCGACCGCCAAGCAGTTCATCTATCGCGAACTGCAAGAAGTGGCGGTCGAGCGGCCCGACCCGCGCACCCGATGGGAAGAGGGCGAAGACGCCATCGTGCTGCACCTGGGATTGTTCCCTGTCTGCAGCGGCGTTGCCGTCGAGTTGGATCGCGGCGTGCGCGAGATTCTCTTCGACGAAACGGACCCTTCGCCGACATGCCGTGTTGAGTTTGCAAAGGCCGAAGGGTGGACGCTGGCGCAAGCCCACGAATGGGTTCGCCGCTATTTGGACCTCCGCGACGTCGGCCGCACTTGCGATCTTCTTTGATTCGCTGGTCGCATCAGGGCAGTTCCAAGTTGGTGAATCGATACCTCACCGGCAGTTCGACCATTCTCCCAGGCGTCCGATATCGCAGGGCCCACTGTCTCGGTGTTCCTTTTCCCTGCGTGCCTTCGAACACATAGCGGATGGCGGCATTTTCCGCCGTGAGCATGCCGACCAGTTCCTCGGCATTGGGATCGGGCCGCCAGGTTTCGGCTTTGCCCGCCTGGGTTCGTTCGAGCTGAATGCGGTTATGGTCGAGCCAGGACTGAAAGCTTTCGAAGACGGGCCCGCCGGGCGGGTTCTGGATCGCGACATCGAACGCCCAGCGATTGCGAGTTCCCGGTTTGATTCCAACCGTCACCCCTTCCCGCGTCAGCGACTTGGCGACCGATGCGTCCGGGAAAACGAAATCAAGCATCTTGCTCGGACCAAGGATCCGGAGTTCGCCCTCCAGCACATCGATCTGACGGACGCTTCGCGGCGGAGCCGGCATCCGAAGCGTGATCTCCGTCGCTCGACGATGGGCGATGCTCTCCTTGCCTTGGCCCGCGATGTCGAACGTCGCCTTCTCGGCTTTCGCATGAGCCGGGCGCACTTCCAGGTAGAACGGCTCGAAACCCGGCTCCCATGCGACGTCCAGCGTGACGGCTGCGACATGCGTTCCCGTCTCTTCGTCGCGCTGCACCATCCATCGCCTGACGCTGATGCGGACGATACCGTCAAGCACCACCGATTGCTGCTTCGCGGGAGTTCCGTCGATTAGGGCCGGCCCGTTGCCTTCGAACAAACTGATGCGGCACTTCAACGCTTCAGAAAGGTCTTGCGCGGTCTGCCAGTAAGTGCGTGGCTTTTGCGGCAACGCGATGAGCGGATCATCCGCCTTGCTTCGCCGATCCGCCAACGCCGATCCGGTCTGCTTTTCAAGCTGCGCGAGGTGTTCGCGGAGCTTCTGCTCAGGGGTGGCGGGGGCATAGAGGCGAGCCTTCAATTCGCCGAGGGTTCGGGATTGTTCGTCGCCTTGCGCCCAAGCGTTTGTGCAGCCCAACAAGAGAAGAGCGAATGCCATAGCGCCTTGTCTCATGACTGAACCTCATAACGCAGGGACGCAGATTCGCCAGAATACCCTATCCTAGAAACGACGCGATAGCAGGCTGCTGCTAACGAGGAAGCCGGTTGCGCAGTTCGTAGGGCCGTGTGTTGCCTCTGGGATGACGACCGTATCGTACTGAAGACGGAAAGCTCTCACCCCTTCAGGGTCCGCAATGGCGGTTGAAGGAATGCAAACGCTTTGCAAATTTGCTTTTACGTCATCAGGCGGCTGGAAACATAGGCAGCGGCATGCCCAATGCTTTAGGAAGGGGCGTTCCATCACCAAACAAGTTTAAGGAAGCAGCATGTCGTCCCGCATTCTTGCCGTTACTGCAAACCCGATCGATCTGACCAAAGCGACGGAGTTTCCCGGTTTCTCGGCAGGATGGGGGCGGGCGCCGCCGGTGCGATAGAGTAAGCGTCGCGCAAACGCGGGCGGACCACTTGGCAAGAAGTCGGGACGCGTGATACAGGGGCCCGGGAGCAGTATCCCGGGCCCTTCTTGTTGCGCAGGAGCCGCGCACGTAGTAAGCGGACAGACGAGTGTCTCAAGAAATCCGCTTGTTGCGCAGGAGCCG